>CAYSXO010000438.1:0-3555 GCA_964434995.1 uncultured Sphaerobacteraceae bacterium
GGCCAAGGGCCGCACGGGACGCGGCCAGGAATTGACCGTGACGGCCTTCCGCCACCGCGACCCCAATCGGCAGACCGAATACATCCGCGTCTCGGACTACGTGCGGGCGACCCTCGGCCAGATGCCGCAGATTCCCAAACCGACCAGCGAGTCGATCATCGCCGCGGCGCACGTCCACGATCTCGGCAAGGTCGGCTCGCGCGACGGCTCACTGAAGAAGCCATCCGCGCTGACAGACGAGGAGCGCGCGGAGATTCAGCAGCACGCCGCCGTTGGCGCCGATATCGTTGGCCGGCTCGATGCGTATAAGCCAAGCGTCGATGTCATTCGTCATCATCACGAGCGGTGGGACGGCTCAGGCTACCCGGATGGCCTGGTGGGTGAGCGCATTCCCCTGGGCGCGCGGATCATCGCGATTGCCGACGCATTTGACGCGATGACGTCCGACCGCGTTTACCGGCCAGCCATGACCGCTGAGGCAGCATTCATCGAGCTGCACAAAGGCAAGGGCACACAGTTCGATCCACAACTGGTCGATCTGTTCGAGCGCGCGTATCGCGCATATATGGAAGAGCGAGCGGCTGCCGCCAGGGAGAGCGCGGACGCTGTCGCCGCGCCAACGGGAGTCCGCGCTGGCTCGCCGCGCAAGCGCTTCGCCCCGCAGCTCATCACGCGGCGGACGCAAGCGTCGTAATTAGCGGTCGATCCACCGGGCGGGTGCTCCCCGCTAGTCGGCGGGCTGCCGCTCGGGCATTGCCGCCCAGCCCCGCGACCGAACGGCGAACAGGACCGCCAGAATGACGGCGGGCATGGCCAGCGCAAACAACGCGCCTTCAACGCCCAGGGCGTGCTCGAGGAGCGGGCCGGCCAGCGCGCCCACCAGGCCTCCGGCGCTCAGCGCGAGGAGAAAGACCGAGAAAAAGCGCCCATACACTCCCTCGGGAACCGAGTGCTGGAAGTAGGTGAGGCCAACCACCTCGTAGAAGTCGGTGGCAAAGCCGGCAGTAACCAGGATCAGCAAGGAGACCGCCAAGGCCCCGGCGACGCCGAACGCGGCCAGGGCGAGGGCGCAAACCGTCATGGCGATCGCGGCCGGGTAAAGGGGCGTGGTGGTTTGGCTGATGGCGCCGGCCACGACGCTGCCGGTGACCGAGCCAATGGCGACCGCCGCGTAGAAGAGCCCCACGCCGCCATCACCAAGGCCAAAGGCATGTGCCCGCAGCACGAAGAGCGTGATGGTGGCCTGGACCAGGAGCGCGAGGCTGAGACTGACGAGTGAATAGAAGACCAGATCCTGACGCCGCAGCAGCCAGTGATAGCCCGTCGGGCCGGTGCTGGCGACGCCGGGTTCGTCATTCCTTACCGGACTCGCGCTGACATGCTGCAGACCGCCGCGCATCAGCGCCACGGCGCCGGCGACGCCCAGAAACGTGAGGCCATTCAGCGCGAAAACCGCGCCGGGTCCGAACGGCGCCAAGACGACCGCGCCCAGCAGGGGTCCTATCAGTTGCGCCGTCGTCATACTGGCGTAGAGCGCGCCATTGGCGGCTGGCCGCAGCGCCTCTGGCGCTTCGAGACGCAGCTCGACCATGAAGGCAGGCCGCGCAACGCAGTTTGTCGCTTCGAGCAGAACGACCAGCAGGTAGAGTAGCCAGAGTTCGGGGTAGGAGACGAGCAAGCCGAACGACGTGGCAATCAGGGCCATGAGCATCTGGCTGATGAAGAGGGGCTTCCGCCCAGGGATTCGATCGACCAGCGCGCCGGCTGGTCCCTGCGCGAGGAGGCGCGTCAGCATGCGTACGGCCAGCATGCCGCCGACGCCCGAGGCGCCTTCGCCAAAAGCGAACGAAAGCGAAATCAGCGCCACGGTATTGAACCAGTCGCCAAGCTCTGAGGCGAACCCCGCGCCGAGAAGGAGCGCCACGTTTCGCTCGGCAAACGCTGAGCGATAGAGGCCGAGTGTCCGCGACAACGCGTCACGGAGCCGTGCGAGTCGATCGCGCCCCAGAATCACACCTCCTCCGGCGTCATGGGATCGCGGCAGGTCCAATCGCGGGGGAATGAGCCAGGCGACAACCGTTGTCAGGATCACGCATGGTAGGCTCGCCAATAGTAGAATCGCTGGACAAGGGATGCGGCAGGATGAACATGAACCGTGCTCCGCTCGCCCAGCGGCGTCGGCTGGTCCAGAGACCATGAAACCACGATGCGCGGGGAACCTCAATTCACTAAAGCGCGCTTCATGCGTGAGTGAACCACGGTGACGGTGTCCACCGGGCACGAACACTATGATGCGCTAATTCAGGGCCTGGAAGGCGCCGTTCTCGTCGCCGACGCCCAGGGGCGCTGTGTTGCGGTCAACTCGGCGGCGGAAGACCTTTTTGGGTATGACAGGGCTCGTCTCACCGGAAAATCACTACGCGAGCTGTTCTCCGGCACACGGGATTGGCTCGTCGAGCCGCGGACCTGTTCGCCCCGGGGATCGAATGCCGGAGTGCCGCGGATTCGGACGCGCTCCGGCCAGCTCCTGTGCGTGAGGGTCTGGGTTTCGCGCATGCGCGCTGAGACTGGCGGGGCCACGCTCGTCTTCCTCCAGCCAGATCTGGAACACGCCGGATCAATCGAAAGCCTGTTCGATGGGGAGTCGCCCGCCGGGATCGAAGCGCTCTCGCACGCTCAGCGGTCGCTTCGTGAAAGCGAAGCGAGGTTCCGCGGCGCATTCGACGCATCGTCGATCGGGATGGCGCTCGTCTCGCATGATGGACGCTTTCTGCAGGTCAATCCCGCGCTTTGCCGTATCGTCGGCTATACCGAGGCGGAGCTGCTGGCAACGACGACCCAGGCGATCACGCACCCCGACGACGTCGAGGTAGACCGCGGACTGCGAGCGCAACTCCTTGCCGGCGAGATCTCGACCTACCAGATTGAAAAGACGTACATCTGCAAGACGGGGGCAACGATTACCGGCCGGCTTACGGCCTCGCTGGTCCGCGGCGGCGATGGCGAGCCTCTTTATTTTGTGGCCCAGGTGCAGGACATCACGCAGTTCAAGGCGTTTGGCGTCGCGTTGCGTGAGGCGGAGGCTCGCTATCGAACCCTGGTCGAGCAGATACCCGCCGCTGTCTACATCGACGACGCGGAGGCGCTCGGCCGACCGGTCTACGTTAGCCCACGCATCGAACAGATGCTCGGCTACTCGCCCGAAGGGTGGGTCAGCGATCCGGATCTCTGGGTGAGACGTCTGCATCCAGATGACCAGGATCGGGTGCTGGCGGCGGTGGCCGCGGCAAGCAGCGCCGGTCGCCCTTTCATCCTCGAGTACCGGCTGCTGGCGCGCGATGGCCGCGTGGTCTGGGTCCATGACGAGGCATCGCTTCTCCTTGACGACGAGGGGGCTCCGCACTGCTGGCACGGGATGATGATCGACATCACTGATCGCAAACTGGCGGAGGACGAGTTGCGCGCGGCCAAAGAGGCGGCTGAAGAGGCAAGCCGGCTGAAGAGCGCCATTCTCTCGGTGGCCACGCATGAATTGCGTACGCCATTGACGATCAT
>CAYSXO010000439.1:0-3549 GCA_964434995.1 uncultured Sphaerobacteraceae bacterium
GGTGTCAGGGTGGTCGGGAGAACGACGAGAGCCAAAAGCCAAGAGCCAACTGCCAATAGCCGTTGGCCCGTCACCCATCACCTATCACCCGAAACTTCTGCACCCGCCTGTTCACGCTCTCGGTCACGTAGACATTGCCGGCCTGGTCGAGCGCGATGCCGACAGGCACCCTGAACTGGCCGGGCCCCTTGCCCTGCGACCCCCACTGGGCCAGGAACCGTCCATCGGCATCGAGAATCTGCACCCGGTTGTTTGCCGAGTCGGCGATGAAGATGCGGCCCAGGGCGTCGATGGCGAGATCGTCCGGTTCCCGGAACAGCGCGGGATCGGTCCCCATGCCTCCCCACGCCGCCAGGAAGGCGCCATCGGATGAGAATTTCTGAAGGCGATTGTTTCCGGTATCGGCAACCACCACGGTCCCATCGCTGTCGGCAGCGAGACCGTAGGGGCTCAGGAATTCTCCCTGGCCCACGCCTCTTTGGCCCCAGCGTGTCAGGAATTCGCCGTCCGTGTCGAAGACCTGGATGTCATGGCGCAGCGTGTCGAGCGCATAGACGCGGCCCCGCGCGTCGATTGCCAGATCCTTCAGGCCGAGAAATTGCCCGTCGTCTTCACCCTTGCTTCCCCAGGCCATCAGAAAACGCAAATCAGGCGCGAATTTCTGGATGCGAAAGTTCCCCGGATCGGCGACATAGAGGTTCCCCGCGGTGTCGAAGGCAACGGCTCCGCTTCCATACCACCCGAACGTCTGTCCATGAGCGAGGTTGAACTCCCCCTCATCGCGCCCCTTGCTGCCCCAGACGCGAACCAGCGCGCCGTCGGGAGCCAGGATACGGATCTGGTTGCTCAGCGCGTCAGGAACCCAGATGTTGCCCTGAGGATCGACTGCCAGGTGATAGGGGCTGCTAAACGGGAGCGGATCGGTGCTTGAGCGGGTGGCCAGCAGGTCGGGCACACCTTGTGACTGCCAGACGAACTCGACGGGATCGCTCTGGATGGCGGGGAGGACGGGTGGCGCCCAGCGTCGCTCCCCCGCGTGCCGATGCAGCAGTCCGCCGGCGACAACCAGCCCCAGCGTCACGAGCATGAGCGCCGCCAGCGCCAGCATCGCCGGAAACGACGTCCCAGCATCCTGTCGCCTTCGCCTCCCCTCTCCCAGCGCACTGGCGGAGGGGGCTGGGGGGTGAGGGCGCTCGGGGCCGCCGGGGCGCTCCAGGGCGCCGGGAATCCCGCGCGAGGCAAGAGGGGAGCCTTGCAGACCCACGCGGCCATTCGGGCCGCTCACGTCCAGCTTGACGAAACCGGTGGCGCCGGCCGGAGCGACGGGCTCGCCCTCGTTGAGGAGGGCTTGCTCCAGGTTCCGGACAAACACGGCGTCGGGTGGCCGCGCGTCGTCGAGGAGCCGCAGCCGGGTGATGGCCGCGACCAAAGGAGGTTCGAGCTCAGGCGCGGGAACTTCCGCCGTGCCCGCCATGAGTCCGTCCCAATATTCCCCCAGAGCATCCACGACCGGGATGCCGTCACCGGGAGGCATCTGACCCCTCCTGCGGCGTTTCCATCACGCCCGCCAGCGTGCGCAGCTTCGAGATTGCCCGGTACTGGCTCATCCGGACCGCGCCGTGGCTGCGCCCCAGCGCCCGCGCGATTTCGGCATCGGTCAGCCCGGCCAGGCGCAGTTCCAGCAGATGCCGCTGGTCATCCGGCAGATGGCTCAGCAGGGCCGTGATCGTGCGCCGCTCATCGCTGGCCAGCGCCTGGGCCTCCGGGGAATGCGCGGCGGTCCAATCCACGAGCTCGGCAGCCTCATCCAGAGAGCGGACGACTCGTTGCCGGCGCATGTCGATGATGACATTGTGGGCAATCGTGAAGAGCCAGGAGCGGAACGTGTGGCCTCGGTAGGCCGGGAGCGCCGCCAGCGCCTTGGTGAAGATCAGGCTCGTCGCGTCCTCGGCCAGCGCGCGGTTCCCCAGGCAGCGGTCGCAGTAGCGGAAGACCGAGTCGACATAGCGCCGGTAGAGTGGGGCAAACGCCTGCCGGTCACGTTGCGCCAGCGCGACGAGCACCGCGTCGTCGGCATCGCCGTCCGAGGGATGCGGGGCTGCCGCGGGAAGGGTTCCGAGCACTCGTGGCATCTGCCACCTCCGCCGACTCAGGAACCGTGGGAGCGTGTGAAGACGACCGATGCATGCACTCAGGTAAACGCTCGATGCGTGCGGAGTGTCACGGCGAGCGTGCGAATCGCCTGAAACTGCAGCTCGGACATCTGCCTATGAGACGCACGGCTACGATGCGGGTGTCCGCGGCGTGCGGACCCTGCCATGCTGTACTGGAGGCAGAGGTGATCGCATTGTCTCGGGGCATCAAACCGTTTGACGGCGAAACGCCGCGCCGGGAGGCTGTCCGCGCGATTGGGGCAGCAGGAGCGGCCTTGCTGGGCATGGCTGGATTTGCCGTGGGGGTAGAGGCGAAGGGCAAACGCCGCTCTGCCGGGGCAGAGAAGAAGCGCAAGCGCAAGAAATGCCCATGCCAACCGATCGGCCTGGCCAGTGCCGAGAGCGAGCCGTTCATGGTCAGCGCCAACGCGGGCGTCACCATGCGGGCGTTCTGCCCTGCGGGATTCATCGCCATCAGCGGCGGCCTCCAGGGCGCGCGTGAGGTTACGGCGCCATGCATGATCCGGGAGTCGCATGACGAGTCTTCTGGCGCCGCGTGGGTGGTCAATGTCTTCTGCACCGAGGCCACCAATACGGAGTTGCGGGTCGGCGTCATCTGTTTCAGCCGGGACAGCTTTCAGCTCCAGGGGTAGCGCGGCGATCACCTTTGCGGGCACAGGGCGGTCCCGCTGGCCGCCCTGCCGAACCTGGAGCGAGATCCAGCCACGTTGTCATCCTGAGGAACGAAGGATCTCGGCTTATTGGCGCGGACGTTCGCGGAGAAAACGAGATGCTTCGCTAGCTCAGCATGACACCTGATCTGCAACCCACTCTATACCAATGCTGCCTCCGTCTCCGGCGGGATCATCGGCTCTGGCTGGCCCTTGCTCGCGCCGGCAATTTGGTTCGCGACGTGCCTGGCGGCGTCGCTCACGCCGAGCAGAAAGCCGGACCGCTCGGCCGGCATCCAGGGCATTCCGACGAAGGACAACCCCTCGAAGGGACTGATGCCCCGCCTCTGAATTGGGAAACCGTCGCCGTCCAGGACTGGCAGTTTCACGAGGCTGTAGTCGAAGGTGTAGCCCATCGCCCAGATCACCGTGGTGATGCCGGCTGCGTGCAAATCGACCTCCTCGACGATCGGCTGGTCGAACCCGTCGCGCGGGTGCGGAACCTCCTCGACCGGCGCATCGAGGCCGTGCTCCTGGATGTACCCATCGATCATCTGCAGCGCTTCGCGTTCGAAGCCATCGATCGTGTTCAGGTTTTCACGCAGGTCAGGCCAGAACGACGCCTTCGCCCTCGATATGCCGCGCAGATGGCCCAGCAGCGTGATGCCATCGCGCGCGAATTGGTGCAGGTTGATGGTGTGGCCCCCCATCGTGCCCGAAAGCTG
>CAYSXO010000440.1:0-3538 GCA_964434995.1 uncultured Sphaerobacteraceae bacterium
CTCGTGCTGGTCGGGGGCGAAGCGGGAATCGGCAAGACCACCCTGTCACGCGACCTGAGCCGCGAGGCGGCGGACCTCGGCTGCCGCGTGCTGATCGGCTCCTGCTACGACCTGACCAACACGCCGCCGTATGGCCCCTGGCTCGATCTGTTCGAGGATTGCCGGCGCGATCCTGAATTGCCCGCGCCACCCGCCGCCTTTGCGGGCGGGACGATTGCCTCCGTCACCGATCAGGCCGCACTCTTCGCCGAGGTGCGGCAGTTCCTGGCCGCGCTCACCGCTCTCGCGCCTGCCCTGGTCATCCTCGAGGATTTGCATTGGGCCGATCCGGCCAGCATCGATCTACCGCGCTCGGTGGGGCCGCACCTGCGGCATTGGCCAATTCTGCTGCTGGCGACCTATCGGGGCGATGAACTGCATCGGCATCATCCCCTCTCGCGGCAGTTCCCCGCGCTTGTCCGCGAGTCGGATGGGCAGCGGGTCGACCTACACCGGCTCGACAGGGAAGCCTTGCATGCGCTGGTTGGGAGGCGATACCGCCTGGCGCGGCCGGAAGAGGATCGCCTCGTCGCCTATCTGGCGGACCACGCCGAGGGAAATCCGTTCTTTACCATCGAACTGCTGCGCACGCTGGAGGAAGAAGGGCTCGTGTGCAGGGAGGGCGAGGTCTGGCGGCTCGGCGAACTCGGCCGCGTTCTGGTCCCTGCCCTCCTGCGCCAGGTGATCGACGGGCGCATCATTCGGCTCGGAGAGGAGACGCGCAAGCCGCTGGCGATGGCGGCGGTGATCGGGCAGGAAGTCCCACTCGCGCTCTGGGCCGCGGTGGCGGAGCTGGACGAGGACGCGTTGCTCGACGTGGTGGAGCGGGCGGTCGAGGCACATTTGCTGGAGGCCGAGCATGATGGCGCGCGTGTTCACTTCGTGCACGCGCTGACGCGGGAGGCGCTCTATGAGGGCCTCCTGCCGCCACGCCGGCGGAGTTGGCGCCAGAGGGTCGGGGAGGCGCTGCTGGCGAACGTCAATCCCGAGCCGGATGCGGTTGCCTTTCACCTGCAGCAGGCGGGTGATGCGCGGGCCTGGGAGTGGCTGATCCAGGCGGGAGACCGCGCCCAGCGCGCCTATGCCTGGCGCACCGCGGCCCAGCGGCTTTGCGCGGCGGCCGAGCTGCTCGGCGATGTTGCCGGAAGCGCGGGAACGCGTGGCCAGATTTTCTTTCGCCGGGCACACCTCATTCGCTTCTCTGACCCGAGTGGCGCCATCGACGATTGTGTGAAAGCCGTGCATTTCGCTGCCCAGGCGGGCGATGCTGGGTTGGCGGCGGAGGCCCATTACGCCCGAGGACTCTTTCTCTGCTATTCGGACCATTTCCGGGAGGGACTCGCCGTGATGCTCGAGGGCATTGAGGCGGTCGAGGCATTGCACCCGGAGGTCGCGAAGCGGCCCGATGCATTCTGGGGGCGGTATCTTGTGGCGTTCGCGGGCCCGGTTTCCCCCCCGTCACGTGAGGACGATCTGGCAGCGGCGAGACTCCTGCGCGCGGGTCTGGACAACCGGCGATCCGTGTCGGCCTGGTTCCTGGGCCTGGCGGGTAGGCTGCATGAAGCGGCCGCCGTGGGTGAACGGTTTCTCGCGGTCTTTGCGCTCGGCCCGGGAGCAACCGAGGCGGCTCGCTATGCCGCGGCGTTCGCCAATCATGGCCTTGGCATCGCCTATGCCGCGCTGGGCCGGCCGGACGATGCGCGGCGAGCCTGGGAGCACAGCCGATCGACCTTTCTCCAAATCGGTCATCACGTCCTGGTCGCCTTTTCGCACTTCGCGGAGTTGTGGGACCGGGTCTATCCATTCGCGGCAGACCAGCCCGCCAGCCGGCGCCGCTACGCGGCCGAGGCCGAAGCGGCTCTCGAGCGGGCCGGCGGCGCGCTGCCGCCGGGTCTCTCGCCCCGGATCGCCTGGTTGAGCTGCTACGTCCTCGACGGCTGCTGGGAAGAGGCATTGGCGATCGTGCAGGACATGTCGTTGCCGGACAACGTCTGCCTGCGGCGCGAGGTCAGCGGGCCGCACGCCGCGCTTGCCCGGCACAGAGGCGATCCAGAGGTAGCCTGGTCGCTGATTCGCCCATATTTTCCCCAAGGCGCCGCCACCGAACCCGGCGATCGCATGCATCAGGAAGGGCTCTTCCTGCAGCGCCTCGCGGCCGATCTCTGCACCGAGGCGGGTGATCTGGAGGAGGCGCGGGCGTGGCTGGCGGCGCATGATGCCTGGCTCGCCTGGAGTGAGAGCGTGCTGGGGCAGGCTGATGGGCGGCTGGCCTGGGCGCGCTGGCATTGGGCGGCGGGAAATCCCGAACGGGCCCGCCTCACCGCGAGAGAGGCACTGGGGCTGGCCGAGACGCCGCGCCAGCCGCTGGTGGTGCTCGGTAGCCATCGGCTGCTGGGAGAGATCGCGGCCTGGACGCATCAGTTCACGGAGGCCGAGGACCATCTGGCGATCGCCCTTCAACTGGCGGCGGCGTGTGAGGCGCCGTTCGAGCGGGCGTTGACGCTGCTGACCCTGGCGGAACTGCAACTGGCCATGGGCGAGAGTAGCGAGGCGGAGCGGCTGCTGGCGGAGGTCCGCGCCATCTGCGAGCCGTTGGGCGCGGCGCCAACGTTGGCGCGCGCCGAAGCTCTCGCCGCGCGAATCGCGGAGACTCGGCAGACGTGGATCAATGCCTATGGACTGACACAGCGGGAATTGGACGTGCTGCACCTGATCGTCGCCGGACGTTCCAACCGGGCGATTGCCGACGATCTCTTCATCAGCCGCGACACGGCCCGCACCCACGTCGCCAACATCTTCCGCAAGCTCGACGTCAGCACCCGCGCCGAGGCAGTCGACTATGCGCATCGTCATGGACTGCTCTCGTCCTCGTCGCCAGCGACTCCGCAAGGTTTCCTCCCATCTACGTAGGCCGGACGCGTCACGCTCATCATCGGCGCTCGCCACAAATCCGCTGTTCATGCGATGCGCCGTCGCGGCGGGAAGCACATGCTGGGACTGTGCCCCCGGAAGGGCCGGGCAGACGCGGCGCCAGCATCGCGAACCCGAGAGGAGCGCACCATGACGTTCACCTACCCGGAAACGGTCTGCGACCTGCAGACCTTGCGCCACCAGGAGTTGCTTGCCGTGGCCGCGCGGGTCCGCCGGGCTGACGAGGCCACGGGAGATGGCTCGCCAGCGATCCGGCTCGACCGGGGACTCGCGTTCCTTCGTCACACGGTGGATTGGATCGTTGCGGCCAGTTCGACGGCCCGGCCCTCTAGGCGGCTGGCGCGAGCCTGGAGTTGACGAGACGGCAGACCGCCTCCCGGCAAACCATCAGAAGCATGAATCACGAGGAGCCTAGCCATGACCGCAATCTTCATTGATGAGGCCATCGACCAGTTGCAGGCAGACTTTCGTGGCGAGCTGATCCGGCCAGGTGATCCGGCCTACGATGATGCGCGGCGGGTGCGCAACGGGCTGATCGATCGCCACCCGGCGCTCATCGCCCGATGCG
>CAYSXO010000441.1:0-592 GCA_964434995.1 uncultured Sphaerobacteraceae bacterium
CTCGGGAAATCGTCGTTGCAACATCTGCCGCCGCCCAGTCCAGGGCCGACCGCAGTCGCAGCGCTGCTGACTGCATGTGGGCGTCCATTGCCGCCTCCGCGCCGGGCACATCACGCGCCCGCACGGCCTCCAGGATCGGCACGTGCTCCAGATAGGAGCCTTTCTGATGCCCTTCCGCGATCACCCGGCCAATCCAGGCGCGCAGCAACGCTTGAATACTCGATAGGACGTCGCGCAACGCGGAGTTTCCCGCGGCCTCGGCAAGTTGCAGGTGGAAGGCGACGTCGGCATCAACAAACGCGCCCACATCTCCAACGTCACCCGATTCCGCCTCCATGCGGGCAAGCGACTCTGCCAGGGCCGCGAGATCGTCGTCGCTTCTGCGCTGCGCGGCCAGCCCGGCGATGATGACCTCGATCCTCTGCCGGGCCTCAACCAGATCGGCCGTCCGTTTCTCGCCAAGCAGCAGGCCCCACTCCACGACCTGCGGCAGGAGGGGCGAATCAGGCCGTTTCAGGTACGTGCCATCGCCATGGCGGACTTCGATCAGGCCAATCAAGCTGAGCGCCGCGATTGCCTCGCGCACGGCCGA
>CAYSXO010000441.1:602-3528 GCA_964434995.1 uncultured Sphaerobacteraceae bacterium
AGGTGCAACTGGTCGGCGACGACCTCTTCGTTACCAACACCGAACGCCTCCGCCAGTTGCCGTTCGGACGGCATCCGCGTTCCTGGTTCGACTCCACCGGACAACAGGTAGTCGACTAGCCGTCGCGCAATCTCGGCTGCCATTGGCTCGCGGCGGATGCGCTCGACGTTGAGCGGCCGCACGCTCACGAGCCATCCCCCCGCGCCCGATCCCGCTCTGCCCGCAATTCGGCTGCCAATCCGGCATCGCGGCGCTCGCGCAGGGGAGCGGTGGTGGCCTCGGCCTCATCCAGCCACTGCCGGAGATTGTCGAGACTCCCGGCTCGCGAAAGCACGGGCCAGAGGTTCGCCGCGATCCGTTCGAAGGTCGACGCCCCGCCCAGCGCGGCCGTCTGGAAAGGACCGGTGTATCGCCAGCGCCGCGCCAGGCCATCACGCACGATCGCATCGACCGTCGATGGCGAGGCCACACCGTGTTCAACGATCCAGACGGCCTCGCGCAACAGGGCCAATTGCAGCCGATTCCAGACAAAGCCGTCGACATCGCGGTCGACCAGCACCGGCCGTTTGCCGAGACCATGCAAAACGGCCACCATCTCCTCGACCACCGCGTCGGTCGTCGCCTCACCCCGAATGACCTCGACCAGCGGCATGAGGAGCGGCGGATTCCAGTAGTGCGCGCCAACGGTGCGCTCTGGCGCGGCGACCGCGTTGCCAATCGCGGTGATCGGGATCGACGACGTATTGGAGGCGATGATCGCCTCCGGCGCGACGGCGATCACCGGCCTGATCGCGAGCGCCTTCTGCTCCAGATCCTCGACCACTGACTCGACGATGATCCTGGCGCCATCGGCCTCGGTCACATCACCGGAGATTCGCAGCCGGGCATTCGCGGCAGTGACCTCATCATCCGACGCCAGCCCATGGTCGCGCGCGGTGGCAAACCCGCGCGCGATCCGCTCCCGGGCGACCTCCGGCCGGCGCGCCAGGGCGACCACGTTATGCCCGCCCAACGCATACTCGCAGGCAATCTGCGCGCCCATCAGGCCAGGGCCGAGTACCGCGACGTTCACCTTGAGCCTTTCCTGATCCTAGCCACGGACTGCCCCCAGGGTCAGACCGCGCACGAAGTGCCGCTGCACCATCAGTGCAACGGCAAAGACGGGAACCATGGCCACCACGGCCAGGGCCGAGGCCTGCCCCCAGTTGGATCCCTGCGATCCCGAAAACCCGGCAATGGCGACAGGGAGGGTGACGGCCTTGGTGCGCGTGAAGACAACGGCGAACAGAAACTCCATCCAACTGAAGATGAACGTAAAGGCGCCGGTGGCGATGAGCCCGGGCACCGCGAGGGGCAAGGTTATGCTCCGAAAGGCCCGAAGCCGCGTCGAGCCATCAACCAGTGCGCTCTCTTCGATCTCCGCTGGAACGGCCTCGAAGTACGAGCGCATCATCCAGATGACAAAGGGCAGATTGAACACGGTGTAGAGCACGATGAGGGCCGCGTGGGAATCGAGGCCCAGAGCAGGATTGATCTGGCCCAGTTCGCGCAGGAGAAGAAAGAAGGGCACGATCAGGACGACAGGCGGCATCATCCGTTGCGAGAGGAGCCAGAAGGCGAAGTGCCGGCCGCCCGTGTTCATGCGCGCCAGGCTGTAGGCCGCCATGCTGCCAGCGAGCATCGAGAGGATTGTGGCTCCGCTGGCGATGATCACACTGTTCTTCAGCGCCAGGCTGCCTCGCTGTGCCATGACCGCGCCATAGTGATTGAAGGTTGGGTTTTGCGGGATCCAGACCGGGGGATTACGGAGGTACTCTCCAGGAAGCTTCACCGAGGTCGAAATCACCCAGTAGATCGGGAAGAGACAGAAGATCAGCACAATCGCCAGCACCACATAGCGCAGCAACGAGAGCGCGGTGCGGCGAGCGCTGTTCCGCACGGCCACACGATCCGCATGGCTCCGGCCGCGCGGTACCGCAGGACTCATCGCGGCGCTCATGTCTCGCTCCCGCGCACGAACCGCGCGACATAGAGCGTGGCCACCAGACTCAGCAGAATGACCATGACAAAAGAGACGGCAGAGGCGTAGCCCAGGCGGAAGAACTTGAAGCCGAGTTGGTAGATGTACCAGGAGATCGACTCCGTCGACGTGCCTGGGCCGCCCTGGGTGTACATGTAAACCAGATCGAACACCTTGAAGGCGTCGAGCGCGCGGAAGAGGATGGCCACCGCGATAACCCGAGAAATGCCCGGCAGGGAAATGTCGCGCAGCGATTGCCACCAACCCGCGCCATCGAGGGCGGCGGCTTCATACAGCTCGGGATTGACGCTGGAGAGCCCGGCCAGCAGCACCAGGAACATGAACGGCGTCCACTGCCAGAAATCGGTGACGATCATGGCGAAGAGCGCGGTGTCGCGGTGCGCCAGCCAGAGGATGTTCACATCGCGCCCGGCGATCCAGCTTAGCGCCTGGTTGATGGCGCCGTACTGGTTGTCCCAGAGCATGCGCCAGGTCAGGCCAACCACGATCGGCACGACCATCACCGGGAGCACCAGCAGCGGCATGATGATTTTCTTGCCCGCGAAGTCGCCCGAGAAGAGCAACGCGAGCCCCAGACCGAGCAGGAACTCCAAGGCCACCGCGCAGACCACGATGATCGCCGTGTTCTGCAGCGCGCCCCAGACACGGGCATCGAGCAGAGCATCCCGGTAGTTCTGCAGCCCGATCCAGGGATGTTCCTGGCTCTGCAAATCCCACCGCTGAAAGCTGAGCGCCAGCGACTGCAGCAGCGGATAGATGCTCAGCCCGAGGATGAGCAGCAGCGCGGGCAGCACCAGAAGCCAGCCTTCGACCCGCCTCCGGCCGGCAAGACTCAGGCTGGACCTCGCCATCGCTTTTTGCGACGTGGCAATCTCGGCCATGTCC
>CAYSXO010000442.1:0-3482 GCA_964434995.1 uncultured Sphaerobacteraceae bacterium
ATATACGTCCGAGTCACGGGACACGGTTCCGCGCCCGCACGAGGTTCGTGCTTCGCAACGCATCTCGCAATGGATGCAGGGATGCGCCATGACGCATTTGACCTTGCGCTATGCCCCTACGCGGTGTCGTCTTGATGCTCAGGATTGAGATGTCCCTATCGCGGAGGGGAGACGTGCATCACGTCCGTGCAAAGGGAAGCGTGCAATCCGGTCGGAGGTGACGATCTCACATACGTGGCCTTCCACGGCGCGTGAGTCCGTCTATGGTTTGACTCAATCGAGCGATAGCTGGCGGTTAAGCCGTCGCCGCGGGCGCGAGGGCGGCATCCGCCAGCGCGGGCGCGCCCTCGGTGATTGTGTAGCCATCGCCAGAGCCATCGAGGTGATCGCAGAGGGCGAGCGCCGCGTCAATTGCCTCTTCGCGCCGCAGGAGGCAGCCGTCCTGCCAACGCCGTGCGAAGCCCTCCTCGCCGAGCGCCCTTCTCGCGCTACTCAACATTGCGTCGTACTGCATGCGATCAGTTTGCGGGATCGGAGCGCCGGTCTCGTCACGCAGGCAACTGCTCGCGCTGAACAGCGGTACTGCCTCGGCGTGGCGGCCCTCCACAACTGCCGCCATGCCGATCGCCTCGAGCGAATAGGGAATGCTGAGCCAGTCGCCGATGTCGCGCCGGAGCGTGAGACTCTCCCGGTGGAGCGGGATTGCCCGCTGCAGCGCTCCCGTTTCGACGAGAATTTGCCCCAGATTGCCAAGAGCGTCGGCGATGCCGACCGGGTTGCCGATCTCGCGTTCGATCGCCAGGCCCTCCTCGAGCAGTGCGGCCGCACGAGGCAGATCCCGATTCAGCCAGGCGATCAGCGCAAGGTTTCCAAGGACAATGGCTATCTCCGCCCGCATGCCCAGCCGGTTCTTGATCCGCAAGCTCTCCTCGAGCATCCCCCGCGCGTCATCGAGTTCGCCGCGATCCATCTGAATGAGCGCGAGGTTGTTGAGGATGATGCCTACCTGGTGTTCCTCTCCCGCGGCTCGGGCCAGGGCCAGGCTCTGGCTAAACAGGTCTGCCGCGCCATCCAGATCGCCCTTCAGGTTGAGCACATTGCCGAGGTTGTTCAGGCATCTGCCCCGCGCGGCGGCATCGCCCCGCGCGTCCGCGATAGTGAGGGCTCGTTGCAGCAATTGCTGGGCAGATGCCAGATCGCCCTGATTCCAGGCCAGCACCCCTGCCGCCTCAAAACCAACCATCCGCTCTTCGGTCGGTTCGTCCCGCGTCGCATCAAGCAACCTGTGCAGCCAGTCGCGCCCCTCACTGAAGTACGCCCGGTACTGCCAGAACTTCCATATGGCTTTCGCGAGTCGTAAGCCGGCGTCTGGTTGATCGCGGCCGCTGGTCCAGGTAAGCGCCGCGCGGAGATTCGGATACTCAACTTCGAAAAGGTCAAGCGTAGTCGCGCGCTGCTTATCTTTCAGGCCTGCCGCGGTTGATTCGGACCAAGTTGTGAAGTACTCAAGATGCACGGCGCGCACCGTGTCTGCTTCACCGCTCGCATTGAGCCGCTCGTCTGCAAACGCCCTGATCGTCTCCAGCATGCGATAGCGGAGGTCGCCAGCTGCCGTCTCCTCGGTCCGAACCAGGCTTTCCGCCAGCAATTCGTCAATCCCGTCGACCACATCAATTGTCGAGGCGCCCGTCACCGCGGCGATCGATTCTGTCGCGTCAAGGGTGAAGCCGCCGGAGAAGACGCTCAACCGGCGAAAGAATGCCTGTTGGGCAGGCGAAAGGAGGCTATGACTCCAGTCGATCGTCGCCCGCAACGTTTGATGCCGCTCCGGGCGGTCGTGCGTACCGCCGAAAAGGAGATCGAGCCGCGAGCCGAGCCGGTCGCGCAGCTGAACAGCGGAAAGCGCGCGCAACCGGGCCGCCGCGAGCTCCAGTGCCAGCGGCAGACCATCGAGCATGTGCACGATTTCGGCAACCACGCGGGCGTTTCCGTCATCCAGATCAAACGAGGGGCGAGCGGCCCGCGCCCGCTCAACGAAGAGAGCCACGGCGGGATTCTCAGCGAGGACCACCGCCGGTAGTGGCTTTTCGGGATCAGGCGCCGGGAGCGGGTCGAGGGGCCACTCCCGCTCGAATCGGATGCGCAGCGGCGCCCGAGACGTTGCCAGGATGGTCAACGTCGGGGCGGCGCCCAGAAGCTCGGCAATCTCGCGGCCAAGGACCCCAGCAGGGCGAATCTGCTCCAGATTGTCGAGGACGAGCAACAGACGCTTTGGAGCCAGGAGCGCGATGGTGGCTTCTTTCTGGGACAGGCCACCGCCCTCTCGGGCTCCGAGCACGGCGGCGATGGCTGGCAGCGCCTGCTCCGAACTGGCGACTCCGCTGAGGTCAACGAAGTACGCGCCATCGGGGAACTCGTCGAGCGCGTTGGCGGCAAGGTGCACCGCGAGGCGCGTCTTGCCGACGCCTCCCGGTCCGGTAAGGGTGAGCAAGCGGGTCGCCGTATCGCCGATCACTGGCGTGAGTTTGGTCAGGAGTGCATCGCGCCCAACGAGACTGGCAGGCTGAGGCGGCAAGTTCGTCGGATGCCGTTCGAGCGTCTTGAGCGCGGGAAAGGTTCCAGGTAGTCCAGGGATGGCCAATTGCCAGACGTGCTCCGCTTCCAGCAAGTCGCGCAACTGGTGACGGCCAAGGTCGCGTAGCGCAATGCCTTCCGGCAACGATTCCGCGGAGAGGATCCGGGCGGCGTTGGTCAGGAGCGTCTGCCCGCCGTGTCCCGCGGCGAGCAAGCGAGCGAGCCGATTCAAAGCCGGCGCCAGATAGTCGGGCCGATCGCCAGAAACGGGCGTAGCGTCGCCAACATGGATCGCCATGCGCACCCTGATCGCGCCGGTTTCGGGCCAGGCTTCTGCTGCAAGCTCGCGTTGCGCGGCGACCGCCGCGGTTACGGCCAGGGAAACAGTTGGGAACACGGCCTGAAACGCATCGCCGATCGTCTTGAAGTGAACGCCGCGACTCGCCGAGATGGCCTCGCCAAGTATCGCGTTGTGTCGCTCCAGGGCACGCTGCATCGCGGCTGCGTCGCGCTCCCAAAGGCGCGTGCTTCCCTCAATGTCGGTGAAGAGGAACGCCACCGTACCGCGCGGAAGATCGGGCATCGCCACGCTCCGGAACACCTGGACAACGCATCAAGGCGCCCAACAGTGTACGCGACCAGAATTACGCTCCAATCCCATGCGAGCACGGAAGGACTGAGCGACAGGCAAAACGCGGAGCTGTACGAAATGAAGGACTGCCGGCTCAGTCAGGCTTGAGCCGGCAGTCCTGTTGATTCGTGGAAGTTACGCGCGGCAAATGGCATACGCCCGCACCTGAGGCGCTACCTGAACCTGGCCATTGCTGAAGTCGGTCCGCATCAGCGTTGCGGCGCACGTCCGCGCGGACACGTCCGGAACAACGTCGGCGATGGTGTTGTTCAGCGCG
>CAYSXO010000443.1:0-3481 GCA_964434995.1 uncultured Sphaerobacteraceae bacterium
CGATTCGTGCAATGGCGGCCTCGACGAGCTCGGCCGGCGAAACCTCCCGCCGTCGTACCAGTTCTGCCTGCGCGGTGGCGTCGAGCCAGACCAATTCACTTAACAATGCCGCGTGTGTGGCCGTCATGAACCCCTCCTTCGTCCGCGTAGCGCCCGGCGCGCTCGTATCGTGGAAGAGATGCGGCGACAATCAGAAAGGTTCGAACTCTTCGCGACGTAAGCGCATCCTTCTTTTATGGGGGTCCTGCCATGACCGGAGACGCGGACCTGGTGCATCTAGCGCAGATCGGTGACGCTGGCGCGCTTGGCGTGCTGCTGGAGCGTCATCGCCCGCGCCTGTACGCATCCGCGCTGGCGATCCTTGGAGATTCGGCCCTGGCGCAGGACGCCGTTCAGGATGCGTTCCTGATCGCCCTGCGACGGATTGGCGAGTTGCGCGAACCGGCGGCTGCCGCGGCATGGCTCCACGCTATCGTGCGCAATGCGTGCCGCATGCGCCTGCGCAAAGACCGGGAGGCGCCCGGCCTGGATCTGGCCACCATCGACGATCGCAGTTCGAGCGCCGATGAGGCGCTCGACCATCTGGCGTTGCGTGACTGGCTCTGGACGGCGCTTGAAGACCTGCCCGACGATCTGCGAGCGACGGTGATGCTCCGCTACTTCACGAATCACGCGGCCTATGCCGAAATCGCCGCGATTCTCGGCATCCCGGTGGGGACTGTCCGCAGCCGGCTCAATCAGGCGAAACGACGGCTCGCGCAGGCCTTGCGCGATGTGGCGACAGCCACGCACCACGATCATGCCGCGCTCGTCGCCGAACGATGGCAATGGTGGAGCGCCGTCAAGGATCAAGTTGAGCGCGAAGGAAGCGCCGCGCTGTACATCGCGGACGCGGCGCCCCACGCGTCCGTCGAAGCGCCTCTCCTGGGCTATCGCGCGATTGGCGCGGAAGAACAGGGCCGCGGCATGGTCGAGACCGTTGCGGCGGGAGTCCGTGTCGAGCTTATGAACATCATCGCGAGCGTCACCCTGTCCATCGTGGAGTTCGCGTTGGAAAGCCCGGCAAATGATCCCCACCACTGTCCCCGCCGGCAAACCGAGGTCCGCTACCACTCGCGAGAGCAAACGACGCGCATCATCCTCTACTATGGGAATGAATGCGATCCGGCCCTGGCAGTCAGCGGTGTGCGAGGCCAGGCGAGCAAAGACATCTAGTGCCGCATGCGTGACGACCCGAATCTCGATAAGGACGCGCTGGCCGCCTGCCTGCGCGCCAGCTACGGCGTACAGGCGGTCAGTATCCGCTTCTTGCCCATTGGCTATGACCTGAACGCCGCGGTCTATGAGGTCATCGACGCTGACGGGGCCGTGTACTTCCTCAAGACCCGCTCCGGCCCGCTCAATGAGACGAGCCTGCTCGTGCCGCGCGCGCTGCTCGAGCGCGGCGTGCCGAACGTGCTGGCGCCGCTGCGGACGCGCGAAGGCGGGTTGTGCACCCGCTGCGGCGATCTTGGCATCGTTCTTTCCCCCTTCATCCGGGGCGAAAACGCCATGGATGCCGGCATGACCGAGGCGCAATGGCGGGAGTTCGGGGCCACGCTGCGGGCGGTTCACGAGAGCGGACTGGCCGAAACGTTCCGGCCGCGGGTCCCGGTCGAATCCTTTGCCATTCCGTCTGCCGCGGTGGTGCGCGAGGTCGATACGGCGCTTGATGGCGCGCATTTCGCCAGCCCGGCAGCGGCGACATTCGCCGCGTTCTGGCGAGAGCAGCGCGGCGAGATTGCGGCGCTGCTCGATCGGGCTGAGGAACTGGGCAAACGTCTGCAAACCAGGCCATTCGCGCAGGTGCTCTGCCACGCGGACATCCACGCCGCCAACATTCTGGTGGGTGAGGATGACGCGATTCATCTCATTGACTGGGACGGGCCGATCATCGCGCCGCGTGAGCGCGATCTCCTCTTTATTGTCGGCTCGCGTATCGCGCGCGATGTGCAGCCGCAGGAAGAAGTCGCCTTCTTCGCGGGGTATGGCCCGGTGGAGATCGACCCCGAGGCGTTGATCTACTACCGCTACGAGCGCATCATCGAGGATCTTGGCGAATTCGGGATGAGCGTCTTTCTGGATGAAGAGGTCAGCGAAGCGATGCGGGCCGAGGAAGTGGCCCTGGCGATGACCTTCTTCGCTCCGGGCGGCATCATCGCCACCGCCGAAACGGTTGTCCCGCATTGGGCGTCGCCCTCAGGCTGACGCGCTCCGCCAGCACACCCTTCTCCTGGCTCGATCCGACAGGGGGAGGTATGCCGCACGGGGCCGTCGGGGCTGCCTGGGCTGGCCCTCATACCCGGCCCCATGCGCGGGAGAGAGAGGGCCGTGCCACCGCGATGTGTTGCCGGCTCGACGGGGCAGCGGAAGAGAAGGGGGTAGGAAGGTCTGGGAAGAGAACGAACGCTGGGTCGCGTCAATGGTCGATGCGCGGCGCCGGCGTCCGCGAGATCGCCGGCGATTCGCTTTGCGCCTCGCGCGGCGTGTCGGGTGCTTCGCCAGGCAACCGGCTCACCCGCGATCCATTCTGTCGGGCCAGATGCGACATCAGCCGCAGAAATGCGCGGGGATCCTGTTCCAGCCTTTTCGTATTGTGCATGATCCACATGCCCGCCCGCACGGCTCCCCCATTGGCAATGGTGATCTGCTGGGTATCGGGGTCGACGGTAGGCAACTGCTCGACGCGGCGCCGCTCCCCCGGCAATGCATGGCGGTTGGGTATGCCGCCCAGGCCCGCGTGGAATCCCTCGCAGAAGCACGGCTCGTCACCTGGATCCGACGGTGAGGTGTGCGCCACGGCCGCGCCGCGATGGCTGACGGGCAGGGCGCCGTGGATCACGCCCGACTCCGGCGTTAGCAGCATGATGGCCATGGCGCTGGCGCCAATCAGCGAAGCGACGATCCAGGACGCCCGCGCGATCCATCGCGGATGAGGCGTTGACGATAGCGAGCCAGAGGCGAACGAGTCCATGATGACCGCTCCGGCGCGTTCCGGGGGTACGCGATGATAGAGACGATGGGCGCCGGCAGCCCTACGCCTAGAAAGCATGGGACCTGATGACGCCCCAAACATCCGTATGAAGTACGGAGTTTTGCGTCTGCATATGCGTATTTCTTCGTCGCTCTGGCGGCTCTTGCCTCTCTCTATGCCGCCACTAAGCGTGGAGTTCGCCAGCGGTGTGTTCGCGATGAAGGTGAGATCAAGAGTGAAGGCGCGTCTACGCCCGGCCAGCAGGAACCCGACATGACGTCGTGTCGAGTTGGACCGCGATCGCGGCCGCCTCTCGCCGGTTCGCCGCGCCCAACGTCGCCAGAATGCTGGCGACGTGCGACTGCACGGTGCGCGGGCTGAGCGAGAGGATCGCGGCGATTTCCTGATTGGACAGGCGCAGACAGAGGAGCGGCAGCACCTCCTGCTCGCGTTTGCTGAGCCGGTGGA
>CAYSXO010000444.1:0-3434 GCA_964434995.1 uncultured Sphaerobacteraceae bacterium
CGGGGCGTGGCGGGGCCAGATACGGTCTACGAGGACGCGGGGGAGATCACGATCGCGGGGCATACCCTCATCGAAGCGAATCGGCCGAACGACCAGCAAACCATCTGGACCCTCGCCGAAGCGTTCTCCTGGTCGCTGAATGTTGTGTTCGCCCAGATCGGCCTGCAACTCGGCGGCGACGCGCTCGCCGAGGCCGCGCGCGGCTGGGGCTGGGAGAGCGTCATCCCGTTCGATCTGCCGATCGAGCCGAGCCGCGTCAGCGTCACGCCAGATTTCCTCGACAACCCGGTGGCGGTCGCGGAAACCGCGTTCGGCCAGGGCGAACTCCTTGCCTCACCGCTGCAGATGGCGCTGGTCGCGGCCGGGGTCGCCAACGAGGGGGAGGTCATGCGCCCCTACCTGGTGGAGCGCGTCACCGAGCCAGATGGGGCAAGCTTGCGCCAGACCCGGCCCGCTCGCTGGCGGCGCGGCGCGGATCCGGAAGCCGCGCGGCAGACCGCCAGCCTGATGGTGACCGCGGTCGAGTTCGGCGCGCTCGGCAGCGCCTACGTCCCCGGTTACACCATCGGCGGCAAGACCGGCACGGCCGAAACCGGCAGTGGCGATCCGCACGCCTGGTTCATCGGCTTCATCGGTTGGCCGGGCGAGCCGCCGCGCTACGCCGTCGCCGTCATCGTCGAAGCGGGCGGCGGGGGAGGCCAAGTGGCGCTGCCGATCGGGCGGGATTTACTGGTGGCAGCGATGAATGAGTCGTGAGTCGTGAGTCGTGAGTCGGAAGTCGTAAGAAGACTTGGACTGCCGTGAATGATCACCGCGCCGTTGATGCGTACGACTTCCGACTTCCGACTCACTCCGGAATCATCCCCGAGCGCATTTCGACGCGCCGAACCGCGCCGGGCTGCATGACGTTGCCCTCGTAGGAGTAGAGGACGAGGATGGATCCCGTGCGTGGCGAGCCAAGGAGCCGGTAGCGGGCCGCGAGAGAGGCGCTTAGCCACTCCTCCGCATCCTGCGGCACGCTTTGCAGGGTGCCGAACTGCCAGGTTCCCGCGAGCACGGCATCGCCCGGCAGCAGCGTCTCCACCAGCGCCGTGACCGTCTCGGCGTCTTCGAACTCGCTGCCCTGGTCGATCTCGAGGATCAGGTCACAATCGCTCAGGGTCAGGGTGAACCCCTCGAAGGCGTAGTACCAGCCGGTCTGCGTCGCCTCGCCCACGCCATAGAGCGCGTCAAGCTCCTGGCGGACGAGCCCGAACCCGGCCGATTCAAAGCCATCATTGGGGACCTGATCGACACCGCACGGCAAGCCGCTCTGGGCCACGCCCGGCGACGCCACGCCGACGCTGGCCGTCAGCACGAGCACCAACAACGCCATGAGCCGAACCACGGAACCGAGATGCGAGTTCATTGGCCCCTCCTGTGGGTGTTAGGGTGTCGGGGTGATAGGAATGATGGGTCCTACGCTTCCTGACACCCTGACACCCTGACACCCTGAAACCCCGACACCCGCCTACTCCCCTTCCACCTCGTCCAACGCTGCTTCGGCAGACGCGCCGACGGCGATGGCTTCACCCCGGAGCGTGGCGGCCAGGGCCTCAGGCATCGGGGCGGGCACGTCGACGCGCGGGGTGAAGCGATCGACGATCTCCGCGCTGCCGGCCACGCGCAGCCGCTGCATCAGCAGGCTGAACGACTCTTCCAGCGTTGCCGCGATGCTGTCCCGCGCCTCCACGGATATCTCCCACATCTGGCGCTTGAACGGCCCCAGGGCGCGCTTGCGCGCGGAGTAGAAGAATTGGGCGTCGGTCTGCCCATCCTTCCGCTCGTCCGCATGATTCGCCGAGAGGTACGCATAGATCTCGTCGCGCAGCGTCTCGGGGAACTCCGCGTGCTCGAACACCTGGTTCTGGAACGCGGTCGCCAGATGCACTTCCACCGCCCCGGCCTCGGCAAAGCGCCCAAAGGCCGCCTCGGGGAGGGTCGAGGCGCCATGCTGCACCGCGCCGCCCAGGCCATAGTCGTTGCGCGCCGCCTCCGAAAGCTGGCGCAGCGTCTCGAAGTCAACCGCCACGTCCGCGATCGTGCCGTCTGGCAGCACGACTCCGCCATGCGATGTGCCCGTCTGAACGCTGATCTTCGAGATCCCCGCGAGGTTCTTCCCCACCAGCCGCTCGCGGTCCTGCAACTCGTAGAGATAGGCGGTCATGAACGCTTGCAGATCCTGCACGGTCGAGTTGCGCGACCCAACCTCACCGATCTCGCCGCCAACGGAAACGGTGACGCCATCCGGCTCGATTTCGCGGATGAACTCGGTGAAGAGCGTGGTCAGGTGCGCGTTCAGCTTCTGCTGCTCGGCTAATGTCGGCAAATCGAGATCGACGACGGTCGAGGCGTCGATGTCGATGTTGAAGTAGCCGGCGGCGATCGCCTCAGCGGTAATCTCCTTCAGCGCCGTCAGTTCGCCATCGGGATCGGTCTTCCAGTTCTTGAGGCTGATCTGATAGTGATCGCCCTGAATAAAGACGGGGCCGGTGTAGCCCTCCTTGATCGCCGCCGCGAAGACATTGCTGGCGTACTCGCCGGGGCGCTGCCGCGTGTACGACATCTCGGAGCGCGCCAACTCGAAGAGCATAATCTTGCAGTCGTTGGCCCGCGCGGCGCGGAAGATGGCGCGCATGGTGTCGTAGGCCAGGGCGCGGACATTGATGGCGGGCGCGGTGCGCTCCTCGTACTCGCCCCGGCCAGCGGCCATGTAGACCGCGTTGATCGAGGCCGGCCAGATGCCCAGGGCCGAGGCGGCGGCGCGGATGATCCAGCGCGCGGCGTCTCGCTCGGCGCCCTCGGCAAAGACGGCGGTAGCGATCAGACGATCGATGACTCCATCGCGCAGCGCCCCGGCGTCGAGGACCTCAACCGCTCCCCCATCGTCCGGATGAACGCGGACAACGCCCGCCAGCGATTCCAGCACATCCCCGATCGAAGCGTACGGGGCCGTCGGATAGGTTGTGGACATGAGCGGTCTCCTTGCCACTACTCGCGCGAACCTGCTGCCGTCATTCTCCCAAACCGCGACGCCCCGTGGCAGCCGGCCCGCAAGGACCGCGCCACGGGGCATCCGCCCGTCTTGTGTGGGCCGGGGCTGAATGGCCTATCCGACCGTCAGCGTCCCCACCATGCCCGCCGCCTTGTGGCCAGGAACGTTGCAGTAGAACTCGTACTCGCCCGCCGGGGCGTTGATGACGACTTCCTGCGTCTCGCCCGGCGCGATATCGACGTCGATGTCGAGCGCGTCGATGGCGAAGTTGTGCAGCGTCACCCCCTCATTGGGAAGCTGGATCGCCACATCGGTGTCCGCCGGAATCGTGATCTCCTTCGGCTCGAAGAAGATGTCGTGCGAGACGACTTCAACGGCCTCGGCGGCGGCCGCGGCGGCC
>CAYSXO010000445.1:0-3424 GCA_964434995.1 uncultured Sphaerobacteraceae bacterium
CGTTTCCTCCGCGATGGGGATGAAGCGCCCGGGCGAGACCGTGCCCAGTTCCGGATGCGGACGCTCGACCACCATGCCGCGATGTCGCACCTGTGGATGATTCAGGGCGCAATCGAGCGTGTAAACCGGTCCGGCCGGAATGCCGGCCTCGTTGAATTGCCGCTCCCACTCGTCGATTGTCCGCTCCTGCAATCTGGCCTCGATCAGCTCTGCCAGCACCAGCCGGTTTTCGTAGCGGTCGCCATTCGTGCGGAAGCGTGGATCCTCCAGCCAGTCTTCCTGGCCAAGCAGCCGGCAAAAGAGGGGCCAACGCTTCTCCCCGGTCGCGCCGAGCGTGAGATAGCCATCTTTTGCCTTGAAGACGCCGTAGGGCGCATTGATCGGGTGATGATTCCCAGCAGGGGGCGGGACGCCGCCGCCATTCAGGTAGCGCACGGCCTGAAACCCCATGGTGCCGACCATCGCTTCGAGCAGCGAGGTATTGACCTCCTGGCCGCGCCCGGTACGCTCGCGCGCCTGCAATGCCGCCAGCACGCCATAGGCGCCGAAGAGGCCGGTCAGCAGGTCGGCGATCGGGATGCCCGCGCGCACGGGGTCGCCACCTTCGAATCCCGTGACGCTCATCAGCCCGGAGACGCCCTGGATGATCTGGTCGAGCCCGGGCCGGCCCGCGAAGGGACCATCCGCGCCGAATCCCGAGATGGCGCAATAGATGACGCGCGGGTTGCGTTTGCTCGCCGCCGTGTAGCCGATGCCGAGCGCGTCCATCACGCCGGGGCGAAAGTTCTCGACCACGACGTCGGCGGTGTCGACGAGGCAGAGAAAGGCATCCCGGCCTTCCGGCTGCTTGATATCGAGCGTCAGAGAGCGCTTGTTCCGGTTCGCGGAGAGGTAGAAGGCGCTGATTCCCTGGAAGAATGGCGGCCCAGCGCCGCGGCCATCTTCGCCGACGCCCGGCTTCTCGATCTTGATGACATCCGCGCCAAGGTCGCCCAGCAGCATGGCGCAGGTCGGCCCTGCCAGATGTCGGCCAAGATCGAGCACGCGAATGCCGGCAAGCGGCATCTGCTGCAGGGCCGCCTCATCCGTCACCCGCCACGCTCCCTTCGTCACAGCCCATCGTGTACGCCGGCGGAACCAGTATATGTGAGGGTCTGAGCGCGTTCTGCCCAGGGAAGCGTCTTGCACTTTCGCGCGCACCGCAAACCGCCAGTTAAGCTGAAGACGCGCAAAAGATCGTCTGTGTTAGACTATACTTCGTCCATGATCGGCCATTCTTTGCCAGTCACGATCGTTTTATCGGCCGTGGTCGGAGTGAACCAGGACGCATGAGCAACGCGGCTTCACCGCGACGAGTGCCGGACAAGCTCTCGGTCAAGAGCAGCGCAAACTCCCACCGCGAGAGCGCTATCATCCTCAATCAGCTCCGCATTCGTGCGACAGGAACCCGGCCTGTCATCGCGCGCGAGACTGGATTGAGCCGGGCCGTGGTCGCGCAGCGCCTCGCCGATCTCCAGGCAAGCGGGCTGATTGTCGAGCAGGGACACGACGCAAGTAGCGGCGGCCGGCCACCCCGCCAACTCCGCTTCAACGCCAACCTGGGCCACCTTCTCGTCGCCGATTTCGGAGCGACCAGCATCAATGTCGCCCTGTCCGACCTCCGGGGCCGCCTGCTCGCACAGTGCTCCGAGCCGGCCGATATCGCCGCTGGGCCAGACGCCATCCTGGGACGGCTCGAAACGCTTGCCGGCGTGCTAATCGCCGAAACGCACGCCTTGCCAGGCCGCCTTTGGGGCGTGGGCGTCGGCATCCCAGGTCCAGTCGAGTTCAGCAGCGGCCGTCCAGTCGCGCCGCCGATCATGCCTGGCTGGGACGACTATCCCGTGCGCGAGCGACTCGAGGAGGGCTTCGGCGCGCCCGTATGGGTCGACAACGATGTCAACGTCATGGCGCTCGGCGAGCGAGCCGAAGGACTGGCCCAAGGGGTAGATGATCTCGTCTTCGTCAAGATCGGCACCGGCATTGGCGCCGGGATCATCGCCCAGGGGCGGATACTGCGCGGGGCGCAGGGCAGTGCGGGTGATGTCGGCCACGTTCAGGTCGTGGGCGATACGTCGGTTATCTGTCGTTGTGGCAAGATCGGCTGCCTCGAGGCCGTCGCGGGCGGCGCGTCCCTCGCTCGTGCCGCGGCGAGAGCAGCTGAGCGCGAAGAGAGTCCCGCTCTCGCTGAGTTGCTCAGCCGCCGCGGCGCACTCTCGGCACGGGACATCGCGGAGGCGGCCAGCCACGGAGACCAGGCAAGTACGCAACTCCTTCAACAGGCGGGCCGATACATCGGCCAGATGCTTGCGACCGTCGTCAACCTGCTGAACCCATCGCTCATCGTCATTGGCGGTGGCGTGGCAGCGTCAGGCGATCTCTTGATGGCCGGCGTTCGCGAAGTGGTTTATGGACGCTCACTGCCGCTTGCCACTCGGCATCTGCAGATTCGGCGTTCGGATCTCGGCGAACGCGCGGGAGTGGTCGGGTTGGCAGCAATGGTGCTCGACGAAATCTTCGCCCCGGAGCGGGTCGCTTCCTGGTTGAATGCTGGGCTCGTCGCGGGCCGTCCCGAGTCTGTCTCCTACTCATCGAGACCATGCGCGGCGTCTTCGAAAGGCTCGGGGGCGCGAGAGGAGAATCGGATGTGACAGGAAACGATCGAGCCAAAGCTGACCACCCGCTCCGGTATTTCGATGATGACGATCGTGAGACGATCGCGGCCGCGATGGCGCGGATCATCCCGACCGACGACCACCCGGGCGCGCGCGAGGCGGGCACGATCGACTTTCTCGAGCGCTATCTCTCCGGGATTGATTTTGTCTACGCCAGGCCCGATGGGAGCGGCTTCGAGACATTGACCGGAAAGCGGGCGGACGCCTGGCGCACGCGAATCGAGGTCGTACGCCAGAAGTACCGCTCGGGAATCGCCGAGATGAATCGCCTCAGCCACGAGTTGCACGGCCTGCCATTCACGCGGTTGTCCGAGGGAGAACAGGACGTCGTCCTGCACGCGCTCGAGCAACCGAAACACACGCAAGCGCCGGGAGGAGGGTTGATCGCAGCGGTCCCGGATCTGGCGCCGCCAGAGCTGGGGCTGCAACAAATCGCGGCCGAATCGGATCTCGATTTCTTCCCTCTGCTCGTCCTGCACACGAGGCAGGGATTCCTCTCCGATCCGGTCTATGGTGGGAACCGCGACCGGGTCGGCTGGAAAACAATCGGCTTCCCGGGGCCAGAGACGATGGCAGAAGCCCACGCGGGCCACTACTCGACCCTCCCCTATTTCGCGGAAACCGAAGAACGCACGAGCGAGGGCAGCGGAATATGAACGCCGCGCGCAAGCCGGACAAGGTCGACGTCTGCATCATAGGCGCCGGAGCAT
>CAYSXO010000446.1:0-788 GCA_964434995.1 uncultured Sphaerobacteraceae bacterium
ATCCCGCCGCTACCGTGGTCGACTTTCTCACCGCCGTTCTCAGACGACCTCCACGAAACCCTTCTCTTGCTCCGAGCTGATGGCGGAGATCACGATCCAGTCGGCGGCATGCTGAACCTCAAAGGTACGTTGATCTTTGGTGCGGGAGTCGCCAGGAGCCAGGGTATTGCTGGTCAGCACCTCCCACGCATCAGGCCAGGAGTCCTTGATTGTGCGCTCGGCGTGACGGCGCTCATATGCGGTGAAGAGATGCGGGAACGTGAACGCGACGATCGCCCATTCGGCATCTTCTTCATACCAGCCGCCAGCGGTGCGCAACATGACATGCACCTTGCGGTTCCGCTCTGCAGAAAGCTTGAAGCCACCATGCCCGGCCGTCGAGTGAGCGGTTACGCCCTCGGCATAAACCATCGCCCCCTGAGACGTCCCCCATGGCGTGTTGGCGGACGAGCGGATGTCTTTTCGCCCGAGGGATCTTTTCTCCCGCTGGTGCTCGGCGTTCTCCAGGACCCTCACACGAAATGCCGCTTCATCAGCCAATTCGCCGGAATGGCCATAAAAATCCGAGCGCATCCATTCCGGGATCGGACGGCTGATGCGCCAGCCGCTGGCAAGGAAGAATTTGCCTTCGCGGCCCGGGACCATGGCGAAGGCGGTCTCACCGACCAGTGCCACCAAAAGCCCATCGGCGCTGCGGCCAAACAAAACCCCCGACGAACCGGGGGTAGCATCAGGTTTGGCGCTGGAGGAGGAGTGAACTCTCATGCCACCCTTCCCTCGACAACATC
>CAYSXO010000446.1:820-3423 GCA_964434995.1 uncultured Sphaerobacteraceae bacterium
GGCGGCTACCTCGTCCGCCGTAACCTCGTCGAGCACGGCATTGGGATAGCCATGGCGCGAAAGCCATTCCTCGGCCGCCGCGCGGTGTGGTGCGAGATGCACGAGTTCGGCATTGTCACCGGCCCGGTCGAAGACGCGAACAGTGCCGAGTTCTGGCCGTTCCACCACGGTAAATTGCAGCGTGGTGTCTACCGAGAAGCTGCGATGAACGCGGATTGCGATGACTCCGCCAGACCCGAAATCTGCCTCATGCAACGTAAAGCCTGCCGGCGACGAGTAGGTCGGACGGCTCCGCGAGGGTTCTTTCCGGATCAACCGGCCTTTGCTGTTGTTGTTCCTCCAGGCGGCGAGTTTCCTGGTGAACCGTTCGGGGGGACGCGGGGTTCCGTCGCTCCAGGCAACGATGGATCCGATGGGAGCGTCTTCAAAGATCGAGTGTGCGGACATGATGTCCTCCGGATATTGAAGGGAAAACGAAGCCGCCGCCGGTGGTAAACCGGCGGCGGCGGTACGAAGGAAAAAGGAAACAGGTGCGGCTATTCGGCGGCTTCGCGGAAACCTTCTTCGTAGTCATCAGCATTGTGGCCAGGAATCGGCTCGCCGCTGGTATCGTCTTCGAGCGCAGCGTGCTCGGACGCGCCCTCGTCCTCGGGCTCTTCCACGACTTCGTTCTTCCTGAGCCAGGCCGAGAGCTTTTCCGGATCGGGTGCAAACAGCGCTGCCTGATGAACGAAGCGTTCGGCCTGGAAATGCTCGACGAGAGCTGCCCGCGTGTCCTTCACCCGCTGGCGCGGCAGGATGGACGTGCCCTTGCACGAGGCTTCCAGAGCCGGACGCGAGAGGCACGACAGGAATTCGTCCGTGCCCATATTCGGCAAGAAGTTGTCAGCGCCGATGATATTCCCGGCGACCCGGGCGACGACGCCGCTGTCCGATCGGTTTTCGCGACACGACAGGACGTCAACCAGCAGGGAGCGCACGGCGATCCGCAGCGTCTCCATGTCGAATTCGAGCTTGCCATCCTGATCGAAGAGGCGCGCGGCATGTTCACCAAGACCAACGGCACCGTAAAAGGAGACGTCACGCTTTCCAGACGCGACGGAAACGTTCTGGCCGGCAAAAGCCAGAACCAGCAGCGCCATCAGCGTGTCGTCCTCGATCGGGGCGCGAGACAGCGCCTCGTGCAAGGCGTCAGTGCGCAGGTCGCCAATCATCTCCATGCCCTTCCGGGTGACGTCGGGTCGGGTGTTGACGATCGGTGCACCATCATCGGAGCCGGGATGCGCATCCTTCCCGCCCCTGGGCTTTTTGGCTTCGGGCATGCGGTAAGCCACCGACTGCACCTTGCCGTCGCGGTCGAGATACATCGCGGTGTGGTCAGATTTGCTCGCTTTGCCGTAGACACGCTCGGCTTTGGGGGGCAGCTTCGGCTCGCCCCATTGGCCGGCCTCCACAATGGACCCTCGTTTGGGCAGATTAGCCGTCATCCACTCCTGCTGAGCTCCGAGAAACGCCTCGACGTCGGTCGTATAGCGGCTGTCCTCATCTGCCGGCGCGAAAAGGTCTTCCACCCAGGCGATGCCATAGGCCTGCGCCAGGTCATCGTCGAAGCTCGCATCGCGGGCATACATGCGCGTTTTCTGAAGGCCCTGCGCAACGCTCCACCACGATACCTGCGGGTCGGCCTTCGAAGGCTTGTGTTTTTTCCAGACCTCTTTCTGCTCATCGAGGGCCGCCGATGCGATGGTTCGCAATTGCCCCTCATTGGGCATGTCGCCTTTGGCCATGTGATCGAGCATGGCAGGCAGCACATTGGCGAGCAGGCGCAGCTTTCTGATCTGGCGGATCGGCAGAGCGAGCGCGACGGCAATCGCCTCTTCGGTCCAGCCAAGAGCGACGAGCCGTTCGATAGCGCGCCACTGGTCGACAGGATTGAGGTTCTCGCGAGCGATATTCTCGACCATCGAGCGCAGGGCGCCGCCGTCCTCGGCGGGCTCGCCGACCAGAACCGCGATCTCTTCCAGACCCGCGACGATCGCCTGCCTGACACGGCGATGGCCAGAGTGGATGACATAACCATTGCCGCCATCAGTCTGTGGCGCCACGACCGGCGGCTGCACAATGCCAACGGCCCGGATCGTCGCCAGCAACAGCGCGTCCGATTGCGGACTCGATTTGGTGCGGCGGGCCCTGTCGGGATTCTCCACGAGCGAACGCGGATCGATCAGCTTGATTTCCATGGGGATGCTCCTCTTGACGAACCGGCACCGCGCCGGTCCTTTTTCGTCTTCTTCCCGAAGACATCCCCCGGCCCGCGGAGCGGGCAGGCCGGGGCAATTGCGGGCGAGCATCCCTGCCCGGCTGGCCGAGCGGGGCTTAAAGCCCTGCGCAGGACGACGGGTCGGGATCGCGATGGCGGCGATTGAGCACCAGCGTCAGCGGCCTGCCCGCTCTGCGAGCGGGCTTGCTTCCTCCGTTTCCTCCCAGCCTCACTCTATTCCACCTTGAATGCCGATCATTCTGACGCTATATTGCGTCATATTGGATGTGCGGAATTGGAGGTAAGCGCCATGGGACTTGCCCAATATGCTGACGATGGTCTT
>CAYSXO010000447.1:0-3409 GCA_964434995.1 uncultured Sphaerobacteraceae bacterium
GCGAGGAGGTCTTTCAGCGGCCGCCTCGCTTCGACCCGCTCGCGTTCGTGCAGGAGGCATTGGTCGTGGCGCCGAATGCCTGGCATGTCGAGGCGTTGCTCCACACGACGCTGCCCGAGGCGCGGGCCGTTATTCCCGCGTACGAGGCCGCGCTCGAAGTCGTGGATGACGGCGTGATCGCGCGGACAAACGTCGAGTGCCTGGAGGAAGCGGCCCGTTATCTGGTGCGGCTCGGCTTCCGGTTTTCTGTTCGCCAGCCGCCCGAGCTGCGCGAGGTGCTGGGCCGATTGGCAAGCCAGATCGCCGAGATGGCGGCGGAAGCGCCTCTGGACGCGAGATGAGTCGCCGATCGGGTTCTGTGCGCGAACCAGAAGGCTAATGAAAAGCTAGCGAATAGGTAATTCTACGGATGTCAATCGCGGCTCTGCTTGTCATCGTGGGCGAGAACCTGGTGATCGTTCGCGACAGGGAGAGTGAGCGATGGATGCGTCTCGATTTAACGGGTTGGCGCGCGCGTGGTCCGCATCACGCACGCGGCGCGGGGCCGCGGCACTCCTGGGGACCGCGTTCCTGTTCCCGCTGGCTGGCGTCTTGCCCGCTGATGCAAAGAAGAAAAAGATCACGCTCTGTCTCGATGGGCAGACGATCAAGGCGAGCAAGAAGAAGAAAAAGAAGCTGCTGAAGCAGGGCGCGACGCCTGGAGCCTGCCCGCCGGTCTGTATCCCGGCCTGTGCAGAACCAGCGTGTGGTGGCGATGATGGATGTGGCGGAATCTGCGGTTGCGCGGCGAACGCCCTCTGTCACGAGGGAACATGTCGCCCTTGCACCGTCACCTGTACCGGCAGCGGCGCGGATTGCGGCGTCGCCCTGAGCGTGGCGCTCAACGGCGGCGGCCTGATCTACGCATGCCCTGGACGCTACGTGGGGTCGTTCTCCGCCGGGACCGACGTCATGCTGATTGGGGCCGGCAAGGGGAGTGATCCGTCCACGAACACCATTCTGGATGCGAATGAGCAGGGGCGTGTCCTCGCCATTGCCTCCAGCGTGACCGCGACGCTCAAGGGGGTGCGCATCACCGGCGGCAACCTTCCTTCTGACGCTGGCGGCGGTATCCGGAACTTCGGCCGCCTGTCGATCGACAACTGCGCGGTCGCGGACAACACGGCGGACATCGGGGGCGGCATTTTCCACCCCGCCCTGGCCACGGGGCCGGTGACCGTGAAAGACTCCATCATTGCCGACAACACCGCCGCGCTGGGCGGTGGTCTGGATCTCAATAACGGGACGCATGGGCTCACCGTCCAGAACAGCGTCATCTCCGGGAACACGAGCACCGCGGGCAATGGCGCGGGCGGCGGCATCTACAACATCGGCACGCCGATCATCATGCAGGGGAGCGACATCACCGGGAACAGCGCGGCGAACATCGGTGGCGGCATCTACAACAACAGCGCGTCGCTCACGTTCGACAGCGCCTGCAACATCACGGGAAACACCGCGGTCAATGGCGGCGGCGGCATCCAGAATGCGGGTGGCACGGTCAATCTGAACGATGCGACCGTGAGTGGGAATTCCAGCCCGCAATGCGTGAACGTCCCAGGGTGCTGATTGCGAAACGCGGGGCGGGGGATATTCCCCCGCCCCTCGCGTTCAGCGCCTGGTTGCGCCGGCTGCTTGGCTCTGGTTGACCTTTTACACTCGGGAAAGCGTTGACTCCGGCAGGGGGGACATGACGGCGTCCGGGTCGAGCCGGTGCAGCAGGTCGAGGCCGAGTCTGGCCCGGCGCAGGCGCTCCTTTGTCAGGGCGACGGCGGTGCTTTCCAGGTGCGTGCCGCTGGGGTAGATGTTCGGGGCGTTGCGCAGGCCGAACTTGAGGTAGACCGGCGCGGCGACGCGGACGATGTCGGCGATCTCGTAGTGACGAATGAAGCCGCCGATGTCGTCCGGGACCTCGATGTAGATGTCGAGCGGCATGGTGGTCGCGGCGCGAATGGCGGCAAGCTGCGCCAGGCTGAGGTCGGTGGGGACGTTGAAGGTGGTCAGGCCGAGCCGTTCCAGGTTCCGCACGGAGACAGGGTTGGCCGCGCCGAGCATGACCGAGCCCTTCAGAATCAGCCCGGCGGGCAACTCCCCCTCGCGCTTCATCGCGCCAAGGACTTCGAGAAGCCCTTCGTCAGTGACCAGGACGCTCTCGATGCCATGCTCGCAGGCGCGGCGCACGTCTTCCACCGCCTGGACAAGCTGGTCCTGCCCGCGAATCTTCGGGGCCACGATGCGGCCGGCCGAGGCGTAGGCCATGGCCCCGGTGTCCCAGCCCGCGCGCGGCCCGACGAAGAGGCTGACCTCGATGCCGCGGGTGGCGGCGATGTCGCGCATTTCGTCCAGCTCGTCGTCGGTCAGGAGCATGACGCCGCTCCCCTGGCTGACGCGGTGCACCGGCACGCCGAGGGCGTCGGCGGTCTCGAAGACCGCGCGCAGGGCATTCGGCCCTTCGACCGAGGGGATTTCGACGCGCCACTGGCCACCATCGGGGAACCGCTGGGCCGAGCTGGGGAGAGAGGCGAGATCTCCGGGGGGCAAGCCCATGCGCTCCAGAAACTGCCGGGTCCGTTCGATGCCGCTTGCCGCCATTGTTCTCTCCGTTCCGCCGTTTCGCTCATCTGGATGCACGCCAGCATTCTACCCGCGGGGCGGCTCACCCGGACTTGCGAACCCGCGTCATTCACCGGAGGTGCGACCGCCACAATTGCGCGGTCCATGGCAAAGGCTTATCGTGCCATTCACGGCAGAGCATGATGGAGGCGAGAGATCATGACCGACGTTTCGGGTAGCCGCGGGGCCTCAACCAACGTCCACACGCTTCTGGAACGGATCGAGGCGTCGTGGCGCGATCTGCTCGGCGCCCTCGACGGCATTCCTGGCGAACGCCTGGAGGAGTCAGGCGCGATTGGCGACTGGTCGATCAAGGACATCCTCGGGCACATCGCCTTTTGGGACGAGGTGGCCATCGACGATGCCGAACGGGCGCTCGCCGGACAATGTGAAGCGCACGATGACTATCAGGAAATGAATGAGGCCGAGTACCGGAAGCGTCTGGGCCGATCACTGCCCGAACAGCGATCGGCCATGCATCAGGCCCATGCCGCGCTGGTTGACTATCTCGACGACATCGAAGGGCTGGATGCCGCCGCGCTCGACGAGGCGATCAAGGGTGACACCTACGAGCACTATGAGGAGCACGCGAACGATATCCGCGCCTGGCGCGAGCGCATTGGCGTCTAGCCGCGTGATGCCGGGCGGAATCGTGCCCACGCGGCGCTGATGAGCGATACACCCTCTCCTGGCGCGGGCGGTTCGAGCGGACCATGCCCGTCGCGCCCACGCCGGCGGCGATACCGTCGCCTCCGGG
>CAYSXO010000448.1:0-3368 GCA_964434995.1 uncultured Sphaerobacteraceae bacterium
CGCGGCGGGCACACGCCCCGCTCCCATCGCCATGGGAGCGGGGTTGGGGTGAGGGGTCGTCGCGGCAACGGCGCAGAATTTGCCAATACCTCCCCCTGTCAGGTTGGCGGACGGGATATCGTGTGCAGACGCCACGAGGGTGACGGGGTGATAGGGTGATGGGGCGTCAGGAAGAACGACGAAAGCCAACAGCCAGCTTCCAATGATAGGCTGAGCGCCCTGCCGATACCCTGGCCTCGCGCGTCCGCATGGACGCCGATCGACAGTTCCGGGACGTCGGGAGCAACGAAGCCATACCCTGGGTCGTCCGGCGGGAAGAGGCGGCACCAGGCCGCGCCAAGGGGCCGCCCCCCATCGTCGACGGCGATCACGCCGGCATCGCCGGGCCTTCCCCAACCCTCCAGGTATTTGCGGGACTCGGGTAAGGCAAAGGCCGCCTCGCGCCCCATCGCCCGCATCCCGGCGTCGACCGCCGTCGCCTCCCACGCCATGTCCCAGAGGAATGGCAGGTCATCAGGGACAACGGGTCGAATCTTGAACATGACGCTCCTCCGGCCGGGCGTCAACGCTGCACGGCCCGCGGCCAATAGCCAGCAGCCTGTGGCGCGGGCTTATCCCCGCACCGCCCCACTGGTCAGTCCTCTCACCATGAAGCGCCAGACGGGGATTGCCAGAATCAGCGTCGGGATCGTGCCGACCGCGATGCCCGCCATCATCATGTTCCAGGTCACGTCCGGGTTGGCCGAGAGGGTGCCCAGGATCACCGGCAGCGTCCGCGTATCGCGCGTGGTGGTGATGAAGAGGGCGAAGAGAAACTCGCTGTAGGAGAGCATGAAGGCGAAGAGGCCGGCCCCGATGATGCTCGGGATCGCCAGGGGAATGGCGATGTCGCGCAGGATTTGCCACGGCGACGCCCCCTCCACCCGCGCCGCCTCGTCGATCTCCTCCGGCAACCCCCGGAAATAGAGCGTCAGCACGAGGGTGGTGAAGGGGAGGGTCAACACCGAGTAGATGGCGATCAGCGCCCAATGGTTGTTGATCAGCCCGAAGGCCTGCACGATCAGGTAGTACGGCACCGCGATGGCCACCGTCGGGATCAGCCGGCTCATCAGCACGAAGTTGAACGAGGCCGTCTTCCCCGGAAAGCGCAGCCGCGCGTAGGCATATGCGGCCAGGCTGCCGAGGATGACGTTGATGAACATCACCGCCGTCGCCACGACCAGGCTATTGAGGATCGCCCGCGGCACGTCGCGCACTTCGGTCGAGATCATCCCGCGCATCGCCCCGCGCTGCTCGAAGCTCTCCGGGATCTTCCCGGTGAAGATGTACTCGTAGGTTTGCAGGTTCGGCGGATCGGCGAACCAGTTGGGTGGGAACGACAACAGATTGATCTCCGGCAGGACGCTGCCGATGACCACCAGAGCGAAGGGCGCGAACCAGAAGATGGCCAGCAACAACGCGCCGCCATAGATGATGACCCGCCGGAGAGGAGACCGTTTGCTCACGCCCGCTCCTCCACCAGCGCGCCTTTCGGGATCGCTCGCACCAGAATGAGGATCACCACCAGCGAGACCAGGGCAATCATCACTGCCAGCGCCGAGCCCTTGCCGAAGTCGAGCTTCTTGAAGCTCTCGACCCAGGTAAAGTAGGTCACCAGAGACGTGGTTGTCCCGGGACCTCCCTGGGTCAGCGAGTAGACGATATCGAAGTTGGTGAAGGCCATCAGGACCTGATAGAGGGTGACGATGACGAGCATCGGGCGGATGCCGGGAAAGGTGACGTCCCGGAAGCGCCGGACGACCCCCGCGCCGTCGATCTCCGCCGCGTCGTACAGCTCGTTCGGGATCGCCTGCAGCGCCGCCAGCAGGAAGATGGCCACCAAAGGCATTTGCGACCAGATGAAGACGATCACCACCGCCATTCGCGCCAGCTCAGGCGTCGTCAGCCAGCCGATGTAGTTGTCGATGATCCCGGTCGCGTAGAGTCCGGCGTTGAGCGCGCCCCAGCTATCGAGGAAGATCCACTTCCAGATCAGCGCCCCCACCGTCGCCGGCAGCGCCCACGGCAAAAGCATGCCGACGCGCAGCACGGCATTGCCAACAAACGACTCGTTCAGCAGCAGCGCTGTCAGCACGCCAAGGGCGATCACCAGCGGCACGGCGACGAGGGCAAAGCCAAGCGTGGTGATGGCAGCCTCCTTCAGGAAGAGGCCGCCAAGCAGATCCTGGTAGTTCTTCAGCCCGACGAAACGCGACGGAAAGATGGGCGACTCGATCCGCATGCTCTGGTAGATCGCCCGTCCCACCGGGTAGATGGTGAAGATGGCCACGAGGATAAGGACGGGCGCGGCCATGAGCAGCCCGTCCCAGCGGGGACGGGAGGGGGATAGGGGGGAAGGGGGATAGGGGGATCGAGCAGAAAGGCGGGAGGCCGCCGCGTCCTCTGGCGCTCGCGCAGCGTTCCTTAGTGTCCGCGACCGACCTGCGCTCACACTATCCCCCTATCCCCCTATTCCCCGACCCCCCTCATCCTTCGACGCTCGCCTTCAACTCGTTCCACGAGTCGGCGGCGAGTTGCAGGCAGGCCTCGGCGTCGATCTCGCCGGCCAGCGCCTGGCCGATCAGCGGGTGGAACGACTCGCTCCAGATGCCATACCAGATGGTTTGCCGGCGCGCTCGCGCCAACTCCAGTTGCTGCCGCCAGAGATCGACATCGACCCACTGGGAGAAGGCCTCGATCACATCCGGGTCGTCGAGCAATGGAAGCTGTCCGAAGCCGAGGCCCTGCTCCACCGCCCAGCGCTTGGCCACCGGGTAGGTGCCATCGATTTCCCCGGCGAAGTACTCGATGAACTTGCCCGTGGCGTCGATCACCTCCGGGCCGCGATCCACGGCCATCTGCGTCATGTTGTAGAACTTGGCGAAGCCATAGCACTCGTGCGTCTCGCCCGGCATCAGGGCCAGTTTGAACTCGCCCGCCAGCGGCGAGGTCGCGGCGTTGTTCAGCGAGGCCAGGTTGTAGTTGAACATCACCGTGAAGGCGTGTTGCCCGGTGTTCATGGCCTTCACGATGTTCGTCTCGTGATCCATGATCGTCAGGATGTCGTGCTCGTTGGCGGCATCGACCAGCCAGGTGAGCTGCTGCGCCGCCGGGCTCTCCGGATCGGTCCAGAGCGGATTGTTCTCCTCGTCGATCAGCTCCCCGCCGCGCCCGAAGACCATGCTGGCGAAGGCTTCGCTGACGTTCGGCAGGGTGTTCGTGAACTCGTAGACGAAGGGGTGCTCCATGCCGCCCTCCTTGAGGGCGAGCGCCTGGTCGGTCACCTCTTCCCAGGTGGCCGGCGGCGCGCCGATCCCCGCGTCCTCCAG
>CAYSXO010000449.1:0-3361 GCA_964434995.1 uncultured Sphaerobacteraceae bacterium
CTGGCACACGCCCCTTGCCGCCCTTCAGGTGTGACACGCTACGCCTCCTCGCTGGCGACCAACTCTCGGTGAACGCGCTTGTCCGCGACGAGCCGTCCGCTCTGGCACTTCATAGCGGCGGAGCCTGATAGGCGGCTGATCGCCCGATAGCCGCGTGCCTGATGTTTCCGTGAGATTTGACTGAAGTACAGCGCATCCCTAGCGGGCAGTGCGGCTCCAGCGTCCGCGCGTGTTCCCCGCCGGCTCCCGTCGCTCCAGAGGTATCCCGGCCTCTTCGACCATTGGCTGGAGCATATCGATCTGAGCGGCCAGCCGATCGCCGACCAGTCGGGCAAACGTGCTGTCCAGCGGGGCCAGGGGATGGAGTTCGTAGAGATGTCCCCAGGAAATCGTCCAGCGCTCCAGTTCCATTCCTACACCAAGGTGATGCTTGATCTCGATGATCCGGGCATCGAAATAGGCCAGATAGGCGGAGGTGCTGACCGGCCCGTCTTCAAAATGAAGGCCAACTTCGACATGGTTGCGGGCGCTATCGGGCCAGACCTCGTAGTGCACGCGTTCATTGCCGAAGTCGATCTTCAAGAGCATCGGATTTGCACTGTGGCGAAATGTTCGATACTCGATGCCAACTGACGATCGGGCGCGTTCGACAACTGCCGCGAAGAAATCGCGCCGAGTGAGCGACGTGCGCCGCGATGGCGAAGAGACGCCAGCAGCGTTCAATGTCGGAGCAGTGGTTATCTCATTGGTCCCGATCATGCGGACAAGTGTAGCGGCGTGGCGCTGCCGCATACGCGCCGAACCGCGTTCCCATGCGGATCGCGGTACAATACCGGCAGTGGTAACCCGATGTCCGCCTTACCCGCGGCGTGATGCCGGGTGTGGTCTTTCTCTCACTGGAGATTTCCATGTCGCGCACGCCTTCCGCACCGAAAAATCTGGGCGGGAAACTGGCGGATATTCTCGACCGGCTGATCGGCAGCCTGGCCCAACAGCTTCGCCCCGCGCCGGTTCCCGTGCCCGTACCAGTTCGCCGCCCGGGAGCGATGCGCGGCACACCCCGTCGCCAGTAGATCGTCCTTCCCCATCACGCGACAGCAGAAGATTCCGTGTAGAATCTGGCTGCCACGCACGCCGTCGAGCGTGTCGTGGAGCCGTGTGTCCGAACAGCGGTGGTCTCGGACGTAGCGATGGCGCCCTCCGAACGCGGCGGGCTCGGCTGCCATGCTGCTCTGAAGTTCCGGCGTGTGCACCCGGACCGAGCCATCAGTAGCGAGAGGTGGATATGGAAGGCCAGGCGGGGAGCGCGCTGATCGTCGGCGTGCCCCGAGAGACCGCCCCCGGTGAACGGCGAGTCGCGTTGATCCCTGACACGGTCAAGCGGCTCACGGGTAGTGGGGTCAAGGTACGAATCGAGAGCGGGGCCGGTCTCGATTCAGGGCATAGTGACGAGGCGTACATCGCCGCGGGCGCCGACATTGTGCCCGATGCCAGGCAAGCGTTCGATGCGGCGATGGTGATCAAGGTGCAGAAGCCTGACGCCAGTGAAGCCGCCCTCTTGCGTCCTGGATCCACCGTCGTCGCGCTTCTCCAACCGATGACCAATCACGATCTCGTTCGCGATCTGGCCGAGCGGGGCATCACCGCGTTCAGCATGGACGCAATCCCGCGCACTACGCGCGCGCAGTCGATGGACGTGCTTTCATCTCAAGCGACCGTGGCGGGGTACAAGGCCGTCCTGATGGCCGCCGACACTCTGCCAAAGTTTTTCCCGATGCTGACGACGGCAGCCGGTTCGATCGTGCCGGCCAAGGTCTTGATCGTTGGGGCAGGCGTTGCTGGCTTGCAGGCAATCGCCACGGCCCGCCGCCTGGGCGCGGTCGTCGAGGCGTACGACACGCGGCCAGTGGTAAAAGAGCAAGTTGAAAGCCTTGGCGCCAAGTTCGTCGACATCCCGGTTGACACCAGCGACGCGCAAACGGCGGGCGGCTACGCCAAGGAGGTTTCTGCCGAGACGCTCCGCAAGCAACAGGAAGTTCTGTCCGATCATGCCGCGAAGTCGGACGTCGTGATTACGACCGCGGCGGTTCCTGGCCGCGCGGCCCCGCGCCTGATCTCGGCGCAAACCGTCGAACGGATGCGCCCCGGTTCGGTCATCGTCGACCTTGCGGCCGAGACCGGCGGCAATGTCGAGGTGACGCGCGCGGGCGAAACCGTTAACCACCACGGGGTCCAGGTGATGGGGCAGCTCAACCTGCCGAGCACCATGCCGGTGCATGCCAGCCAGATGTACGCGAAGAATATCCAGAATCTGCTCGAATTGCTGATCAAGGATGGCTCATTCAATCCTGACTACGAGGATGAGATCGTCAAGGGCACCGTCATCACGCGCGGCGGCGATGTCGTCCATGACATGACGAAGCAGCGCATGGCCGAGGCAGGCGCCAAGGTGGAAGGCGCACGACCGGGTCTCGTGGCCAGCCCTCCGGAAGCCGCCACGAGCGCGTCCGGGACGGACTCCAGCGCGGCGGTGACGTCCTCGGCGACGCCAATGGGCACGCCAGCGGGAGCGGTCCCTGGCGACGGTTCGCCCGATTGCCCTGCCGCGTACCCGATCAAAGGCAACGCGCAGTCGTTGATCTATCACGAGCCCGATGGTGGATCCTACGACCGGACCATACCAGAGTTCTGCTTCGCGTCGGCCGAGGCGGCGGAAGCCGCTGGCTACCGGGCAGCCAAGGCGTAGGCACGCAACCAGTGTGTTTGTCCGGGATTCTGCTCAAGGGGAGGGCGGAGCCCACGTTCCGGGCGCGAAAGTCAAAGGGGAGACAATGATTGCCCTGATACCCGCGTTGCTGCAGGAAGGCGGCGAAACCCTGCAGACCACGCTCAGTGAGAACGCGACGGTTCTCCTGCTTACCATTTACGTGTTACTGCTGGCCATTTTCCTCGGGTTCGAGCTGATCGGAAAAGTCCCCGCGACGCTCCATACCCCGCTGATGTCAGGCACGAACGCCATCCACGGCATTGTCGTCCTCGGGGCCATGATCATTATGGGCAGCCTCCACGGCTCGTCCACGATCGACAATGTGCTTAAGGTCGTGGCCTTCGTGGCCGTCGTCCTCGGTTCGGCGAACGTCTTTGGCGGCTTCGTGGTGACGGACCGCATGCTCGAGATGTTCAAGCGGAAGCCCGCTGCCGGGAAGGCGGGAGGCAAATAATGGACTGGATTCTCGACAATCGGGTCTTGCTCATCAACATCGCCTACCTCGTTTCGGCGGTCTGCTTCATTGTCGGGCTCAAGCTACTCGGCTCGCCCGCGACCGCGCGGCGCGGGAATCAGATTGCCGCCGCCGGCATG
>CAYSXO010000450.1:0-3354 GCA_964434995.1 uncultured Sphaerobacteraceae bacterium
TGCGCTTCGGCTTCGCCCCGAAGGCGGTGAACGCCGCCATCCATTGCGCGATGTGGGGGTGTATCGTCCAGTCGGCAATGCTCTGCGCGCGGACGGCTGCTTCGGCGCGAGCCAGTGGCGCGGATGCTTGCCCTTCACTCGTCTCCGCCATTGCTGCCTGGTCGATGCCGTGGGCGACGATCGCCATCACCCGATAGTCGGGCCACCGAGTGGAAATGGCGGCGTCAATCGATATGGCATCCAGGTGGCGCTGCAGGTGGGCTGGAAGCGACGATGCCGGGGCTGAGGCGGTCATGAACGTGCGGTCTCCTTCGGTCGGCGAATCGGCAGTTGGCGGGCAACGCGGGGGGGTTACGGCGGGATGGCAGGCGCCCCGTGCGAGGCGCGCAGGTGGACCGTCATCAGGAAGGCGCATCCTTTATTCTGCTCTTCCTTCGCGGCATAGGTGTGGTCCCGGTCGGCGGCGAAGGTCGCGGTCGACCCGGCAGGAACCACGACGGTCCGATCGCCAACGGTCAGCTCGACCAGACCGGAGATGACCGTCAGGGTTTCCACCACCGACCGGGGATGAGGATGGCTGACGTAGCGCTCGCCCGGCATCAGGACCCACTCCCAGACTTCAACGGGTGCGGCGCCGGGAACCGTCAGGATGAGGGTGGCATGGCCCCCGCGAGGACCGTGCCAGAGGGGAGGTCGGGTTTCGTGCTCGACGATCTGGATGGCATCCGTGGCTTCGTCGCCGAGCAGCGCTGAAACCGGAACGCCCAGCGCGTCGGCGAGACGCACCAGCGTGGAGAAGGTGGGGTTCGTTTCGCCATGCTCGAGGGCGACGATCGCACCCTTGCTGACGCCGGAGCGGGCCGCAAGCCGATCGATCGTCCATTCGAGGCGCAGGCGCCGCTCACGGACGGAACGCGCCAGCGCCAGCGCCAGCTTGTGCATCATTGGTTCAGTGCCGGGAGTCGCGGTCATTTCAATATCCTCTTCTGGTCATTATACTGACCGGAGGGCGCCGTGGGACAATGGCAGCCATCTGGAGGCGCCGAACCACCCCGGTATGCCATGCGCGTGACGAAAGGAGCCCTGCCAGCCGTGGTCTACCTACCGCCGCATTTTGCCGAGACCGACATCGCCACGTTGCATCAATTGATGGCGTCGTCGCCCCTGGGGACGCTGATCACCCTGGGTAGCGATGGCCTGACGGCCAATCATCTGCCGTTCATCCTCGACCCGCGCTCGGGCGAACGGGGCAGGCTGCTGGCGCACGTGGCCCGCAACAATGCGGTCTGGCACGACCACGACCCGGAGCAGCAGGCGCTGGTCGTTTTTCAGTCGGCAGAGGCGTACATCTCGCCAAACTGGTACGCCACGAAGCGCGAAACGCACCGCGTGGTGCCCACATGGAACTATGCGGTGGTGCATGCCTATGGGCCGATGATCGTCCATGACGACGTCACGTGGATTCGCGGTCAGGCGGGGATGCTTACGAAGCGGCAGGAGGCCTCGCAGCCCGCGCCCTGGAAGATGGGCGACGCGCCGGCCGATTACACGGCGGCGATGCTGCGGGAGATCGTGGGGATCGAAATCCCGATCTCGCGGCTCATTGGCAAGGTCAAGGCGAGCCAGAACCGGGAGGCGGCAGACCGCGTTGGCGCCATCGCCGGATTGCAGGAAACGCATGACGCGGGCGACGAGGCCATGGCGGAGATCATGGCGCGGGTGATGGGTGATGGGACGGGGTGATAGGGTGCTAGGGTATTAGGGTATTAGGGTATTAGGGTGCTAGGGAGAACGACGAGAGCCAGGAGCTAATAGCCAGAGGCCAAGAGCCAATAGCTGTACCCCTTTCCGCCTGCTGATCCGTCTACCTGATCGTGGCACAATGCTGGTAGCGATCTGGCCGGGAGGCGGACGATGGTCCGGACTCGCCCGAGCACAAGGGACCCAGGTCTCATCGAGACCGGACGCCCCGCGATTCACCTGGTGCATGAGCCGGCGGATATTCAGACCTTCGCCGAGCTCTATCGCTGCTACCTCGCGCCTGTCTACCACTACTGCGCGCATCGCTTGCCCACACTCGAAGATGCTGAGGACGCGACGAGCCTGGTTTTCACCAAGGCGCTCAGCACGCTCTCCACGCAGCGCGATCCGTCATCGCTCCGCTCGTGGCTCTTCTCCATCGCTCACAACGTGGTGGTCGATCACTATCGCGCCCGGAAATCGACGCTGGCCTTCGCCGCGCTTGGCCCGGTGGGGACTGCCGATGGGGAGTCGCCGGAGTTGCAGGCGTTGGCGACGGAGACGGTGCGATCCCTGCTGGCGCAGCTTCCCGCGGAGCAAGCGCGCATTGTCGAGCTGCGGTTAGCCGGCCTTACCCGCCCAGAGATCGCGCAGGTCCTCGGCAAGAGCTCCAACGCGGTGAAAGTCGCGCAGTTCCGCGCCTATGCCCGCTTGCGTGACCTCATTGGCGGCTCGCTTGGCGCAGACCCGATGCGCGTGCAGGGAGAACCGGCATGATCCCCAGCGAAAGGGAGGCCATCGACCGTTTCGATGCCTATCTCGAGGCCATCGCGCGCGGACAGCCAACCCCCGGCGACGGCGTTCAGCCGGATCTCTTGGCCGTCGACCATTGGTTGCGCGGCCTCAGCCAACGGGTTGACCCGTACCCTGACTTCGCGGGTCAGTTGTGGTCCGAGTTGATGCAGACCATACCCCAGGCGTCCCGCGGCCCTCACGAGTTCCACCCAACGCCGAGAACCCGAGCGCGTGCGGTGGCCACGGTGGAGGCGCCCGCCGCGCCCGGCACGAACCGGCGGCGTCGGGTGACTGTCGCGCACTTGGCCACGGCGGCAGTCCTGCTGCTCAGCCTGGCGCTCAATGCGCTCGCCTTCGGGATGTTCTCGCTCCGCGGCGGGGATGACGTTTCGCGCCTGCCCGCGCTGCCTGCGCTCGACGCTGGACCCGTGGCCTTCGCGTGGCTCACCCGTGGCGCCCCGAACCGCATGCCGTTAGCTGACCCGTATCACCTGGCCATCGATCCGGACGGCAATGTGTGGGTCATCGATCCCTGGATGAACCAGTTCGCCATCTTTGCTCCCGACGGGACCTTCCGCGAGGCATGGGGCACGCAGGGACGCGATGCCGGCCAGTTCAACTTCTTCAACGTCGGGAGCCCCTACCGTGCCGGCGGCGGGGCGGTGGCGTTCGATCCCGCGGGCAACCTCTATGTCCTCGATCCCGGCAACTTCCGCGTCCAGAAGTTCTCCCCGGACCGGCGCTTCCTCGCCTCCTGGGGCAGCGAGGGCGAGGAGGACGGCCAGTTTCTCGACCTGATCGACGTGGAGGCCGATGCGC
>CAYSXO010000451.1:0-3336 GCA_964434995.1 uncultured Sphaerobacteraceae bacterium
CGATCTCCGACTTCGTCCGGCGCGAGCGCCCGGACCTCTTTCCCACCCTGCGCCGGGTACACCGCACGACGTTCGCCCGCCAGGCCGCCAACTGGTGGGCGCTCAAGGAGCGGCGGTGGGCCTTGCTGCTGGACCGGCTGCCCCACGACCCGGCGCTGTCGTTCGTGGATTCGGTGCCGGTCCCGGTCTGCCGCTTGGGCCGCGCATAGAGCTGCTCCCGCTTCAAGGGGGAGGCCGCCTTCGGCGCGATACCGGCAGCAAGGCGACGATCTTTGGCTTCCGCTCGCACCTGCGCGTCGATAGCCGATAGCCAAGAGCCCAAACAGAAACCCGGCCGCGGGGGCCGGGTTTCCTGGGGTGGGTGTCGGGAGCGTATGGGCTCCCTACCGGGACCTTTTCGAGCCCCAGGCTGGGAGGGAGCCGGGGACCCGGGTTCAAGTCGGTGAGGGTCAGAAGCAGCGGACCCGCTCCTGACGCCAGGAAAGCCTACAAAGTTGGTGGGGAATTGTCAAGTGCCACGCGCTCTCGCGGCATCGACCATCCGTGGCAACGCCGTCACTCGGTCGCCAGGCGCTCTCGCGGAGCCGCGGATCCCTGGGGCGGATCGGGGAATGAGGCGATCCGCGGCTGGCGCGAATCGCGCAGGCCAATCCAGATCAGGGCCAGCGCCACGAGGATAAGTAGGGTCGTCATCGGGTCTCTCCCGGATTGCCCGCGCCAACGATGATGGAGCCAGGGTCAGCGCAGGACTCGGATCAGGTCGCGATCGGAACAGCGCGGGCATCTCCACCATGCTCGCGCTGTCCCGACCTCAACCGTATGCCCCGATGCTAGTGGGCCGGTGTGGATATCCTGAGAATTCGCTGGGAAGCATTGTGAAGACCCGGTGGAAAAGACCGCATTTAGCTCGTGCTAGCCCGCCGTATGTCACCAGGCTCGAGGCGAAGAAGGCGTGAACTGGCTCAGCGCGAGGTGCTGTTTTCGATCGGCAGCAGACCGAGTGCCTCGCCGTGCGCGACGGCCTCCCGCCGCAACGGACGCGCTGCTTGCCGAGAAGGTGAGCGGCGGCCGTTGGTTGTCCATGTTCCGCGGCGATGGCGGCCAACGCGAACCGTGGAAGGCGCTCTCGATAGTCGCGAGCCGTATCGTATCCGGGAATTCTTCTCGCAATGGCGACCACGCGGCCCCGATGCCAGAGGATGCACGCGGTCCAGCGGTTGCCCTCGGCTCCCGCTCGAGACGGAGCAACTCTTCCAGAAGGTTTTCAGCGCGTTCGAGGTCATCCTGCCCGCCCAGGTATGCCGGCGCCCCACTCGCCTGCCGCCAGTCGCCCAACTGCTCGCGGCGGGCCAGGTGAGGGTGGCAAGACGCGGCTGGCCCGGTCAGGATCAGCATGGGCGCCCTGGCTTCGAGTATGAAGGTTCGACTGGTGGCGAGCTCGCGTGCTCGCCCGACAATCTCGGTCTGTGGCCCGGGACGGGCAGAAAAGCGAGGTCAGGCCACGACGTGTTCCGATCCCTTGTCTCCTGCGCCGACCGCGCGATATGTATGAAGGGCCGCGCCCGTGACCCATGCAAACCAGACCTTGTGGAGAGAGTGAATGAATCACGACGACCACGTTCACCTCATCGAGGCCGGCATCGGTCGCGACGTTGGCGGGGTCTGGGCCGACTTCGGGGCAGGCAGCGGAGCCTTCACGCTCGCCCTGCGCGACGTGGCAGGACCGAAGGTGGAGATCTTCGCCGTCGATTCAGACCGGGGCAGCCTGCAGGCGTTGGGGCGCACCATGGAACGACACTTTCCTGAAACGCGGCTGCATCTGCTCGATGACGACTTTTCGCGGCCCCTGACACTCCCGCCGCTCGATGGCATCATGGCCGCGAACGCCATCCATTTCGTCAGGGACCAGGTTGCGCTGCTGGAGCGCTGGCGCGGCTATCTCAAGCCAGAGGGGCGGCTCATCGTCGTCGAGTACGACGCCGACGTGGGCAACCGCTGGGTGCCCTACCCGCTCTCGTTCACGACATTCGGACGGCTGGCGCGAGATGCCGGCTTCACCACGCCCCGGCTGCTCGGCAGGCGCTCGTCACGCTTTCTGGGTGGCTTCTACGCGGCAGAGACGTATCCCGCTGCCATAACCCGGGTATTGCGAAGCGATCTGCCCGCGTTCTGAGTCTGTCCTGGGCGCGAGCGTTGAAGAGCATGGCGTCTGACGGCCGCTGATTGGCGAAATTATATCGCTCAACGATATAATAGCGCGTGCCCGCGGCGAAACGCCGGTGAGCGCGGCGCATTCGGCTTGCGGCCAGACATTGATGGCTGGCGATGGTCAACCCGGTCACCACGGCGCCACCTGAGAGGAGATCCCGACGATGCCGCTTGGCGCCAGCCTCGTTGGCAATGCTCGCGAGACGCCCAACTCCCCGCTAGGAGATTTCACGGCCGATAGGCGGCTGCTTGCGCTTTCCGGACTCGCCATCGTGCTCGGCGGCGTCAGCGCGCTTCTGGCGCTGATCCTGCTACAGATGATCGGCCTCTTCACCAACCTTTTCTTTTTCGGCCGGCTGAGCACCGAGCTGGTTTCGCCCGCGGGCAATCACCTCGGCGTCTTTGTGGTGGCCGTGCCGGCCGTTGGCGCGTTGATCGTTGGGGCGATGGCGCGGTTCGGCTCCGACCGCATTCGCGGCCACGGCATCCCCGAGGCCATCGAGGCCATTCTGATCGGCGGCAGCCGCATCCAGCCGCGCGTGGCGGTATTGAAGCCGCTCTCCTCGGCAATCTCCATCGGCTCTGGCGGCCCATTCGGCGCCGAAGGCCCGATCATCATGACCGGTGGCGCATTCGGTTCGCTGGTCGCGCAGTTCTTCCACCTCACCAGCGCCGAGCGGAAGACCCTGCTGGCCGCCGGCGCGGCGGCGGGTATGTCGGCCACATTCGCTTCGCCCGTCGCCGCGGTGCTGCTGGCGGTCGAGTTGCTCCTCTTCGAGTGGAAACCGCGCAGTCTGGTCCCGGTGGCGCTGGCCAGCGCCACCGCGGCAATCGCGCGCACCTATCTGCTGGGCTCCGGTCCGCTTTTCCCCACGCCACCCCATCCGGCCTTCATTGGCCCCGGCGGGCTCATCGCCTGCGTGATCGCTGGCATTCTGGCCGGAGCGCTCTCGGGCCTGCTGACAATGATGGTCTACGCCGCGGAAGATGGGTTCCACCGTCTCCCGATTCACTGGATGTGGTGGCCGGCGATCGGTGGCCTGGTCGTCGGCATAGGCGGCCTGATTTTCCCTGGGGCGCTCGGCGTCGGCTATGACGTGATCGCGACCCTCCTGCGCGGGGACGCTA
>CAYSXO010000452.1:0-3316 GCA_964434995.1 uncultured Sphaerobacteraceae bacterium
CCCTGCCGCTGGCGAGCAATCCATCGCAGGACCGCCGGGTTCTCCCGCTGCTGCTCCGTCCCGTAGCCGCCGGGAATGACGACGATGTCGAGCGGCGGGTGATTGGCCAGCGTGTGATGCGGTTGCACGCGCAGCCCACGACCCTGGCCACCGAGCGACGGGCCGGCGCGGCTGGTGATGAAATCGGCTGACTCGGCGATGCCGATCACGTTGAAGAGCCAGCGTTCGGGTCCGCCCTCCATAAGCGGTGGGAGTGCGGCACTGGCAAAGACCTCGAACGGTCCGCAGAAATCGAGGATCTCCACGTCGGGAAACAGCAAGATGCCGACCGTCAGAGGAGCCGGGTCCCGCGTCGCGGTCATGCCGTTCGCTCCTCCACGTCCGGCGCGTGGCCCCTTCGCCAGAATCGCGGCGCCCGCGGGAGGCGAAAAGCATCGGACCACGAATCCCCTTCGTCCCTTTGCCTCGACTCGGTTCGCGCAGCATACCAGCCGGGCTGGCGCCGATGGCCAGATCGCCCTGGGGCGCATACGGCGAGGATGCTTACTGCAATCCCGCGCGCTCCGGGCGAAATTCGGCCAGCAGCGGCTCTGGCGCCTTGCCCAGCACCTCGTCGGTGATGGCCCGCGCGATCAACGGGGCCAGCGTCACGCCGGAGTGCGTGACCGCCTCGAAATAGCCGGGAATGCCGGCGAGCGCGCCGACGCTGGGGAAGCCATCCGCCGGGATGGGACGAATGGCCACCAGCGCCCCGGTGGGCCGCGCCGCCGCCAGCGCGGGAACCAACTCCGCGCCCCAGGCCAGCAGCGATGCCACCAGCGGATCATCCAGTGGCAAGGGGCCGGGCGAGACGTCCTCCAATGCGGCGGCATCGCCGGCATCGAGCGCCAGCAAGAGCCGGCCCGGGCAGTCCGGGCGAACGGCGAACCGGTCGGTTTCAACCGGGCGCTGCAGCGGATCGCGGCCGTCCGGCATCTCGACCCGCACGACAAGCCCCGGCGAGGGCGCCATTGCCAGGCGTCGGCCAACCATTCCGGCAACCGCTGGCGCGTTGGCGCCCGCCGCGTTGACCACGACGAATGCCGGGATCGACTGTCCCCCGCGTAGCCGCACCGCTGACACACGGCCGCCTTCTCGCTCGATGCCCATCACTTCCCGTTCGGGGCCGGTCAGCACCCGGCCGCCGGCATGGCGGATGGCCTCGATCAGGCGCCCGGTCATGGCGACCGCGTCTGCCCAGGCCTCGTCCGGGAACCAGGCGAACGGAGTTCCGTCCGATGCGGTTCCGCCCCCGAGGGCCGGTTCGAGATCGCCCAGCACCTTGCTGGCCGGGACCATCTCGGCCGGGTAGCCCCAGTCTCGCAACCGCTCGACGCGCGCCGCGAGCGCGGCGGCAAGCTCGGCGTCCTGATACCAGATCAGGTTCCCGTCGGCGTGGTACCAGTAGGCAGGGGCCAACCGCCACGCCAGGCGACGGTACTCCTCCATCGCCGCGCGGTTCAGATCGTAGTAGGCGCGAGGCAGCTTCTCGTTCGCGTTGATCCAGCCATACGACGCCGCCGTGGCGCCGCTGGCCGGTTCCGCGCCATCGAGCACGACGACGTCAAGCCCCTTTTCCGCGAGGCGGAAGGCGATCGTCGCCCCGATCACCCCGGCCCCGATCACCGCCACGCGCGGCATTTCGCTCCCCTCCGCGTTCGCTCAGGCATGACCACCTTCCAGCGTGCGCCGCCCCGCGTAGCCATCCCGGATCTCATGCCAGAACCGGATGGTTGGGCCTTCCCCAAGCCGCCAGCAGAGGTAGACGACCCGTCCCTGGCGGATCGAGGGAAAGTCGATCAGGCCGTGATCGACGCTCTTGATCTCGATTCCCTGCGCGGCAAGATGATCGATCCCGGCGGCCAGCTCCGAGCTGAAATCGTGGATGCGCGATTCGAGGGTTCGGGCGTCCGCCGCGTGGCCATTCAGGCGCATCGCGGGCGTGAGCTTGTCCAAAGCCGCCAGAGCCGTATCGAGCGCGACCTTGCGGGCGCGCATTTCGAGCAGCAGCGGCACGATCTCCGGCAGCATCGCGTTCGCCTCCGCGACCGAAAAGAGCCGCGGCCATGTCGCCGGCCTGGCGGGATCGCGTTCCCAGTGCTCGCTCATGCGCGCGTTCCTTCGCGCGGCGCATCGTTTCCGAGCGCGGGAGGTTCGGGCGGCGGCGTAACGTCATTCATGCCCCGCCAGAGGCGAGGGTCATCCAGCGAGAGATCGTGTTGGGAACTGATGCGGCCACGAGAGAAGATGCGTGAAAGGAGCCCCGGCTCGCGCGGTGGGCGAGACGCCGCTTCCAGGCGCGCGCGCAGCTCGCGCGGCAGCCGTTTGCGGTCGGGTTGCACCAGGCGCAACCCCGGAGGCATCGATTCCGGCACGCCCGGCACAAAGGCGTCGGTTGCCTCATAGAGGCCGAGACCACGTTGCGTCACGTAGGCCGCGGCCTCGAGCAATTCGCCGATGTACGCGGGGGCATCCATCTCGGATTCGGCCAGCCGGCGCGCCAACCGCTCCATCCGCGTTTCGAGTTGCTCCTGAAACTGCCCGGTGAGCGCCGGCGGCATGAAGGCGCCGCCCATGCTGCCGCCGGAGGCATCAAGGCGAATTGGCATGGCGCGCGCCACGGCCATCTCCAGCCCGGCCTCGGCGAAGAGACGCGATGGGGGACGCAGCAGCATGCCGAGCCCACGGTCGAAGCGGGCTTCGATGTGGGTGAAGCCCATGTCCGGCATGTAATAGACCGGTTCCGCCGCGGCGAGCATCCGCGCCAGGCCCAGGCTGACCGCGTTTACGGCCGATTCGTTCCGCTGCAGCTCCAGAGCGCGCAGGTAGCCAAGCCGCGCGCGCGCGATTTCGCGCTCGGCCCATGAGGGGGCGGCTGGGAGCAATTCCCGGGCCTCCACCTCACCGCGCAACGCGGCCACGTACGTGGCCACGAACGCGGGATCGTACGGATGGAGGGTTGCGAACTCGCTCACGCCACCGCTCCCACCCTTCTCCGTTCCCTTCCCCAACCACTTCCGAACATCGTCCTATCATACCGGGATGCACGTTCCCGGACTTCTTCCGCTGGACGAACTTGCGCCGAATGCGGGTGATGCCATCCTGCTTCTCGGCGGCGACGATGCTCAAGCAACCGCGTTGGCCCAGGCCGGGTTTCGCGTCGCCCGACATACTCTCGACATGGGGCCGCTTGCCCAGGTCGCGGGCGTGCCGTTCACGCAACCGATGGTCGAATGGCCATTTCCCGATTGCGCGTTCGACATCGTGCTGCTGCTCG
>CAYSXO010000453.1:0-3288 GCA_964434995.1 uncultured Sphaerobacteraceae bacterium
CCGGATCATCCACGATTGTGATCGATCAGCCCGTTCCCTCCTGGTTCTTGCGGTCGTCTCTGCGCGCGACGGCAAACCTCGGCATGGGCCGCCATGTCTGCGTGGTCGGGCCAATGACAAACGTGCCACTGGACGATCTGGCGGAAGTTGGCCGACTGATTGGCCGGAACAGCGCGGTAGTTGTCGTGCATGGCGATTGGGATAGTGAGCGAATGTCTCTGTTCCGGCAGGGCGCGGCTTCCACCGATGTGCCACCCATCTTTGTTCAGTCTGTTGACGAACGCCGTGCAATCCAGCAGGGAATCGGCATGGTTGGCCGGGAGGACGTTCTTCTGGTCCTCGCGGAGGATGCGCCCGCGGCGGTCAGGCTCGTTTCCAACCGAGTCAGGAGGCAGGCCAGAGCGGATCGAGCCGCGGTCGGAGCGGCATGACGATCCGACAGTCGAACGCCGCCGTCGCGAATAGCCTCGAGCGCCATGGCAGGCTCCTCGAAATCGCGGGAGAGAGTTCATTTCGTGGCCGTGCGTTCACCAGGGCCGCCGAGTCACTCCGCGCGCTCGACGTCCCTGTCGCGGACCTGGCCGCCCAGGGCAGACTTCGTGAACTTCCCGGAATCGGACAAGCCCTTGCTGACTCCATAGAGCAAATCATCGAAACGGGATCATTTGACGCCCATCAAGAGCTCACGCGCGCGTATCCCGAGTCACTGCTTGAGCTGCTCTCCATCCCAGGCGTTGGCGCCAAGACGGCAATGAAGCTGCACCAGTTGCTCGCCGTGACCGACCTGGAGTCCCTGGAAGCCGCGCTCAACAATGGATCCGTCGGCGCCGCCAAAGGCTTGGGAAGCCGCGCCGAAAGCACCATTCGCGAAGGTCTCGAAGAGCTGAAGCGTCGCTCTGGCCGCATCCCTCTTGGGATTGCGCTGCCGGTTGGAAGGGCGCTCCAGGCGACGTATGAGCACCTCCGTCCACGGGACAGGATCAGCCTCGCGGGGAGCGCACGACGTTGGGATGTGACTGTCGGCGACCTCGACCTGGTCATCGCCACAGACGATCCGCACTCCGCTCGAGCAGCGCTCGGTTCAATGGCCATGGTCACTGAGGTCGAGCCTACCTCGGCAACGTCCGTGCGGCTATCGCTCGACAGCGGCCTTGAGGCCGACGTGTATCTCACCTCACCGTCCCAGTGGGGATCGACGTTGGTGCGAGCCACGGGCAGCGCCGGACATCTCGAAGGTTTGGGATCGATTCCGCCGGAAATGGCCTCGGAAGAAGACGTCTATGCCGCTCGGAGCCTACCATTCATCCCGCCCGAACTCCGCGATGGGACCGACGAGTTCATGCGCTGGCAGGAGATTCCAACGCTGGTCACCATCGACGACATCCGAGGAGAGTTCCACTCACACACCACCTGGAGCGACGGCAAAGCGTCGATTGAGGAGATGGCCGCCGCCGCCCGACGGCGGGACTACGAGTTCCTTGGCATTTCAGACCATAGCCACGGTCTCGGCGTTGCCGGCGGTCTGGATGCGGAGCGGTTGGCGGCACAGAGTCAGGCCATCAGATCCGTTGGCGCCGTGGATGGCGTGAGGTTGCTGGCCGGCGCGGAAGTCGAAGTCTTGCGTGACGGCGCGCTCGACTTTGACGATGAAACTCTAGGCCAACTTGACGTTGTCGTGGCGTCGCTCCATACAGGATTGCGCCAACCGCGCGAGCAACTTACGGGCCGGTTGATCGACGTGCTCAACAACCCGAATGTCGACATTATTGCCCACCCCTCGGGCCGCCTGCTCGAGCGCCGAGAAGGCGGGGACTTTGATTGGGACCGGGTTTTCGTCAAAGCCGCCGAAACCGGGACAGCCCTGGAAATAAACGCGGACCCAGCGCGCCTGGACCTCGATCCAACACTGGCTCGGCGAGCCAGCGCCGCCGGTTGCCTATTGACCATCAATTGTGACGCGCACACCCCTGATGGGTTCCAGGTGATGGAGTTCGGCATCGCGATGGCGCGCAAGGCCTGGCTGACACCCGAGCGGATTCTCAACTGCTGGCCGCGCGCGGATGTCTTGCGTTGGCTGGACAAAAGGGGCAATCGCGCCTGACCGGACCTATGCGCCGGACATCAGGACGCGAGCGCGACCGCTCGTCTCGCTGCCAATCCCGCGGACGTAATTCCCGACACCGCAAGCAGTTCTCTCCGCAGATCGTCGCTCCAGTCAACCCTCCGGGACCGGCTCCGCAGGACGTGAACGGACATGGTGCTCAGTTCCAATTCGAGAAGAACTGGAGAGGCTCCTTCGTGAAGCTGAAGGATCTGATCTGCTTGCTGCATCAATCGGATGTCGCGCCACTCATCCGCCGTGAGTCTCAACCTGATCCTCACCAGATCAGGCTCTTCCTCATGGTGCTCCGCCATCGGTAGTTCTTCCGTTAGCGATTCGCACACGACCTGCAGCGCATCGCCCCGCCGTTCAACTTTGCCACGAACGAGAAGGATGGCGTTGTTACCTATCAGCTCCCCGTACCGTTCAAAGGCATCTGGAAAAAGGACGACCTCCACCTGCCCGGAAAGATCTTCGAAGTTCGCAACCGCCATCGATTTGTTGGTCTTGGTCACAATCCGCCGCACACTCTGCACCATCGCGATCAGCTGCACCATTGCACCGGCTTCGAGAGCCTCGAGCTGCCCGATTTCGCGGATCGACTGGCGCTCCGGTGCGTTCTTCACCTGGCGCAGTACCTCGGACAGCGGGTGTGCGCTCATGTAGGCGCCCAGCAACTCTTTCTCCCATTCGAGCATTTGCCGGGACTCCAACTCCGAGTCAGGCATTACGACGGGCGGGGCAGCCTCAGGGGCGGCGGCCCCAAAGAGATCCATCTGGCCACGTGCCGTCGCCTTCTGGCGCTTCTGGGCCGCGGCAATCGTGGCTTCAAGCGCGTCGAGGACCCCGCCCCGGCTGCCGAACGGGTCGAGTGCCCCGGCTTTGGCAAGCGACTCCACGGCACGTCGATTCACGGCGGACCAATCAACCGCCTCACAGAAGTCCGCAAGGCTGGAAAACGCCTGATTTGGCAGGTGCTTCCGTGCTTCGACAATCGTCTGGACGGCGCCCTCGCCAACGTTCTTTACAGCGGCCATGCCAAACCGCACGGCTTTTTCGACGCCGCCAACAGGCTCGACGCTGAACTCCACCAGACTGTGATTGATCGACGGCGGGAGAACCGCGATCCCCGCTCGCCGGCACTCGGCCAGAAGAGCAACGATTCGATCGGTGTTTCCCAGTTCCGT
>CAYSXO010000454.1:0-3286 GCA_964434995.1 uncultured Sphaerobacteraceae bacterium
AGAGCACGAGCGACGCCGAGTACTCGCGCCAGCGCTCGAACATGCCGTGGCGCGCCAGAGCTGGGCCGCGCCGCTTGCCCTGGTTTGCCGCCCCGTGTGCTGAGGTTCCTGCCGTCACCGCACCTGCCCCTCGTCCAATGGCAATGCTCTAGTCCGGGTCGAGGTGAACGACATCCGCGCCGGTGGTTTCGAGTGGCTTGGGTAGAATCGAAAGCGCCTGCTCTTTGAGTTTATCGTGAACCGCCCCGGATTGATATGCCTCCGCGTGCTCCTTGCTGAGCCACTTGTTGACCAGCAGGTATTCGTTCTCGGCATCGTGCCGGCGCAGAAGCAGGCTGGAAACGAAGCCATCCTGAGTTGCCATGCCTGGGTTGATCACGTCGCGCCGCAACGCGAGATACGCCTCCTCGGTTTCCGGGTTGTACTGGATCCGTGAGATCGACGCATAGTCGGCCCGCACCGGTTCCTTGCGCGGCCCGGTGCGCCGCGATGCCAGGCTGAGTCCCCGAGACCAGGCATCTCGCGGCTTTTCATCAAACAATACATGCACATCTGCAATGGAGTTGCCCGTAGCCTCCGCCACGGCATCGGCAATTTCGCGAGCGAGCCGTGCTTTCGTCTCCTCGTCTCGCCCCTCGAAGAGAGAAATCTGAACGATCGGCATGCGCGTTTACCCTCCTGATCCTGAACGTCTCGTATCGTGTCCGACCTTCTCCTGGGCATTCTTCTTCGCCAAATCAGCGACACGTGGCCAGACTCGTTGCGCAAACGCCTCCATCGTTGCTTCGAAATCCTGGCCCTTGCAGGGATAGGGTCGAATCGTCACCCTGTCCACGCCTACCGGCAAGAGCGCCTGCAGTTGCCGGGCTACACGATCGGCTGACCCCACGAGCGCGGTCGCGCCGACGGCTTCGTCCGGCACCGCCTGCACGATCGCGTCGAGTGAGCCGGCTTCAGCGGCAGCGGCCAACGCTGGCGTCGCCTCAACGTTCAGCCGTTCGAGATAGGCCCAATCCGGATAGGTGGAGAGGAGCCGCACCGCGAATCTCCGCTTCATCGTGGCAATCGCCGCGTCCTCGTCATCACTGATGCATGCTTCGAGGCGAAGATCGATAGCCGCGCCATTGAGCGCCCCTGCTGCCACTTCTCCGTCACGCACGTGACCGATCGCTTCTGCAAGGCCTCGTTCGGTTGCCACATTGCCGAGGAGAACGCCATCGGCCATTCGGCCGCAGAGCCGGAGAACTTGCGGGCTATGCGAGGCAACGTAGATGGGAATGTCGCTTGAACCGGGAGAGAAGCCAAGGCGAGCGCCATCGAGATGGTAGATCTCACCGGCATAGCGCACGGTCTCGCCGGTCAGCATGGCGCGAACGATGTCAATCGCCTCGCGCAGCGCGCGCACGGGCCGCTCTTTGGGCAGGCGCATTTCGCGAATGCCGCTGCCGCCCACGCCCAGCCCGAGTTGAGCCCGCCCGTTGGAAAGCTCGTTGAGCGTGGCGATCGACATGGCAATCGTCGCGGGGTGGCGCGTGAAAGGATCATTGACCCCAGGGCCAAGGAGCAGACGCTTGCTGTGGCGCGCGGCGAGTGCCAGACCTACGTAGCAGTCGCGCCAGAATCGCTGATCCGTCAACCACAACTCGGCATAGCCGAGCGATTCGGCAAGCTCAACGAGCCCAATCAAGCGATCGGGAGGAAGCTCGGATGCCAGCATCAAGCCCGGTCCCCGGTGGGCCGAAGCCGCGGCGAGAGAGTCCGTTTGCATCCTGGAACGAGATCCTCTGTGTGAACTCCGGCAGACAACGATGCGCACCATATCATCGGATTGGTATTTGATCAATGATCTCTGATGCAGGCGGTGCCCCGAAGCATTTCAGCCAAAATCGGGGCGGCAGGAGTTGAGGATCTTCCCTGCTCGTTGGCCGGGGTCACCGTTTGCCCCAATTCACCGACAAGATCGCGGATTACCTTACGATAATCCTTCTCATATCCATGAAAGATATTTCCCTTGCCTTTTCGGAGAAACCAGCGGGATGTACCACTTCCGGGCAATGAACGGGCTCGCCTTGCCTCTCGTCTGCCTTCGTTTCAGCGGGCTCGAACGCGATTGCTCGGAGCGTCGTTGTTCCGGGCAGCCAGGGGAGAGGACCGCAATGGCCCACGCTTCCGTCGCGGATGCCCGGCAAACCCCGGAGCCAGCGCCACCGACTGACGTCGTCTTGCTGACCTGCCGCGAGGCCGCCCGTCAGGCGGGTGTCTCGCTGCCCACGCTCAATGGCTGGATTCGCAGCGGCTATCTGCCGGTCGAGCAGAAGAAGCGCCGGCGCGTGATCCGGCAGTCCGATCTGGCCGTGGCGCAGTCGCTTGTCCATGCCGGCGTGGTGGTGCCTCTCTGGCGGCAGGATCCGTCACGGGCGGGGCGCCGCTTGCGCGCCCTGCGCGAGGCCGCCGGCTTCAGCCAGTTGGACCTCGCCGCTGCCAGCGGGCTGACGCACGAGGCGATCTCTCGCCTTGAGCTGGGACAGCGAACGCCGCTGGCGGAATCGGTCTGGCAATTGACCCACGCTCTCGGCGTGCCATCGGAGCAGTTCATTGCCCAGGACCCTATCGGCCTCTCGACCCTTTCTGTGGCCGAGGCGGCCCATCGTCTGGATGTTCCCGAAAGCCGGATTCGCAGTTGGCTGAAGGCCAACCTTCTTGAAGGCTCCAAGGTAGCGGGGCGCTGGCTGGTGCCCGCCATCGCCGTCGCGGAGCTCGGCCAAAGCGGCCGGCTACGCGGACGCTCGCACCGGCTCGATCCGCGCTATAGGGGCTACGGATAGCACTCCTGCCCTTTCGGGGATTCCCCACACGGCGCCGAAGACTCGCGGGGGCAACTCTTCGGGCAACGACACTCAACTCGCCGAGGGAGCGAACCTGTTCACCCCGTGCAAGCCGGCCACGGCCCACCCGCGCCGCGATGGCGGCAGGCGGCGTGGCCACCTTACCCGGACCGGATTATGGCCTCCGTCGCGCTTAGCCGATCTGCTCTGCGCCCCGCACGTCGCACCCCGATTCGCACGCTCCGGCAATTTTGACCGTAGCTATTTTGCGCTCGTGAGGGCTTACTCCGCCATTTCGCCCTCAGCTACCGGCATCATGATGTGCTCGTAAGGGGTCCCAGCCCACATGATCCAAGGCCCACCGGAATGGAAATCGGTCGTGAAGACCGTCTGGTCGAGGTCCTCCGGCATGATGACCATGACGTGCGGCGGGGAGGCCATCCACTCGTCGCCCTCTGCCG
>CAYSXO010000455.1:0-3280 GCA_964434995.1 uncultured Sphaerobacteraceae bacterium
CGGCAGGGCTCCATACCTCGATCATCTGGGTTAGTCAGGATATCGAGAATCCGACCGTCGTTTCCCATCGGCACGCCGGCGGCCGGGCCATGCTGGCGAACGATGGCTGGCTGCTCCAGGCCAAGGGCTCGTCCGTCCGGCGGGTCGCCCGCCTCGACGAGATGCCCCTCACCTTCGCGGGGCGCGCCCGCCACATGATCGAGAACATCCTCTGCGCCAGTGGCGCGGCCTGGGCGCTCGGCATCGACCATGAGGCGATTGCGGCGGGCCTGCGCTCCTTCGGCACGGATGTCGCCGACAACGCGGGGCGGCTCCATGTCTACGACCTGCATGGCGCGACCGTCATTCTCGACTACGCGCACAACGAAGTCGGCCTGCGGCACCTGCTCGACCTGGCAATAGGCTATCTGGCCGAGGGTGGGCGGCTGATCACGATCATCGGCACGGCTGGCGACCGCACGGATGACGCCCTGCGCGAGATTGGCCGGCTCGCATCGCAGAGCGACCGCGTCATCGTGAAGGAGACGCGCCGTTATCTGCGGGGCCGGCAGAGCGTCGATGAAATGACCGCGCTCTATCTGGAGGGGCTCAGGGAGGGTGGCGATCCGCCGTACGACATCGCCCCGGACGAGCCGGCCGCGCTCGAGATGGCGCTGGCTGGCCTGCAGCCCGGCGACGTGGTGGCGATGATGTGCATCGAAACCGGCTCCGAGAGCCGCGCGCGGGTGGAGGCCTTGGGCGGTCGACGAAGGTGATGGGTGATGGGTGGCGGGGTGATCGGGAGAACGACGAAGCCAAGAGCCAAGAGCCGATAGCCAATAGCCAATAGCCGCATGAACGCCCAGGATCGCTTGCGCCAGACCATCAACCGTCACCTGAGCCAGCTTCGCACCCGTGTGCCGCCCGACCGCGAGGCCGCGATCCTGGCGGTCATTCGCGCACAGGATCGCGTGCTCCGCGCGGCCGGGAACGCGCCGCCCGATTTCGATCTCATCACCGGCCGTCGGCTAACCAATCTGGGCGGCAGCAGAGCCCTGCAACTCTGCCTTGAACACCCGGAGGAGGATGCGTCGGCCCCAGTGCAATCTGGCGACACGCTTGATGGCTGGGCGGAGCGTCTCCTACAGGCGTGCGCGGCAGCAGCCGAGGCCGAGCTCGTCCTGGCGCATAGCGAGACGGGCTTCATGAAGCTGGCCATTGCTGGCAACGGCGCATGGGACGCCTGGATCGCGACGAAACGGACGCCGACGAGTTGGCGGGAACGGGCAGACATCGACTGGTGGGCCGCATCGCTCTCTCGGCGCCATGAGTCAGAGCTGCTCTCGTTACGCGCGAATCATCCAGATTCACGGGCAGATGCTGTTGTGGCGGATGCCTTCTATCTCCGGCTCGCGAGCGTCCATGTCGAGATGATGGCCTATCAACTCGGGTATCCGCCCGGCGCCGCGATCGGCGGGTGCACCATCGAAACCTACCGCGCTCTGGTGATCAGGCTCATCACCTGGGCGCTCCAGGCTCGAGACCGCGGCCAGCTAATCGAGCCGCTGCCCGAACCGGCGGTCGTTGCCGCGCTTGCCTCCGCGCTGGCCGTCGATCTGGCAATCGTTGGGCAGGCCCTCGCCGCCTTCACGCTCGATCGCGAGAATGCCGAATGGCACGCTGCCGTGCCGGGCGTAGCGGCGGCGCCCCTCGTACGGGTGGGCTCGGACCGGATCGTCTTCTCGCTGTACGGCCTCTTGACGGAGCCGTTCTTCTTCCTGACCCGCGAGTTGCGGCGACGCGAGGCGCCGGCGTACCACAACAGCGCGCATCTGCGCGAAGGCGTCTTCCGCCACGATCTCTACTCGCTTTTCCAGGACACGCGATTTGTGACCAGTGCCGGTAGGGTTCGCCTGCAGCGTGAGGGCGGCGATCTACGCACCGACGTCGACGCGGTGATTTTCGACCGCAAGTCGGGCGCCCTCGGCCTCTTCGAGCTGAAGTCGCAGGACCCGTTCGTCCGCTCGACCGCCGAGCTGGCACGCCAACGCGACACTGTGCTCTATGCCAATCGGCAACTCTCCGGAACGCTCGATTGGCTGAAGCGGCACGGGGCCGATGATCTCCTCGGGCGCGTCGACGCGCGGGCTGCAAGAATCTTCCGCGTGCAGAAGGTCTACCCCTTCGTGCTTGGCCGCTACCTCGTCCATTTCCACGATGGCCCGGAGCCGGATCGCCGAGCGGCCTGGGGCACTTGGCCACAGGTTCTGCGCGCGCTCGATGGCGCCAGTGGGGCGAACCCGCTGGCATCCCTGTTCACGCGCCTGAAGACCGACACCCCTCCGCTGCAGCCACCCGCGGACACGCCTCCACGAGAGATTCCTCTCGGCGCTGGGCGACTCACGGTCTACCCATCCTACGCCGCGTTACGGGCAAGCGCGGCCACGGAGAGGCCATAGCGTGTCGCTCCTGCCCTCCGCGTTACATCGCCTTTCCGGTGGCGACATCGCATGCACCGCGCTCCACGCCCTGGCGTCATCATCGCGTCGCGCTCTCCATGAAGGGGTGTCCCTGTAACAGGGCGATGGCCTCGCGCCGAGTGCGCACGCCGAGCTTGGCGAGGATGGCCCTCACGTGCCAGCTCACCGTGCGCGGCCTCAGGTAGAGCACCTCCGCGATTTCCTTGTCGGTAGACGACTTCACCAGGAACCTGAGCACACCGCGCTCTCGCGCCGTCAACTGTCCGAGCGATGCGCTGACAGCGACGTGCCTCGTGGCTTCCGGCGCCGTAATGGTCGCCGCGAGAGCAATGGCGTCTGCAAGAGATGCAGCGCGCCCCTCCCGCACGATCGCATCATCCTCCTCCTCACCGAGCAGTGCGGACAACGCGGCCAGGTCGCGGTCGAAGGTCGTTGCATCGACCGGCAGGCGCATGTCGCACCCAATCCGCTCACGTAGGGAGGCAGCGGCGCCCATAAGAAAGGGCGCGGCGCGGGAGTTCCCCCAGGCAGTGGCCGCGCTGGCGATCCCGGACAAGCCTTCTGCCACTAGCCGCATCTCGCCCCGTTCGCCGAACTGCGCGATACACGTCAGATAGAGGGTAACCGCACGAGCGACGTCGCCCTGATCTCTGGCGATATCGGCCAGGTCGCTCAGGGTGCGCGCTTCGGCAAGATCGAGCCCACTGTCCTGACAGAGCCGGAGCGCCTGTTTTCCCAGCGCCGCGGCCTCATCGAGATGGCCTCGTCCCCGGGCCGAAAGGCTGAGGTTGGCCAGCGCGCGCGCCGCAACGGCTGCCCGC
>CAYSXO010000456.1:0-3275 GCA_964434995.1 uncultured Sphaerobacteraceae bacterium
CACGCAAGCTCGGTGGCCGTGATTGTTCCGTGGCCGTCATTGGGTAGATTTCGATTGGTGTTGCTTGGGGTCATTGGCTTTCGCGGCGGCAACACGCGTTCCCTACCGCCGCGCGGCCAACCCCCGGCGAATCTTCTCGACTGCTGGCAGCCGCTCCGCATCAACCGCCACCGGCGGCGCGCTCCCGGCGGGAACCACCGGCACGACCGGTGAGCGCTCCCCGATTCCCTCCGCGATCCGGCGATACGCCGCGGCCGCCGGCTCGATGCTGGCCAGCACTGCCGCCACGCTCTCCCCACCCACCATCTCCGCGACCGTCTCCGGATACGCGCGCAACACCACCTCCCGCACCGCCGCCAATTCCCCGGCGCTCAGTCCCGGCTCAACCGCTGGTCTATCGCGTTCCACGACCTCCCCCTCCCCTGCCAGTTCTGTCTCCGTGGCCATCGCCGATCTGCTCCTCCTTCCGAAATGCACGTCACATCGAATCCGCCCAGGCCCGTCCGGGACGGAGATGAACACCTTTCCTGTAATTTGGTAAGTTGATGACCCGTGGTTATGCCTGTCGCACCTGACTCATCCAGCTTTGCCGTTGGCCCAGATCACGCGCTCGTCGATCTGTCGGACCATCCAGTGCGAAACCGGCTGGAACCCGAGCCCGCGCCAGAAACTGGCCGCACGGCTTGAAGTCAGATAGTGCACCGCGCATCGCTCGTAGCCCGCCTCGCGCGCCCAGACCATGGCACGGCAGAAGAGCGCGGCCCCAACGCCGGTGCTCCGCGCCTCCGGCACGGTGCAGGCCAGGAAGAGATACGGACTCTTGTCCGGCGTTTGCAGCGGCGATTGATGCCAGTGCGGCGAGGTTGGCTCCTCGAACATCAGCATGGCAACCGGGCGCCCTCCACGAAAGGCCAGCCAATGAGGGCAGGTGGCATCGCCCAGATGCTCGGTCACGAACTGCTGCCGAGCCGCATCTGTCTCCGGCAGGAATGGCACGAAGATCGGCGGGGCCGCGAACGATCGGAACAGCTCCGTGGTCAACGCCCGGACGGCATCCTCATCGTCCGGTCCCGCCAGACGGAACGCCACGTCGCCAGCGTCGATTTCCTCGTCGCCGTCCCGCGCAATCTCGAATACCCCCATGTCGATGAAGCGCGCGAACCCGAGGTCGAGCCACGCCTCCGCGCTGACCCGATTCACCGGGATCGTGGTGTAGTGGGCAACCACCCCCGCGGAGACCCACTGCTCGGCGAGCGCCGCGGCGAGGGAGCGATGCAGCGTCCCACATTCCGCCGATTCCACCGCGTGGCCAGCGTACGGAATGTCGACTGACCGGGGTCGCACGAACCCCGCGAAGGAATCGGTCGGCGCCGCGTATTCGCGCGTCCCGAGCAGGTACCCCGCCAGCCGGCTGCCGCGAAGCGCCACGACCCCGGATGCACCATCGCCTACCAAACGCGCCAGCGCGGAGCGGGCAGCCTCCACGCCCTCATACATCGCTGACAGTCCGGGCGCCCAGGCACGGTCGCACCGATGACGCTCTGCCAAGAGCGCGGCTGCCGGCTCGATATGGTCCTGAGTGAAGGGGACGATGGACACGCTCATGGGAAGCCCTCCGACGTGGTAAGGACGCGGCGATCGGGAAGCCCCAATCGTGAGATGCGCCGGATGTGGACAGATTACACCCAGGTTCGGTCACGTCAATGCCCAACTCCCGTCACCCTCCGCGGGCGATCCGCACCCGCCAATCGAACCCCTCCAGCGCCGCTGCCAGCGCCGCGCTCATGACCAGGTCGTCGTGACCGCGCCCAGGCGGCACGCCCCAGCGCAGCGACTTCCCCGGTCCCGGCGGCGTGGCATAGACCGTCGCCGCCAGTTGGTCGCGAAAGAGCCGTGTCAGTCGCTCGCCGTCATCGGCGTACTCGCGGTAGCGGCCCACGTCGATCAGGCCGATCCAGTCCCAACCCAGCGCGCTCTTGCTGGCCGCCGTGAAGACGAAAGGGATCACCGGGATAGCGCGGCCCTCCCGCCGCTCGCCAAGCGTCGCCGCCAGAAACGAGGCCAGACCAGCCCCCACCCCGGTGGCATCGACCACGACCACGCTCGCCCGCCACACCTCCCGCGCCAGATGCACGAGTTGCCCATGCAACGCCGTATGCCGCACGCCCGTCCAGGCCATGCGGTCGACGACCCGGTAGACCGGGAGACGGCCAGACGGCGAGACGGCAAGTTGGCCTGAATCGCTTTCCTTGCCGTCTTGCCGTCTGGCCGTCTGGCCCACCTCGACTATCGTCAACGCTGTGCTATCCCTCCGCGTATCGTCACGGAAGGCGGCCGGGCCGGGGTCGGCCTCTTCCTCGCCTGCCACATCGAGCAGGAGCGCGTAGCGCCTGCCTGGCTCGTCGGCAGCGTGGCGGCGCGGGTGATCGCCCTGCATCGCCGCGATTCTTCCCGGCGGAAAGAGCCCGCCCTCGCCATCCAGCTCCTGCAGTGCGTACTCCGTGCGAATGAACGGATGGTTCGGCCCAAACTGCGCGATGCGCGCCCGCACCCGATCGCCATACGCGGGAATCTCCCGCGCGACGTCCTGCCAGGGCACGGTCCAGACCCGCCGCGCGCCATCTCGCCCTTCTTCCTCGCGCAGAAACGCCATTTGCCGCGCCAGCAGCGTCTCCCTGCTCCAGACCGTGCCGAGGAAGAGCGTGGTGGCGTTCGTGCTGGCGGCCATCGGATCGAAGACGGCGTCCCAGACATCCGGCGCGATATCCTGCGCCTCATTGGCGACGAGCAGCAGATCGGCCGTCTGCCCGCGCGCATTCGCCCCTGGCGCGGCAGAGAGGAAACGGGCCGCGGCGCGCCCAAGGGTCACCGCGTAGCCATCGTGCACCGCGGCCTCACCCGCGAACGCCGCCAGCAGCGGTTCCCGCAGCCGCGACAACAGGCGGTCGCGCATCAACGCGGCCTGTGGCTGAAAGGTCGGCGCCGCCAGGACGATGTTCCCGCCGCGCCACTGCCAGCGCATGAGCAGCCAGGCCACGAGTTGCGCCAGCATCTCGTCCTTCCCGGCCTGCCGCGAAAAGACGGCCGCGAACGAGCGCCCCAACCCCCACTCGACGCTCCGCGCGACCTCCCGCGCCGGTTCTACCTGATAGTGACGCAGCCGCCGCTCCGGCAGGAGCAGACGAGAAAAGGCCCCCACATCGCGCAGGGCATACCGAGCTGCACGGGCGACGATCGGTGATGGGTGATGGGTGATGGGTGACGGGACGGAGGTC
>CAYSXO010000457.1:0-3263 GCA_964434995.1 uncultured Sphaerobacteraceae bacterium
GCTGGTGCTGGTGCAGGCGGTGCTTATCGGCCAGGCGCTGTACGTGAACGGCATGTCGACGCTGGCGTTGCATGGCTGGCTGGGCAGTGGGTCGTTCCTGGTCGCGGTGGTTCTCACCGGGATGGCATTTCTCAGCTATCGTCGCGGGGAGGTCAGCAGTTCCGCCATCGCTCTTGGCGCCCTGATCGTGGTGCTGATGGTGGCCCAGATTGGCCTTGGCTATAGTGGGCGGCAGGGTGGATGGCCGGCGGCGCTGCACATCCCGAATGGGGTGCTGATCGCCGGACTGCTTTCGATGCTTGTCACGATGTCTTTCACGCCCGCGAAAGCGAGTCAAGTCCGCGCATGAGCAACTCGCAACCAGCGCGGTCAGGGAGTGGGCAACTCCATTTTCTGGCCATCGTCTTCGTTACCGTTCTCGTCATGGTGCTTGGGGTGCTGGTCGTTGTCGCCCCTGACCGCATGGGCGTGCCGCACGTGACGCCCATCCCTGTTGCCACGCCCCTCGCGACGCCGGCGCCATAGCGCGCCTCGCAAACCGGTTGTCATCTCGAGGAGCGAGGGATTTCGGCGCATTGGCGCTTCCGTTCGCGGTGACCATGCGGTTCCTCACCGCGCTCGGCGCGACAGCACGACGACAACGCATTGGCGGACTTCAGAACTCTGGCGGATCAGATCGATGCGTGTGAACTCGGCCCAGCCAATTGGCTGGGCCGAGTCCTGATTCGCAACCGGCAGCGTTTGCAGACCCGTCGCTGAGTAACTCAGGCCTTGATCTGCAGTTGCTCTCTCACCGCGCCGCCAGTGAAATTGTTGGTGTGGATGTTGGCGTAATACCCGCCAGGGTTCGCCTTCAGGTCCGCGAGTAGCGCCTTGTCCGTGCCGGTCACGCATTCGCTCAACTGACCTTGGAAGTCAATCACGACCGGCCCATTCACCGTGGCGTCGCCCTTGTGAATGTGCGTCAACGTCACCGTGCTGTCAGGCGTTGTGGTCTGGAAGGTGAATGTCGCACAGATTGTGCCGCTCTGATCGACGGTAAAGTTCGCGGTGCCGGAGGCGTTGGGGTCGCCGGGATTGGGATCGACTTCATTTGCGCCGGTCAGGCGCAACGCCTGCAGCGCAAATGGCACGATCGTGCTCTTCTTCTTTTTCTTCTTGCGCTTCTTCGCGTCAGCGCTACTGGCCGAAAATCCGGCGAGCGTCAACAGCCCGCCCAGCGCGATGGTGTCGCGGCGGGTGAGCGGCACGGCAAGCGGCGGCCCGGCGAAAGCTCCCCTGGCTGAGATGATATCGACGAGGCTCGATCGATCTTCGTGATGCATCATTTCGCTCCCGGCCGAACGTCGCGATCTACCGGCATACCGCCGTCGGCAGTTCGGCTGAACGGAATCTGTCGCAACGCCGCACCGCGCGGGCTGCACTGCGATCAAGACGTTCACGATTCGGCTGGTATTCCCAGCCAACCTCGGAGCAACGGATTGGCGCAACGCCGCGCCGGACTGATTCCTTATCTGTCCAGAACGGGTGCGCGAGGACCTGACTTTGTGGTATAGTTCACCTACCCAGACGATATCGACGTGTAGGTGTTCGTTTGGATCCGCCAATGTGCGTGTCCGGACGTGCTGTTCCGCCGAAACCGTTTGACCCGTTCCGTTATTCGTGTTTACGTGCCGTGCACTGGTCACGGCCACTATCAAGAGAGGTTTCGGCAAATTGAGCGACCGAACGATTACCTGCCGCGATTGCGGCCAGACCTTTACCTTCACCGCGGGCGAGCAGGCGTTCTACGCCGAGCGCGGCTATTCCGAGCCGCAGCGCTGTGCAAGCTGCCGCGCCGAGCGCAAGGCGCAGCGGTCGTCCAGCGGCTATGACAGCGGCTACTCGGGAGGCGGCTATTCCTCTGGTGATAGCTACTCTCGCGGCGGCGGCGGCGGCGGTGGATACTCCTCCGGGCCGCGCCAGATGTACCCGGCCGTTTGCTCGGAGTGTGGCAAGGATACGGAAGTGCCTTTCCAGCCGCGCAACGACAAGCCGGTCTACTGCCGGGAGTGCTTCCAGCTCCGGCGCTCGGCCTCGCCGAGCTACGGCAGCCGCTACTAGACCCGCGCGCGGGGCGATTCGTCCCGCAACGCGCTAGATGGTCAAGACCAGTCAGGATTTTCCTGGCTGGTCTTCGTTGTGTCTGGTGCGACAGAAACGCCAACGGGATCGGGTGAGCCAATGGAGCACGGATGCGGAGGCTCGGTTCAGCGTGATCGCCTGCCGCGCGATGACGCCAGGCGGTCGGCGCGCTATCTGACAGGGCTCGACCAGCGGCCGGTCGGGGCGACGGAGGGCGCGCTGGACCGGCTGGCCGCGGCCTGGGGTCAGAATGCCGGCATGGCCTCGGTCTGCCCGATCAATGCCACGCTCGAAGAGGTCTCGCGGTGGTGGCTCCTCGAGTTGCTCGGCCTGCCGCCGCGGAGCGGCGCCGCGTTCGTTACCGGCGGGACCATGGCGAACGTCTCGGCCCTGGCAGCGGCCCGGCATCACCAGCTTGCGCGCGTTGGGTGGGACGTCGACGCCGATGGACTCTTCGGCGCGCTGCCCGTTCGGGAATTTCTGCCCCGTATCTGACCTCGACCGGGCTGCGCGAGCCAGATCAGTTCACCCTGGAGATGGCGCGCCGTGCGCGAGGCGTCGAAATCTGGGCCGCGCTTCGCGCGCTGGGCCGTGAGGGGCTGGCTGGCTTGATTGAGCGCTGTTGCCGGAACGCGGCCCATTTTGCCGAGGGCCTGGAGGCAGCCGGCTTTACCATTCTGAACGACGTCGAGCTCAATCAGGTGTTGGTGTCGTTCGGGTCAGCGGAAACGACGCGCGCGGTTATCGCCGCGGTGCAGAACGACGGTTCCTGCTGGTGCGGCGGCGCGGTCTGGCAGGGGCAGACGGCCATGCGCATCAGCGTCTCCTCGTGGGCCACGACTGCCGAGGACGTCGAGCGATCGCTGGCGGCCATGTTCAGGGCCGCCAATGCGTCGTGAGCCTGGCGGCGAACGGGCATTTGCAGCATCCGGTCGGGTAAACTGCACGCGCCCGTAAGGGGGTGCATGTCATGCTGACGCTCAAACATCATCTCAAGCTCGCACGAGCGGCCTTTTTTTTGATTTCGTTGAGTCTCCTCTGCACGTTGCTGGCGCCTGCCCGGGCCGAGGCGCAGGTTGATCCAGCCATCCGTGACCGCGTCGTCTCGGCGGCGGTCCAGATCGCCATTACGGCCGACG
>CAYSXO010000458.1:0-3258 GCA_964434995.1 uncultured Sphaerobacteraceae bacterium
TGTTCTACACACCTGACGACACTGGCGAAGTGATCTTTCTTCTCAAGCAAGGGCGCGTTTCACTCTATCGCCTTACTCCGAATGGCCGCAAGCTGACGATTGCCTCGCTTGCAGCGGGCACCTGCTTCGGCGAGATGGGTCTCCTCGGACAAGGGATGTACGGCTGCCACGCCGAAGCCGAGACCGACTGCCTGCTCTGCGTGATGAGTCGCTCCGATCTTAAAGCCCTGATGCGCCGTAACCCGGACGTCGCCATTCGTCTCCTCGACGTCCTCGGCGCGCGGCTCCTGGAGCGCGAACAGGCGCTGGAGCAGCTCGCATTTCGCGGAATCCCCGCCCGGCTGGCCGCCCTGCTCTTGCGTGAGGCGGATGCGTTTGGCACGATTTCGGGACGCAGCCATCAGGACTTCGCGGAGCGCCTTGGCACCTATCGCGAGACGGTCAGCCAGGCCCTCAGCCGCTTCCGGGCCGAAGGCCTGGTCGCGGTCGAGCCGAGGCGCATCCGGCTTCTCGATCCAGAAGGATTGCGCGCCTATGCCGAGGGATGATGAAGATCGGCGCGGCGCCTCGCGATTCCCGGAAAGGGATGCCCCATGCCGCACCTTGCGCAGCGCCGGGTTGGCCGGCGCACCTTGATCGTCCTTCCCCTCGCGGCATTTGCGGCAGTGGCCCCGCTCGATTCCGTGAGGAGTGTTGAACATGCGCCAAAGGATCAATTGACCGTCTCGACATCCGGCTGGCGAACCGACTTCAGCAAGCACTCGGTCTCACTGTCAGAGTTTCGGTCGGGCGGCCCGCCGCGAGACGGCATCCCACCGATCGATCATCCCCAATATATTGCTCAGGCTGAAGCGGATACATGGCTCGACTCGCGCGAGCCGGTCATCGCCGTGGCGCTTGAGCAGCCGGATGGAGCGCTCGCCGCGCGGGCATATCCCCTGCAAATCCTCGTCTGGCACGAGATCGTCAATGACGTTCTCGGCGACACACCGGTGGCCATTACCTTCTGCCCGCTTTGCTATACCGCCATCGCCTTCGACCGTCGTCTCGAACGAGATGGGGTGATCTACGATTTCGGCGCCACCGGCAATCTGCGTTACAGCGATCTCGTTATGTGGGACCGCCAGACCGAGTCGTGGTGGCAGCAGTTCAGCGGTGATGCGATCGTCGGGGAGTTGACTGGCGCGCATCTCACCATTCTCCCAGCTCAGATTGTGAGTTGGGAGTCGTTCAGGGAGGCCTATCCGAATGGTGACGTCCTCTCCCGCGATACCGGATTCGATCGCTCGTACGGAGTCAATCCCTACCCAGGGTATGACGACATCGACAGCCGTCCTTTCCTGTTCAATGGCGAAACCGACAATCGGCTGGCCGCGATGGAGCGAGTTGTCGGCGTTATCACCGATGACGCGCAGGCGGCCTATCCACTTCAATCGCTGCAGCGATTGAAGTTGGCCGATTGTCGTCTTCTGGATCGCTGGTACAGCTTCCGCGGTTGACACGCGAGATATTGCCGAGGGCCGCGATGTTGGGCAGGTCGGCGTCTTTCAACGAGTTTTCGGCGAACAGATCCAGTCCTTTTCCGCGGGACCTGGCGATCGTTTTACCGACGCTGAAACCGGTTCTGAGTGGACCGTCCTTGGCCAGGCTGTTGCCGGTGCGATGGAAGGAGCGCGCCTCGCCCCGGTGCCGCACACGGTGGTTTTCTGGTTTGCCTGGGCCGCGTTCCAACCTGACGGGCGCCTTTGGCAGCCGCCAGCATGAAGCCTTGAAAGCCTCCCAATGGCCTGGCGCTCGTGCCCGCGTATCATCGGCACTGATGGAGGCCGAACCCATTTCGCGAATACCGTACAGACGATGGAGGTTCGCAAACGCCATGATCCGTCGAGTTGCGCTGTTCTTCGCCATTGCCATCGCGCTGCTGATCACTTCTGCCTTGTCGCTCGACGCCGCCGGACAAGAGTCTCCAGATTCGTGCGCCAGTTCGCGCTGGCTCGAGCCAGAGTCGACCGGCGACGAAGCGGCTGCCCCGCCGGCGAGCGATTCGGACCCCCTCTGGATGAACGCGGAACTGACCGACGCCTGTTCCGGGCAGGTGTTCTCCCTCACTGATCTTTCCGGAAAGGTGATCTATGTCGAAGCGATGGCGACCTGGTGCCCGCCATGCCGCGACCAGCTCGACCGGGTACGGGACGCGATGGCGCAGTTGCCGCCGGACGTTCAGGCCGAGACCGTTTTCGTGGCGCTCAGCAGCGAGGTAGACCTGCCGCGCGAGGCGCTGGCGCAGTACGCGGCAGACAACGATTTCCCATTCGTTTTCGCCGTGATGCCGGCCGGAGTTTTGCAATCGATGGTCGATAGCCTCGGACAGGAGGTTGCGGTCGCGCCGGCCACGCCACACGTGATCGTCGGCCAGGATGGCTCGATCGGAGAGCTGCACACCGGAAGCGCGTCGGCGGAGGACATCCTGGTTCTCCTCGATGCGGCCCGCGCGGCGCCAGCATCATGAATGCCTACGTCGGCGCGTTTCTCCTGGGTAACGCGGCGATTCTCGGGAATGTCTGCGTGCTGCCGCTCTATCCAGGCCTGATCGCGTTCCTGGCCGGAACGATGCAGAATGGGCGATTCCGGCATGGGGGGATGCTTCTGGGCGCGGCGGTGCTGGCGGGTGTGCTGGTGACGATGATTACCATCGGATTCCTCATGTACCGCATCGGGCAATCGTTCAGTCAGGTCCTGCCGTGGCTTCTGCCCGCGGTCTATGGCCTCGTGCTGCTGTTGGGTGTCTCCATGCTACTGGGGCGAAACCCGTTTGCTCATCTCTCGACCGCGCACGCTCCGGTGATGGGGAATCCCTATCTGGCGGCGTTCGCTTACGGCGGGATGCTGGCGCCGATGACGCTCCCGTGCACCGGTCCCGTCGTCATCTCGGCGTTCGTCCTCGGAGTCGGCAGCGCCGCCGCCTTTGGGAAAGCCTGCTCTGCTTCCTGGCCGTCGGGCTTGGTTTCGGCTGGCCGCTAATCGTGTTGCCGCTGATTGCCGCACCAGCGCAACGAGTGGTCACGCGATGGCTGGCGGGCAATACGAAGGACGCACCGCGGGCGGCACGCATCGATCACCCGACTGGCGCGGCAAGAGACTCCTTCATTGAGGTGAGCGCGGCGAGCACCCGTTCTGGGGTAAGCGGCTGCTCGGTCATCCAGACGCCAACGGCATCATGAATGGCCGCGGCAACGGCTGGCAGGAACGGCACCAACG
>CAYSXO010000459.1:0-3253 GCA_964434995.1 uncultured Sphaerobacteraceae bacterium
TTGCTCCGGCGTGAGGTCGAACAGGCCGGTCTGATCCAGCCAGGCGATGATGTCCCGCCCGCGATAGCGCCTTGGCACGCGCCCCGCCGTGCCGGTTGAGAGGTAGACGCGCCGGCCACGTAGCGCCAGCTCTTCGGCGATCTGACAGCCTGATTGAGCACTCCCCACCACCAGCACGGCGCCCGCTGGGAGTGATTCCGGGTTGCGGTACTGGCTGCCGTGGAGTTGCGTGATGTCTCGCGAGATCTCGTGGGCGAACGCGGGGATCTTCGGCTGCTGGAAGAAGCCGGTGGCGATCACGACGTTCCTCGCGGAGTAGATGCGCTCCGGTGTCGTCACCCGGTAGCCGGCGCCATCAGCCTCCACGCTCGCCACCGCGGAGTTGACCCGTATCGGCAATGCGTTCTCCCGGACGAAGCGATCAAAGGTGGCGACAACCTCGTCCCGGGGCATGAATGCGTCGGGATCCTGGCCAGCATCATCCGCGCCCGGCAGCCGGAAAGCCCAGTTGGGCGTGACCAGGGTGAACGAATCCCAGCGCTCGTTCCTCCAGACCGGTGCAGGCTGGGCTTCCCGCTCCAGTACGATATGCTCGCGTCCTTGCCGCGTGAGGAAATAACTGGTTGCCAGCCCGGCCTGTCCGCCGCCAACAATGACGGTTTCGCTGCGTTCCATCGCAATAACTCCTAAAGATGCTGATGGCCGTGAGCCTTACGGCGCGTTGCAGAAGCGATGTCATGCCGAGCGCAGCGAGTCATCTCGTGGTCTCCGCGAACGTCCGCGACACTGCGCCGAGATCCCTCGTGCTTCGGGATGACAACCGATCTGCACGCTGCTTTAGGCTCCCACCTGGGATGGCGTCGGAAGGAGTCCAAGCTGCTGCAGGAGGCCAAGTTCGTTCGCCTCCGGCCAGCACTCGACCACCTTGCCGTTGGCGAAGCGGTAGATCTCGATCCCTGTCATGCGTACCTTCTTGCCGGTGGCCGGGAGTCCTTGAAAGGCGCCGTTGTGCGTTCCCATTGCCGACCAGCGGGTCGCGATGCGATCTCCGTCGACGAGCTGATCCTCGATGCGAAAATGCATATCGGGGAATGCCTGGCGGAGTGAATCGTGGTACTGACGAATCCCTTCGTGGCCATGAATGTCATTAGGCGTGGCGTGGATGACGATGTCGTCGGCGGCAAGCTCCGTCAGGGATTCGTATTTGCCGCGATTCCATACTTCTTCGATGGCGCGACGCACCACCGCCAGATTCTCCTGTGACATGATCGTACCTCCGATGCACGCGCGATTCCTGGCTCCCAGCATGCGGCGCGTTTGGAGTGCCCGTCATGGCCCAATCGGGGTATTGACAGTGGTATTTCATTGCTAGAACTGTGTCGTGGGGAACGAAGGTTTCTACCCCAGCAAGCCGATCGCCCGGGCTCTGGCCACCGCTTCCATGCGGTTGCCGACGCCCAACTTGTCGTAAATATGGCTCGTGTGCTTCTTGACCGTTTCCGGAGAGATGAAGAGCGATTCCGCGACCTCACGATTGGTCAGCCCGGAGGCCAGCAAGCCAAGGACTTGCTCCTCGCGCGCACTCAGTGGTTCCAGGTGCGCAAGGCTCCCGCCCCCCGAGCTGACCTGGGCAGCGCCGGCCGCAACGAGCCTCGCGACATAGGCTGGCGCCACGGCGCGCGCCCAGGCTTCGTGCAGGAGTCGAATCATCGGGGGGCCGAGATCGGCAAAAAGGCGGACATACCCTTCGGGCTCCGCGAGCCGCAAGGCCAGCTCGAGTGCGGCGAGCGCTGCCGGAAGGTCTCCGCCTTGCCAGTGGGCAAGCGCCTGGAGCGCAAGCGCCTCGATGCGCACTCCTGCCCGGCCTTCGGCAGCTGCGGCATCGAGGAGGTATTCGAGGAGGCGCAAGGCTCGTTCACGAGATGGCGGATCCCCCTTGGACAACAGAAATCGGGTGAGGGCCAGCCGAATGTCATCGCGCTCGGGCTGGGCGGCTGGCGTCTCATGCTTCAGGGCAGCGTCGGCCCAGGCGCGTGCAGCCCGAGCGTTCCCCCGCGCCAGCCAGACTTCGAGTTGGCAACGCTCGAAGCGGCCGGTCCATTCGGGGTACGACGCCAGATCGGCCAGGGGACGCGCTCGCCCGAGCGCGTCTTCCGCCGCCGCGACATCTCCCAGCGTGAGCATGATCCGGCAGGCCAGGAGGTTACCGGCGAACTGCCCCCGGACGTCTCCGGCCAGGTTCGCACACTCCAGACCTCGTGAAACCGAGGCCCAGGCCGCCTCCAGATCGTTCCATTCGTACCTCAGCTCTCCCAGGCGCAGATCGACCCAGCCGATCACCGGCAGGGGCAGACGCCCCCAGTTCCGGCGCTCCTGGATCGCGGCGCGAGCGGCCTCCCAATGGCTGGCCGCCGCGCGCAGATGCCCCTGTCTCAGTTCCAGATCGGCCAGCGCGCCGTGGGTGTGGGCCATCATGATGGGGCGAGCGGGCACGTGAACGAATTCCATTTCCTGGAGGTAGCAAGCCCGGGCCTCTGCCCAGCGGTTGTGGCGACGGTAGGTGTCGCCGAGGGCGCCGTAGATGTCGGCGCGAAAGATGTCGTCGTCGTCCTGCAGGTTCGCCAGCGCGTCGGATGCGTACTGCTCGGCCTGTCCCAGATCGCCGCGAAAGCAGGACAGAAAGCACCGAAAGGATGTGACGCGCGCTCGTTGCCCATGCACGTCAGCGCTGGCCGTTGCGTCGAGCCCGCGTTCGATCTGGTCGAGGCAGCGGTCGCACTCCTCGAGCGCGCCGGTGAAGAGGTAAAGACCCGCCTGGGAAAGACCCAGAAGGGGCGTAGCGGAGAACCACGCCGCCGGCAGAGCGCTGAGCCAGCGCTGCAAATCCCGCAGTTCGCCACCGAAGAGCTTGATGTTCAGGTAGCGATGCAGGATCTCCGCGACGAGGTCACGATCATCCCCACGCAGCGCGTGGTGAAAGGCCTCTTCGGGATAGTCATGCTGCAGGTGCCAGCGGGCCGCCCGGCGGTGAAGCTCGGGAAGGTCCTCCTGGTGTCGCCGCTCCAACTCTGCCAGCAAAACGTCGGCGAAGAGACGATGGTAGCGAAACCACTCGCGATTCTCGTCCAGCGCCATGAGGAACAGATTGTCCTGTTCCAGGTGCTCCAGCATCTCCTGCCCGCCTGGGCTCCCGGTGACGGCATCGCAGAGCGGGCCGCAGAGGCGGTCCAGAAGGCTGGTCTGCAGGAGAAAC
>CAYSXO010000460.1:0-3232 GCA_964434995.1 uncultured Sphaerobacteraceae bacterium
CGTGTCCGCGAGCTCGGGCAGGAAGGCGTAGCCCGCGGGCTTGCCGGAGACGAGGTGCGCGTAGCCGAAGCACAGATGCACGGCCGTGCGCGCGGAAAGGCCCGCGAGCGCCGCGTTGATGGCGGGCACCGCGACCTTGCGCGCCCGCTCGGGGTCCTGCCGGAGCCATGGCTCGTCGAGCTGGATTACGGTGGCGCCGGCTTGCTCGAGCTCCCTGGCCTCCGCGTTGATCGCCGCGGCGAAGTCCATCACCATGTCCTCGAACTCGGCGTAGTGCGCGTTGTGGCACTGCTTCGACATGGTGAAGGGGCCGGGCATCGTGATCTTGATGTCGCGATCGGTGTTGCGCCTCAGGAATTCGACGTCGCGCACCTCGACGGGATGCGTGCGCCGGATCCTGCCGGTGACCCGCGGCATGGCGCCCCGCCGGCCGGTCGGCAGGGTGACGATCTCGGGGTTCTCGCTGTCGACGCCCTCAAGCTCCGTGACGAAGCGGTTGGAATAGCTCTCGCGGCGGATCTCCCCATCGGTCACGATATCGATGCCGGCCCGCTCCATGTCGCGGATGGCGAGGATGGTGGCGTCGTCTTGCGCCTCCTCCAGCCGCTCCGCGTCGATGCGCCAGATGTCGGTCATGCGCACGCGCGGCACGGCCTGCGACTTGAGCTTTTCCCTGTCCACGAGCCAGTCCGGCTGCGGATAGCTTCCGACCACGGTCGTGGGGAAGAGTTTCTGCACTATTTCTGCTCCTTGTTGAGCGCGCGGGCGGCCTGCAAGGACGATCCGCCGGAATCCTTGCCGGGGAAGGCCGGGATGCTCTCCCGCAGCAGCTCTCCGGTGCGCGTGTAGTGCGCGGTGATGCGGACGGCCGCGAGGTCGGCGTCGCGCGCCAGCACCGCCTGCGCGATCTGTTCGTGCTCCTGATAGGCGTCCGGACGCTCGAAGCTGCTCAAGCGAGCGATATACCGGTAGCGGTTGTTCTCGTCGTAGAGCTGGTTGCAGAGCCTGAGCAGCGTGCTCGAGCCGCAGGCGGCGACAAGGCTCATGTGGAACGCCTTGTGGCTGCGCTCCCAGTCGAGGTTCTCCGCATAGCTCACGTCCGGCGGCACGCGCGGCGTCCGCGCGAGGCGATAGTGCGCCAGCACCACGCCCTCCTCCCACGCCTTGCCGCCCTTCTCGATGGCCAGCCGCAGGGCCCGTCCCTCGACCCAGCAGCGGGTGGCGAGGAGCTGCTCGAACTCCGCCCCGCTCGCCTCGGCGACGCGGAAGCCGCGCTGTTCCAGGCGCTCGACCAGCCCGTCGGCGGTGAGCAGGCTCAGAGCCTCCCGGATCGGGGTCGCGCCCACGTCGTAGGCCCGCCTCAGCGTGTCGATCTTGAGCTTCGAGCCGGGCGCGAGCTCGCCCTGGATGATGTCGTCGCGGATGCGGGCATAGATGCGGCCCGTGCGCGAGCGCGCAGGCGTTTCGCCGTAGGCTTCCCGGGCGAGGCCGGCTTCCGTGGACGCGGCCGCCATGCGGATGTCACGCCGCCGCGCGGCTGGAGCCCGCGGGCTCCGCCGCGACGCGGTTGGTCAGCGTGCCGATCCCGTCGATCTCGACCGAGATCTCGTCGCCCGGCCGCATCCAGACCGGGGGCGTGCGGGCATGCCCGACGCCTTCGGGCGTTCCGGTGGCGATGAGATCGCCAGGCTCGAGGGTCATGATCTCCGACAGGATGGCGATGGTGCGCGCCACGCTGAAGATCATGCGATCGGTGTTCGAGCTCTGCATGGTGCGGCCGTTGAGCTTCGAGCGGATGCCGAGGCCGGCGGCGCCGCGCGGCAGTTCATCGGCGGTGACCACCCATGGGCCGAGCGCTCCCGTGCCGTCGAAATTCTTTCCCGCCGTCCACTGGGCGGTGCGACGCTGGTAGTCGCGCACGCTGCCGTCGTTGAAGGCGCAATAGCCGAAGATCACGTCGAGCGCCTCTTCCTCGGCCACGTGGCGGCATCGCTCGCCGATCACGATCACGAGCTCCGCCTCGTAGTCGAGCCGCTCCGAACAGCGTGGCACGACCATGGGATCGGAGGGTCCGATGAGCGAGGTGTTGGCGCGAAGGAACAGCGAGGGATAGTCCGGAACGGCGTGGCCGCCTTCCTTGGCGTGATCGGCGTAGTTGAGGCCGAGGCAAACGAACTTGCCGGCGTCCGGGATGGGCGCGAGCAACCGGCAGGCCGCCAACGCACGACGGCTGCCGCCGGGTTCGCCGAGGTGCCTGCGGATACCGTCCTGGAGCCCGTCGCCGCCCGCGACGATCGCCCGAACGGAGGGTGCGCCCGCCTCGAGCAGCGGGCTCAGATCCACGATCTCGTCCCCCACCAACGCTCCGACGCCGGCCGTTCCGTCCGTCTCGAATGCCACGTAGCGCATACGCCCTCGCTTGGTCCGTCCGATGGGTGATTATCGATTTTATTGGGGCTGGTCAACATAATCCAGGTAAAATCGATATTTCTTGACCGGCCTTCGGCGTGGGGCTTATGGTTGACGCGTTTCGCGTAGCGCCCCGGCGGCAAGACCCGGGCAGGCAAATGAGAACGTGGGAGGATGGAATGCGTGCAATAGCGACCCTTGCGCTTTCGATTTTCGCGGCCCTTGCGGTCCAGGCGGCGCAGGCCATGGACAAGGTGACGGTCGGAATGGCGAGCGGGGTCAACCAGGTCCCTTCGCTGGTCGCCGCCGAACGTGGCTACTTCAAGGACGAGGGTCTCGACGTCCAGCTGATGCCGGTGGTGCGCGGCAACCTCGCGGTCGAAGCCATGGTCGCCGGCTCGATGCAGTTCGCGGAGGTTTCCGACGTCGTGCTCTTCTCGGCCGTCGACAAGGGCATCCCGCTTGTCGCCATCGGGGCGGGCTCGCGCGGGTTTACGGGAAAGATGATCGGCAGCAACGAGTTGGGCGAGGTCAAGAGCCTCGCCGACCTCCAGGGCAAGCGCATCGGCATGCAGGTCGGCACCGGCGTGCACGGGGTATTCCTCATCCTCGCCGAGAAGGAGGGGCTGAAGGCGGAGGACTTCCAGATCTCCAACGTCCGGGTCACCGACATGCCGACCGCCATGGCCTCCGCCGGAACCTTCGACGCCGTGCTCGGATGGGACCCGATGATGCAGCGCATCGTGCAGGGCGGACACGGCAAGGAGGTGATCAGCGCCAAGCAGTTCCAGGAGATGGCGGAGATCACCTATCCGCTGCTCCT
>CAYSXO010000461.1:0-3231 GCA_964434995.1 uncultured Sphaerobacteraceae bacterium
CGCGAACGGGAATCGCCTTGCCGACGCGCTCGCCGGTCAGCTTCTCCTGGAGCTGCTCCACCTGGCCGACCTGCTCGCCATCAATTGAGAACAGAACGTCGCCCAGCATCAACCCGGCCTGGTCGGCCGGCCCGCCAGCTTCGACCGAGACGATCAGCAAACCCTGCTGCTGTCCGTTGCCAATCGCGGCGACGAGCGCATCCGGCAGGTGGACGGCCTGCGCGCCGATGCCCAGGTAGCCGCGCCGCACCCGGCCATGCTGCAGGAGGGTCGCCACCGAGGCGTCGATGATCGAGGCGGGGACCGTAAGCTGCCCGGAGTGCCCGAGCGTCGACGAGTTGAGGCCGATCATGCCGCCCGCGCTGTCGATGAGCGGCCCGCCCGAGAATCCGGGGAGCATGGCAACGTCGGCGCGGACATACCGCTCGAGGGAGTGGCCACCGCGAAAGTGGAGTGGCCCGCCGGCCGCGCTGACAACGCCGAGCGAGGCCATCGGACCGCTTGGGCCTGGCCTGCCGATGGCGAGGGTCAGATGTCCAACCCGAGGCACGGACGTCGCGCGAGCGAGTGGGCTGAGTCCGGCCGCTTCGACGTTGAGGAGGGCGAGGTCGTTTCCGGGATCACGGCCGACAAGCCGCGCTGCCACCCGGCGGCCATCCGGGAGGCCGACCTCGATCTCTTCGTCGCGCTCGACGACATGGTTGGCGGTCACGATCAGCCCATCGCCGCTCCAGACGATTCCGGTCGCCGGATGGCGGCGGCGAGCATCGACGGTGGCGACGCCTGTTCCAGCTCGCTCGACGGCGTTGGCCAGCTCATCGGAAATGGTGGCGAGCGTGGACGCCGAGGGAAGTGTTGAAGACATGGGGCCTGCTCCTTGCCGGGCCTTGCCGTTTGGGCCGCCCGGCCGCTGCAAGAGTACCGCCCAAGACTGGGCCGGTGCCGCCATCGTAGAGTGTCCCGCGCCAGGCGCCATCGTCGGATTGGGCGGCGCGCGCCCTAGCCGTTCGGGGAGTGCGGACTGCTAGACTCCCGAAAGCAGATGCTGGTCTTCACTCGCTCGAGGTCTGGATGGCGCGCGATTCTGACGGTTCACTGAGCATCGAGACTTCGGGTCTAGTCAAACGCTACGGCGACGTGCTTGCTCTCGATCATGTCGATTTGGCCGTTCCTCGGACCTCCGTTGGCCTCCTGGGCCCGAATGGCGCGGGCAAGTCGACCCTGCTCAAGATTCTGCTTGGGCTGATCGACGCCAACGGCGGCGACGCGCGTGTGCTCGGTCTCGATATCGCGCGTGATGGCCGCGCCTTGCGCGAGCGGCTCGGATACATGCCGGAAGCCGATGCCCTGCCGGAATCGGCGACCGCCGCCGACTTCGTCGCGCATATGGCCGAGATGAGCGGGCTGCCCCGCCGCGCGGCTCGCCAGCGAGCGGCGGACGTGCTCTATCAGGTGGGGCTCCGGGAAGAGCGGTACCGGCTCATCAAAGGCTTCTCCACCGGCATGAAGCAGCGCGTGAAGCTAGCACAGGCGATCGTGCACGATCCCGACCTCGTCTTTCTCGACGAACCGACCAACGGCCTCGATCCGCTGGGCCGCGAGGAGATGCTCGATCTCGTCACGCGCATCCACCGGCAGCTTGGCATTATGGTCGTGCTTTCGTCGCATATTCTCGATGATGTCGAGCGGGTCTGTGACTACGTAGTCGTGCTCGACGGCGGAAGGGTCGTGGCCTCGCAGCCTCTGCACGTGCCGGAAGACGCGACTGCCGATCTGCACGTCCGGGTAATGGGCGAACCCGAACAGTTTGTGCGGACCTTGCAGGGTCTTGGCATTGCAGCGCGGCCCGCCGGGATCGAGTACTCGACCGACGAGATCGTCATTCAGCGCGACGGTGACCGCACGCTCGACGCAATTCGGGACGCGGCGGTCGAATCGGGCTCCCCTTTGCGCCTTCTGAGGCCAGCCACCCGGTCGCTCGAAGATCTCTACGTGGACTCGGTCGGCGCGAACGGCGCCGGAGAAGGACGTCCGCGTGAGCGGCGGCGCGGGTTTGGCCGCCGGCGGGGTGATGCCGCATGAGCGCGCCAGCACGTGACTACGGCGAGATTTTCGACCGGGGTTATCTCCATTACGATGGCCCAAGGCTTGGGCAGGCCCACGCCATCTGGGCGCTGGCACGCTATTCAATGGCGCGCGCCATTGGCCTGCGCCGGCCATGGTCGGCAAAGATCATCCCGATGTTGCTCTACGCGGCGGCGGCCATCCCGGTGGCGATTTCCATCGGCATCCGGGCCTTCTTCCCCGCGTTCAATGTGCTCGACTACGCATCGCTGTTCGGCGCAATCTTCCTGCTGGAAGGCATTTTCGTCGCCATGATCGCGCCAGAGATGGTCTCCAGTGACCGGCACGAGAAGCTGCTGCCGCTCTATTTCTCGCGGCCGATCGGGCGCTCGTCCTATGTCATTGCCAAGCTGCTCGGCACGGGGCTGTTGACGCTGTCCATTTCACTCGTGCCCGCGCTTGTCCTCTGGGCGGGCAACAGCCTGCTCGCACAGGAACCGATCGACGCATTTCGCGAAGGGTTGGGCGATCTGGGCAGGATCGTCGTGGCTGGCACGTTGATCGCGTTCTACCTGGGGGCGATCGGACTGGCGATCTCCTCCTTCACCAGCCGCAAGAGCGTCGCGGTCGGCGTGATCGTGCTCGGCTTCGTCCTGACTGAATCGTTGTCCTTCGCCGTTTCCGAGGCGCTGCGGGATTTGCCTGACATCGCCCGTTGGGCCTTCGTCATGAGCCCATCAAACACGATTGTCGCCCTGGTCGACGGGCTTTTCGGCATTCCGGAGGTGGATAACACGGCTCCACTCAATGCGGCCATCATCGTCATGGTCGCCGTAATCGTCATCTGCTGCCTGATCATGTTTGCCTGGTACCAGCGCCGTGACTGACGTACGAACCCCCAATGGCTCCGCCAGCGAACTCCCTGGATTGCCCCAGGGGGAAGAGGCGGTCGTGACGCTGCGAAACGTGGCGAAATGGTATGGCGAGGTGGTCGCTGTCTCTGACATGTCGTTCGGCATCGGCGCGGGCGTAACGGGGCTGCTGGGGCCAAATGGCGCTGGCAAATCGACCGTGCTGAACATGATCGCGGGGCTGTTGGCGCCGTCGGCGGGGAGCGTCGAGGTTCTCGGGCAGCGGGTGCGCGGCAACCCCACGGTCTACCGGTCG
>CAYSXO010000462.1:0-3219 GCA_964434995.1 uncultured Sphaerobacteraceae bacterium
CGGCGGAACCAGAACATCGCGCCCGCTCCCGCCTGATGGGGAGACATGGGGATGTCTGGCGCCAGGGACTGTCGAGGTCGCCAGGACGTTCCTTCACCCAGCCCTTCGCATCTCGAGGGGTCGGGGGTGAATCAGGCGGCGCACGGCGATCCCCGGGAATCGGTTCTAGCGCGTTGTGCCGTCGCTTCGCCATTCGACACGCGCCAGTTGCGCGTAGGTATGTTCGTGCTCCATCGTTAAGTGGTCGCCGGCGGACGTGCGCCAGTGGACCGAGTCGCCTACCTCGGCCTGCTTGAACTCGAAACCATTCGGAAGGTCGATCCGCGCCCGGTGCTCGGCCCCTGTCACACTCTCCCGGATTGGTTCGATGACGCTCTCGGCCAGCCCATCGATCCGGATATGAGCCTGGCGCCGTTCGCGGTCGTGTGTGAACTCGATCGGGGCGACGACTGGCTCAGGACTGTTCGGCGCCATCGCGGAGAAAATCTCGAAGACGGGATGCCCGTGCTCGCCATTGGTCAGCGCGGTGATGGCCATGTGTTGGGCGGGCGTTGAGCGCTCATCCAGGATGAGCTGGCGCCAGCCGTTGCCCTCATGGATGGGCCCATCCCAGTGGAAGACCTGCGCGTAACGGACCCCAGCCAGCGGCGTATCGCCAAAGTGACCTTCCTCGATCTCCGTCGCGACGAGCGCTTCGCAGGAGCCATGGGTGGGCAGGACAAAGAACTGGCAGGGGCAGCCCCAGGCGCAGTTGCAACTGCCCACCTGCTCGGCCACGATTCGCCACGAAGTCCGCGGTTCGGGATCGGGACGCGCCATGGTCACCCCTGCTCATCGGCGTTCCACGTTACGTGCTCCAGGCAAAGGGTCCGGTCGTCCCGGAATCGGCATCCCATTGCCGCATCTCCGGGTCCGACCAGCGGCTGCCAGCCGTGCGGGCTACCTCCATGCGCTCCAGCTGGAACGCCCCCATGGCGGCTGCCCCTTGCACCGTGGCTGCCTGGCCGGCTTCGTTCTTCATCCGCCGCGACGTGATCGTGCCGACGTCACCCACGGAACCGGTCGTCGTGTCTCCCCAGGAGACCGCGATCGGCATCGTCTTCGCCGGCAGCCACGTGGTGATCACGGCCGAGGAAACGGCCTCCATCGGTCCGCCCTGTTGGCCGCTGAAGATCGCCTCGAGCGCCTTCCGTTGTTCGGGGCTTGCGTTCTCATCGAGATAAAGCCGCGCGGTGCCGTCCCCGGCCCAGAAATCTCCCGGCCAATCGGCGGCAAGGACCACCTTGCGCGCGCCGAGATCGAGGCCGTCGGCGCTGCCGCGTTCGATATCGAAGACGATGGCGCCAGAGCACCATCCCTGATCTGGTTCAGCCGGGCCGAACCAGCACGGGCACAGGATCTTGCAACTGCACAGCTCGTGCATCTGTCCTTCGACATGCCAGGCCATCGGACATCCTCCTTCGCTGTATTCGGTTCAGCCGTGGTCGTGAAATTGCCGTCCGCGTGGCGCCGATGCGTTCCGAGATTGCCGCGGATGAAGGAGATGCCGCAGGCGACCACGCGAATCACGCCGACCGAATCCGCTCACCAACCTGAGGCTGTTTCACTCTACGCCCGTCGTTGCTGATGTCAAGAAATGCTCCAGCAGTGCCAGGCTTCCTACGCAATCATTACGACATGACGAACGTCAGCGAATGGGCAAGGGGGCGGCTCAGGCAAGCCAGGGGAAGTTCACGATCTCACTGGCCACGAGTGCTCCCAGGACAAGGAGCGCGACCCCCACGGCGGTCGATGCGCGCTGGCCGCCCGGGAGCACCTTCTCCGCGAAGATGACCAGCGACAGCAGCAGCATCCAGGCGAGGCTCATGACCCCTGCCGCGACGAGCACCGCGAACAGCGCCCAACAGCAGCCGAGGCAGTAAAGGCCGTGAACGGCGCCCATGCGGAGCGCGCCCAAGGGTCCGTCCCGCCAATGCTGCATCACGAAGGCCATGGGCGACCGGCAGTGGTCGAGGCAGACTCGCTTCAGTGGGGTGAGCTGGTAAAGCCCGGCCACGATCAACACCGCGCCCAGGGCCAGCGGCGCCCAGCGCGACCAATCGGTGGAGCCTCGGCTGCTGAGCACATCGCTGAGAAGCTGAATCACCACCCACGTCAGCACGCCGACCGCTGTCCAGACGAGCAGATAGCCCGCGACAAAGACCCAGGTTGGCACGAATGCTCTCCCGGCCGCCTGGCGACGGAGCGCCACGGCGCGGAAAAGAAGGATCATGGGCGCGGCGGCGGGAAACATCATGGCCGCCATCATCACGGCCCAGGCCACGACAAAGGTGGTGAGCCCGGTCAGGGACCACCCCCCGCCAGCCATCCCGCCGGCAGCCATCTCTCCGGCTTCGTTCATGGCCGTGCCGCCCAAGCTGCTCATGTCGTCCATGGCATCCGACGCCGGTGCTGGAGCTGTTTCGGGCATCGCGCCGCGAACGACAACGCCCATGGGCATGTCCATGGTCCGCGCCTGATAAACAGTGACGCCCCAGGCGGCGATGGTGAGGATCAGCAACGTGGCAAGGAGCCAGAGCCGCCCCCATGCCAGGGGTGATGTTGGGCGAAGGTGAGCGAGGGCGCCGAGGGCGCCAGGAGGATCCGGATTGCCCATGGTTGTCGTGCCCCGTCAGGCGGCGTCTGGGCCGCTCCAGTCGAAGGGAATGTGCTTGCTTGATTTGCCGTCCCATTGCCACGAAAAGCCAAAGGCGTTGGCCTGGTCCGTCGTGGCCGTGCCCCAGGTCGCGGCGCCGCCAGGACCGACTTCGGAACCGGGGGGATTGAGCGTTTGCACGCGAGCCCCGGGCGGGGTGGTCGGCCCGGAGAGCGCCTCGGCATGCGCAACAACCCTACCGGGGACCTCCGCGCGCCAGAAGGCGAGATCGTTCGCGAGCTCGAACTGAATCGGGACGAACTCGATCCCTCGCATCTCCCCGACGAGCGAGGCGAACTGGCCTGGCCAGCCGCCGGCTTGTCCGCCAAATATGGTCTGGAGAGCCTGGCGTTGCTGGTCGTCGGCGCGCTCATCGATGAACAGGCCGAGCGTCACCTTCGTTGCGCCAGCCCAGATATTTCCCTCGAACGCGCCAACGGCGAGAAGGTTGAAGCTGTCGAGCGAGACGCCGCCGAAATGCCCCTCGCGAATGTGCCAGGCGAGGATGCCCTAACAGGCATTGT
>CAYSXO010000463.1:0-3217 GCA_964434995.1 uncultured Sphaerobacteraceae bacterium
TACCGGGTGGGGTTGCCGGACCGCCGGGCAACAGATCTCGGACACGTGCCCAGGCCAGGACCGGCCGGTCCTCGTGATGCGCGAGGGTCGCGGCGACGCCGGTCACCTCCCGCCTGAGCAGCGAGTTGTCTGGCTCAGCGCCTTCACGCATGATGTCCCGCACCGCATCCCACGCACCATCGAGCAGCAAACAGGCCACCCGGCCCAGACGCGGCGAAAAATTGGGGTTCAGGGCGCCAGCAGCTCGCCGCAGTGCGGCTTCCGCCTCGGCGGCGAGCCGGGAGCGCCTGTTGGGATCGCGCGCCTGGAAGGGCATAGTCAACATATGGAGTTCGTTCAGCAGGGCGAAGGCAACCCCGGCATGATGATCGAGCTCGTGATAGGCCCCGACGGCGAGGGCGAACGCACGTTCGGCCTCGGCTACGCGGCCCAGGGCGGCTTGGGCGACCGCAATGCCATGAATCGCGTGCGCGCGGGCCACGCGGACGAGGGGACCGGTCCTGTCCGAATCGCCGGCAACGGTCAGCAAGCGTTCTCCAATCGCGAGCGCTTCGCGGTAGCCGCCCGCGTAGGCCAGAAGCGATCCTCGAATGCCGCGCAGGTGGTGCATGCCAGCAGATGCGAGCGCGGCATGAGCGGCGCCATCGTCGCCATCCTCGACAAGCGGGTGAACCGGGAGTGCATCAGCGAGCCAGATCTCCGAGTCGACCGTCTTGCGAATGCCGCTCGCGGCCAGTGCCTCCAGCGCCGCCGTGCCGGCTTCCATATCCTCGCGCCCGTGGGTGTAGTCGTTGGTGTAGCAACGCAGCACGCCGCGCGTTTGCCGCGCCTCCGCGGCCAGCGCGGCGTCGCCGATGCTCTCGGCCAGGCGGATCGCCTCCTCGACTCCTGGCAAGCCCTCTTCAGGATTGGCAAAACGCAGCAGCCGAGCGAGACGGCAGAGGATTTGGGCTCGTGTCCGCTCTTCGCCTGCCACGCCCGCGAGCAGGTCGGCGGCCGTGGTGAATCGCTCGCTGGCCGTGCGCCAGGCATAGGCGCGTTGCGCGCGCTCCCCCGCCCGCATCAGCCATTCGGCCGCGCGGGCATCGCCGGCTTCCTGCAAGTGAAAGGCGATGCCATCAGGGTCAGCATCGGGCCGGGCCATCAGCGCCTCGGCAGCGCGCCGATGCCAGAGCCGGCGCCTGGGCGGCAGCACCCCCTCGTAAAGAGCTTCGCGCGTCAAGGCGTGCACGAAACGGACACGAGTGCCGTCACGTTCCGCTTCCATCAGGTGCGCCTCGACCGCTTCCTCGACAATGGCCAGCAACGCCTCTTCCCCAATCTCGCCAACCTCCGCCCAGAGGTCGAGGGGCGCCTCCTGCCCAATGACGGCCGCCATCGCCAGAGGAATCCGCATCTCCTCGCCCATACGGCCGACCCGCCCATCGATGACCTGGCGGAGCAGGGGAGGCACAATTACCCGGTCAAGCTCGCCGAGCGCGCCTTCGCCCGGTCTGGCCCGAAGAATGCCTTCGTCCTTCAGGGCGCGCAGCAACTCGGTCGCGAAGAAGGGGTTGCCCTCGGCATGCCGCTCGATATAGTCCGTCAGGCGACCTTCATTGGCTGAGTCCAGCCGCCATTGCGAACGAACGAGCGCCCGCAGTTCGTCAGTATCGAGACGGCGCAGATTGAGCCGCTCGCCACCCGACTCTCTGATCAGCGCTGGCAGGTGCTGATAAAAGGGATGGCGCCGGGTCAACTCATCGACGCGATAGGTAACGATCAGCAGCAGCGGCAACTCGTCTATGTGGCCAGCGACGTGCCGAAGGAGTTCGAGGCTGGCGGGATCGGCCCAATGGAGGTCTTCGAGGATGACAAGCGCCGGGCGGACGTTGGCCACGGAGCCAAGGAAACTCCTCATTTCGGCAAAGAGCGCGGCCTGGCTGGTGATTCCCTCGAGCCGGCCACTTGCAAAGGCGGGCGGCGACGGCAATCGGTCCCCAGGCTGGTAGGCAACCAAAAGATCGAGCCAGGGGCCGTAGGGCGGCGTGTTCGTGAGGTCGTAACAGTGGCCCGTGAGAACCAGCACATCACGCATTCGCGCTTCACGGATCACATCGCGGACCAGCGTCGTCTTGCCGATGCCGGCAGCGCCGCCGATCACCACGAGGCGCCCCTGTCCCGCGGCCGCGTCGTTCAGGGCCTCGGAAAGCGCCGCGCGCTCTGGAACCCTCCCCACCAGAGAAGGGCTGTCTGGAAACCTGGAGGGCGAGGCGACCACGTCGTCCATGGCCAGTCCCGAATCGGTCGATTCAGCATGCCCGCGTGGAGTCTGGGCGCTCCTGGAACGCCATCTTAGACGATCGAGCGCGGGTTCCGGGCGATCGCTTCACGGAGGGGCCAACCCGGACTGCCTATCGCCTGCGCCGCAGCAACTGATCGAGCCCCACGGCGAGCACGATCAGCAGGCCCTGCACGATTTGTTGATAAATGGTGTCGATGCCGAGCAGGTTGAAGCCGTTGCCGATCATGGCCAGGATCAGGACGCCCAGCACCGCCCGCCAGATTGCCCCTTGGCCACCCATGATGCTGGTGCCGCCGACGACAGATGCGGCAATCGCCTGCAAGGCCAGGTCCATCCCCAGATCGGGTTGGGCCGAGCTGGTGCGGGAGGCGGCCAGCACCCCGGCAATGCCGGCGCTCAGGCCGGAGATGACGAAAGCGATGGTCCGCACCTGCTCGACGCGGATGCCGGAGAGGCTTGCCGCCTCGGCGTTGCCGCCAACCGCGTAGAAGTAGCGCCCCAACGCCGTCCGCGAGAGGAGAAACGAGGTCACCACGATCACCGCCGCGAAGGCCCAGACGGTGTACTTGGCGCCGAGAAACGTCTCCGTCCCGAGCATCTTGAAGGTGGGGTCGGTAACGGTGACGATCATGCCGCCGGTGACCAGGATGGCAATGCCGCGAAAGACGATGCTCGAGGCCAGCGTCGCGATGAACGAGTTAATGCGGACCGTGCTGACCAGCACGCCATTGACGATGCCGAGCAACGCCCCGAAGAGCATTCCGAGCACGATGCCGACCCAGGGCGACGTGACCAGCGCCAGCTTGCAGGCCGCTACCGCGGCCACGGCGAAGATGGCCCCGACCGAGAGATCGAAGACGCCGGCGATGATGCCAATGGTCACGCCGCAGGCAACGATGCCGACTGGCGCCGACTGATCGAGGATGTTGAGCA
>CAYSXO010000464.1:0-1233 GCA_964434995.1 uncultured Sphaerobacteraceae bacterium
ATAGCCAATAGCCAATAGCCAATAGCCAATAGCCAATAGCCAATAGCCGATAGCCTACGACCCCATCACCCTCGTAAGGAGCAGCAAAATGAACGTGCCATGCACCCATCTGGACCAGATCCACGACGTGACGCCGAACACCCCCGGCGGGTGCGAGGAGTGCCTGCAGATGGGAGATACCTGGGTGCATCTGCGGATGTGCCGCACCTGCGGCCACGTCGGCTGCTGTGATTCGTCGAAGAACAAGCACGCGACGAAACACTTTCATGCTACGAACCACCCGATCGTGCGCTCGCTCGAACGCGGCGAGACCTGGAGTTGGTGCTACATCGACGAGGTCGCGTGGGAGCCAAGGTAGGTTGGCTACCGGCTGTTGGCCGAGGGCTTCTGGCCACTGGCGCTCGCCGACTCGCGGGTCTCTTCTCGGCTTCTCGACGCCTCGACTCGCCTTGCCGACCGAACATTCAGGGGTGAACGATGGAGGAATCGGCGCGGGAAGCCCCTCGGCCTGATGCAGGCGTCACGGTCAGCATCACCCGGCGCGCGCTCCCTGGCCGCGAACGGGAGTTCGAGGAAGTTCTCCAGGGCATAACCGAGGCGGCATCGCGGTTCCCGGGCTATCGCGGCGGGCGCGTCTTTCGTCCCAAGCGCGGCAGCCGCGACTATCGCGTCGTCGTCACCTTTGCCAGCGAGCAGGATCTGGATGATTGGCAGGCGTCGGATGCGCGGCAAGTCTGGCTGGCCGACCTCGAGGCGTTGACCGAGAACGAGGCTTTTCTCGCCAACATCACGGGGACATTGCAGGCGCGGAACTTCGCCCTGGCGCTGGCGCCCGTGGGCGGCTTTGTCCGCACCAGTGTTTCCGGCATTGGCCTGCTTCTGCTGGGGACGCTGCTGGCCATCATCATGGCGAACTCTCCCCTGGCCGGGGTCTACCACGCCTTCTGGGAGACCGAGTTCACCATCGGCACGGAGCGGTTCGGGATCACCGAATCGTTGCGGCATTGGGTCAACGATGGCCTGATGGCGCTCTTTTTCTTCATCGTCGGCCTGGAGATCAAGCGCGAAGTACTGGTGGGTGATATGCGCTCGCCGCGTCTGGCGGCGTTGCCCATCTCGGCGGCCGTGGGCGGCGTGGTGGTCCCGGCGCTCGTCTACAGCGTCGTTAACTGGGGTGGTCCTGGCGCACACGGTTGGGGGGTGCCGATCGCCACTGACACCGCCTTCTCGCTC
>CAYSXO010000464.1:1243-3208 GCA_964434995.1 uncultured Sphaerobacteraceae bacterium
AGCCTCCTGGCGGCGCGGGTGCGGCCACTGCTCCTCGTCTTTCTGACCGCATTCGCCATCGTCGACGACATTCTGGCGGTCGGGGTGATCGCCATTTTCTACACGAAGGAGATTTCCTGGTTCTGGATTGCCGTGACCGTGATCCTGATGGGGCTGCTTGTCGCGGCGAATGTCGCCGGGTTTCACCACTGGCCGATCTATGCCTTCCTCGGGCTCGTGGTCTGGGTGGCCGTCTTCGAGTCGGGGGTGCATGCCTCATTCGCCGGGGTCCTGGTGGCCATGACCGTGCCGGCGCGCTCCTGGATCAACCCCAGCGAGTTCCTGGTACGCGCCCGCAAGGCGATCGACGATTTCGAGGATGCCTGCTTCCTGGCGCCGAGCATCCTCACCAACGAACCGCAGCAGCAGGCGACGGAGCAGTTGGAGCGGCTCTGCGAAGAAGTCGAGACGCCGATGACGCACCTGCAGCATCGGCTCAATCCGTGGGTGGCCTTTGGCATTCTGCCCCTTTTCGCCTTCGCCAACGCGGGCATACCGCTGGTGGATGGGCTTGGCGACGCGCTGATCAGCCCGGTGAGTTGGGGCATCGTGCTGGGGCTGGTCTTCGGCAAGCCGATCGGCATCACCCTCTTCGCCTGGCTCGCGGTGAGACTTGGCATCGCCATTCTGCCCGGCGCCATCTCCTGGCGGAACATCGCCGGCGTAGGCATGCTAGGCGGCATCGGCTTTACCATCTCGCTTTTCGTCGCCGAGCTGGCGTTCGAGGCCGGGTCGCTGGCCGATGCGGCGCGGGTCGGCATCTTCTTCGGCTCGATCGTCGCCGGCGTGGCCGGGTATCTCATGCTGAAGGCGACGCTGCCTCCTCCACGGTCGGAGGTGGAGAGCGAGTGAAGGGAGGGCGCGCCATTTCGCGCCCCTCTCCATTCTCCCGGATGGCCCCACTACGCGGGAGCGCCGGCAAGGGGGCCGACCCCATAGCGCAGCACAACGTTGTTTCCGCCGCTCCAGGCTCGTGTTTCGAGGAGCCGCAATGGGTTCGCCGCTCGGTTCGCGAAAAGTGGCCGCCCCGCCCCGATGACGCCGGCGCCTATGGTCACGTGCAGCTCGTCGACCAGCCCGTTCGCCAGCAGGTCGGTCCAGAGTGTCTGGCTGCCAAAGATCAGGATGTCCCGGCCCGGTTGGCGCTTGAGTGCCGCGATCTGTTCGGGCGCCTCCGCCCGGCGGATGACGCGCGTGTTTGGCCATGGTTCGGGCTGGACCAGCGCCAGGCTGTCCGAAACCACTACCTTCTCGATCGCGGTCATCATGCGCGAGATTTCGCGCTCTTCGGGCGTAACATCAGGATTATCCGCGATCATCGGCCAGTAGGACCGGAACCCTTCGTAGCTGACGCGGCCCAGCAGCACGGTGTCGGCGGCACGCAGCCGCTCGGCATTGAAGCCGTTGAATGAGTCGTCAAACGGCATCACCATGACGTCGTCTCCGGGACCGGTGTAGTACCCGTCGAGGGACATGATGTTGGCAACGATGACTTTCCGCATGCGATCTCTCCCGTATGGTCGATGTCGGGCGTGGCCCGCTGCCACGCCTTCATGGATAGAGAGTCGCCGCGAGCCGAAAACTCATCGGTGATGGAACGAGGGTCATAGGAAGAACGGGGCTATGCTCGCTTCCTGACACCCTGTCACCCTGTCACCCTGTCACCCTGACACCCTCGAAGTGAGTCCGAACCGGGCATGAACCGCGGGATCGAGAAAGGCGTTGATCTCCGCGATCGTGTCGCCACGAAGCGAAAGGAGGTTGATCGCGCCGAGCCGGAACGGCCCGCCGCTCAGGCTACCCTGATAGCAGGCGAAGGCCAGATGGCCATTGGCGTCGACGGAAACCAGCCGCCACGGCGTCTCGAAAACGCGCTCGCCGATGAAGCGCGCGACAGCGCGCCGGCCGTCGAACCAGGCGGGCAAC
>CAYSXO010000465.1:0-3199 GCA_964434995.1 uncultured Sphaerobacteraceae bacterium
CGTTGCCGCGACGAACCCTCACCCCAACCCCTCTCCCATGGCGATGGGAGAGGGGCGTGTGCCCGCCGCGATCGCGAAGAACCCGGCATACCTCCCCCTGTCAGAGGGTTCCAGGGGAAATGAGGTCACGACAGCACGATGAAGACGATGCTGACCGTGCTTTCTTGTCGGGCGTGGTAGGTTTTCGCCTATCACGTTGCGGACGGGGGAGCTGGCAGTGAGCGAGAACGGGATACGGCGGGGATGCCGGCCGAGCATGGCCTTCCGGGATGACCGTCGCGCTCTGCACGGTTGGGGTCCTCAGCCGCATGACTGACAGTACGGCGCTGCAGCCAGGCCTCGATGCACTGGCCACTTTCGAGGCCGCATCAGTGACGTTGCTTGGCGCGGCTCGCGCCCTCGCCCTCGACGGCTCGCTCGACATTGGAGACGATGCGGCCACCGTGATCACCGCCGCGCAGTGCCAGGATGAACAACACTATCACGTCCTGGTGGCCGCTGGCGGAATACCGCTGGCTGAATCCTTCACCATTTCCGCGGAAGCCATCGCCGATCGCACCTTGCTGCTGGTGACGCTGCTGGAGCTGAAGGCCATCGGTATCGCCGGCTACATGGCGCTCGGCCGCGAATGGGCGCGCATGGGGAATTTCGATCAGGTTGAAATCTGCTACCAAATGGGCGTCGTCGAGGCCCAGCACCTGGCGCTCGCGCACGCCCTGGTCGGCGTCACACCCGCGAATGACCGCGCCTTTGCCCGCTGGCTCTATGCCGATCCGGCCGAGGCGCTCGACTCCCTCGCCGCGCTCGGCCTCGTCGATGGCCCCGGTGATCCCGTCGCCTTCCCCGGCCCGGTCGATCGCTACTGCCGTGGCATCTTCGGCCTGACCCCGCTAACGACCAGCGAGATGACGCGGCCCAGGCCTTGAGACGGCGAGACGGCGAGACGGCAAGGAATGACTTTCTTGCCGTCTCGCCGTCTCACCGTCTCACCGTCTCGCCGTCTTAGCGCTCACGCACGCAGTAGTTCGCGACGCAGAAGAGCTGAATGCCTGTCGAGCAGCAGTCGCTCGGTTCATGACAGCGCTTGCCCTCGGGGCTGCAGGCACACTTGCGCGTTTTCCCCTTTTTCTGCCGGCACCGCGCCGAGCAGCATTCGCGCTTGCCGTTGCACCGCTCATTGCGCCGCCGGCAGACCAGGGCAGCCCGCGCTTCCTGATGCCGCGGCGCGGCAACCCCGGACACCGTCGCGGCGGCCAGCGCAGCGAGCATCGCCCGCCGGGTGCGCGCGGCCGCCAGCATTGCGGCAAGCGCGTCAAACCGGGCATCGTTCATGCCGTCTCTCCTGGGTGACGGGTGACGGGCAATCGACCATCGGCCACGATCGTTCTTGCCGGCTCGACGACTCGCCGTCTTGCCGTCTCGCCTAGTTCAGGTGGAAGACGAACTCGTACTCGGTCCCGCCTTCGCGCGCCTTCAGTTCCATCTCGCCCGAGGCGCCCGAGTACTTGCCGCTGCCACCGGTGATGGCCAGCGTCGAATCCTCCGCGTCATAGAACGGCCCTTGCACCACGATGGAGCCGTCCTCCAGGACGTTCGTCCAGGTGCACTCCCACGCCTTGCCCGGCGCGGTGCGGGTGCACGCACCCTGGCTGGCGCCGACGACCTCGGCATTGTCGGCATCGTACAGCTCGTTGGAAAAGGCCAGCGTATCGCCGATGGAGTCTCCCTCGTCGCCCTGATCAATCACGGTATCGGATGCCGCATGTTCGATGACGGTAATGGTTTCCTTCGCGGACGTTGGCGAGGCGGCAGAGTTCAGGGCAGCGAGACCTGCCACGAGCAGAAGCGCGAAGGCGACGACGATCATCCGCGGCGAAACGTACGCGCGCATGGCGACCTCCCTGCCAACCACCGGCTGGCCACAACGCTCGCCGGGGGCGGCGGCAGGCCATTCTGCTCTCTCCCCGGCGGGCGCATGATACGTGAGTGATCGGCTGTTGGCTATCGGCTATAGGCCATTAGCTATTAACACGGAGCATCCGTCGTTCTCCTTATCACCCCAACACCCCATCACCCATCACCCATCACCTATTCCCCGACGTATCCCAGCGGAAGAAGCGGACGGCGACGATCATGGCGATGACGAAGACGAGCAGCAGCACGGCCAGATCGCGCCAGATCGCCTCCAGGCCGTTGCCGAAGGTCATTGGCTCGCGCAGGGCGTCGACCAGGTAGGGGAGCGGCAGCACCGTGGTGATTGGCCGCAGCCAGGCCGGAGCGGCCTCCATGCTGAAGAAGATGCCCGAGAGGAAGAGCATCGGGAAGGTGATCAGGTTGGCGTAGCTGGCCGCCGTCTCGGCATTGGGAGCAATACCCGAGATGGCAAACCCGATAGCCAGGAACGCCAGCGCGCCCACCACGATCGACAGGAGCACCACCAGCGGATTTCCGCGCAGATGCAGCCCGAAGAACGCCCAGGCCATGCCGATCAGGATCACCGCCTGCAAGCCGGCAATCACGAGCTGCGAGAAGATCCGCGCCAGAATGAACGACGTCAGTGGGAAGGGCGTCACCCGGATGCGCCGCAGAATCCCACGCTCGCGATAGGTCACGAACGCGGTGGCCAGGCCGATGATCCCTGAGTTCATCAGGCTCATCGCCAGGATGCCCGGCGCGAAGAGATCCATGAAGGAGACGTCTTCGGCCATCACCGGCTGCACGTCGATCGGCAGCGGCGGCGGGCCACCTGCCACGTCGATCAGCGTCTGCCGCACCGCGCCAACCGCAAGCTGCGAGACCTGCACCTCGGTCTCGTTGTAATAGAGCGTTACCGCCGGGAAATCGCCTGGCTCGGAGCCGGCCTCCGGCGCGAAGACCGCCACCACACCCCGGTCGCCATCCTCCAGGGCGTGTAACTCGGCCTCGTCATCGCCAACCGAGACCGAGAAGCTGGGGTTTGCCTCCAGCGCCGCAATCACCCCATCGCGAAAAGCCGACTCTGGCCCCGCGATGCCAACGTCGAACTGCACGTCCGTGCCCCGCCCGAAGACCACCCCGAAGATGACGATGAAGAGCGCGGGAAAGGCGAGATTCCAGAAAAGCGCGGCCCGGTTGCGCAGGCTCATCGTCACATTGGCGCGGACCATGGCCAGCAGGGCGCTCATGACCGCGGCCCAGGGTCATGAGACGAGGGTGTCGG
>CAYSXO010000466.1:0-3170 GCA_964434995.1 uncultured Sphaerobacteraceae bacterium
GAGAAAGTAGGAGATGGGAAAGGCCAGCAGCGTGGCCATGGCGGCGACGACAAGCGCCATGGCGACCGAAGTCGCAAAGAGGCGGAAATAGGCCGGCTTGGCGAAGAGCGTCTGATAGTGCTCGAGCGTGGGTGCAAAAGACACCAGAACGCCGCCGCGTAGATCTGGCCTGACGCTGATGACGGCAACCAGAACGAGTGGGACGACGAAGAAGAAGGCCATCCAGGCCGCTGGCGGAAGCAGTAGCCCCCAAAAGGTGGTGTTTCGGTCGAATCTGGGCAACGAGGCGCGCGGCCGTCGGGCCCCGGCGCTCTGAACGTTGGGGCTCACCTGGTTTGCTGTTGGCGGCGACGCGGTCACGACTGGCGCGACTCGACCGCTACGAGGCCTTGACGTCGTCCCACATCTCGGCCCAGGCGTCTCGCTGCTCCTGCGTCAGGTTCCGCGAAAAGCGAGTGCGGTCCAATACCGAGGGGTCGTCGAGTGAGAGGACTTCGATCAGCTCGGGATCGGAGATCGAGTCGAGCACCTCCTGGTTCGAAGCACCGTAGTAGAAGAGCTCGACGACGTTGCGTGCCGTTTCGTCGGCGAGCTTGCCATCGAGGAAGGCGTAGGCATTGTCGAGATTCTCAGAGCCTTTGCGGATGCCGTACATGCCGACCCAGGAGGCGCGGCCTTCTTCAGGATTCGCATAGGCGACCGGTATGTCTTGCGCGCGCAGCAGCGCGTAGGCGCCCTGCCAGGCGTACGCCACCCAGACATCACCGGAAGCCATGGCCTCGACGAGTTCTGGCTCACCGGACCAATAGAAGAGATTGTGCGCCCGCTGATCGATCCACTCCTGCTTGATCTGCGCGAGCTGCTCATCGGTCAGGTTTTGGGGGTCCCAGCCGTGGATCGCCGCTGCCGTGTTCACGGCTGCTTCGCCGTCGTCCCACATTGAGATGTGTCCAGAATAGGCCGGATCGAGAAGGGCCGAGAGGGACCCGCCCGCCTCCGGGGCCAGATCGGTGCGGTAGAGGACCGAGCTGTATCCCCAGTCGTACGGAACGAAATACTGCTTGCCGTCGATCTGGCCAAGCTCCTTGAAGCGGTCGGGGACCTTGTCCCAGTTCGTCAGCCGAGAGGTGTCAAGCTCTTCGACCAGCCCTTCATCGACGTAAAACTGGAGCCAACCCGTGTAGGGATGAAAGACGTCGGCCCGATCCCCGGCCATCATTTTGGCGAGGATATCGGCGTCGGAGGCGCCGATCTCGAACGTCACGTCAACGTCCGGGTTGGCGTTCCTGAAGTCAATCCAGAACTCTTCCGCGTCGAAACCGGCCCAATCAAGCACCGTGAGATTGCCACTCCCCTGTGCGGCAAGGGAGAGCCCTGCGCCGCCAACCAGCATCCCGGCAACGGCGATCAGCGCGAGGATCGAGCGAAGGTAACGCTTCATGGGAGACCTTTCCTGAACTCACGCGCTAGCGGTCCCGTGGAACATGATCGATCGTGGCAGCAGCAGTGCGACGGGCCGCGATGCGTGGTGTGCCGGCCCGATCCACGCCTTACCTGGCGAGCGGAAAGGGAGCGCGCGCCTCATGGTGGAAGACGTGCGGCCGGCGCTTGTCATGCCTCGGAGCCATCCCCGGCCAATCCACAGGATGCACGGATGCTATCGGAAGTCACAACTCTGGTCAATACAGATGGCAGGATAATGCTGTGGCCGAAACTCCTGCCAGCTTCAGGACGCGCTGTCCAAATGCTTGACCACTAAGCCCGCGATGGATACGCTTGTTTGGATTCGTGAGGAGACCCATGTGATTGAGGTCAAGGCTCGCGCTTCGTACAATCGGTCAACCGTTCAGGCGCGGTTTCAGCAGGCCGCGAGGTCTGGCTAGCGACGCGCGCCCCGCACAACTCCGGCGCACGCCGACCCGCCAGACCTGCAACGGCTGGCGGGCCATTCTTTGCCCCGGAGTTTGTGACATGCCCGGGACGTAAGGCACGACTGATCGCGAAGGGAGCCTTCAGTTGGACATGTCGTACTTTGCTCGGGGCATGGCAATTGGCCTCGCCATCGCCGCGCCGGTTGGGGCCATCGGCCTCCTGTGCATCAGGAGAACGCTGGCGTCGGGGCGGCTGGCCGGGTTCGTTTCCGGGCTTGGCGCGGCGACCGCCGACGCCTTCTATGGCGCGGTAGCGGCGCTGGGCCTGACCGCGGTTTCAGGCACATTGGTCGAATATCAGGACGCGGTCCGGCTCATTGGCGGGCTCTTTCTCTGTTATCTGGGAGTCCGCACCGCGCTGGCAATGCCGGCATCGGAAGCGCGATCGAGCTCCACACGGGGTCTGCTGGCCGCCTATGGATCGACGCTGGCGCTGACCCTGACCAATCCGACGACCATTCTTTCCTTTGCCGCGGTCTTCGCCGGGTTGGGGCTTGGCGCTGCCGCCGGCGACCGCTGGTCGGCCATCCTGATGGTCGGCGGCGTCTTTCTCGGTTCCGCACTGTGGTGGCTCATCCTCAGCGGCGCGGTCGGCTACCTCCGCCGCGCGTTGACGCCGGAACGGCTGCAGTGGGTGAACCGCATTTCCGGCGCGATGCTCGTCGCGTTCGGGGTAGCCGCGCTGCTCAGCCTGCGCCAGTAGTTGCCCGTATTCGCCTGCCTATGTGCCGCCGACCGAGATCACCAGGCCATCCTTTGGCATGGCTGGCGCGCTGGTGATAAAGAGGATGACGCCGTCGTGTGGCGCGGCGATCTCGGCCAGGGTGTCGCCGTAGAGATTGCCGACATGTCCGATGACCTGACCTTCGCGAACCGCATCGCCCGTCGACACCGAGGGGTACCACATCCCTTCCGCTGGCGATCGCAGCCAGGTGAAACGGGAAACCTCGGCAACCGGCGTCTCCCGCACCGCGCCCTCGATCATCCCGAGAGAGCGGAGGACGTTCTCGACGCCGTCGACCATCATCCGTGTCTCTGGCTCTGTCAGAAGGCCGGAACTGCCCGCCTCGGCGATGATGCCAGGCACCCCGGCATCGGCGGCGGCTTGAACCGTGGTCCCCGCGAGGCCGCCCGGCTGCGGCTGAGTCGCAACGAGATAGGGCAAGCCGAAGGCCCGGCCGAGCGCGACCGAGCGCGCGTCGACATCGGCGTTGCCGCTGACGCTGTAGACGGAGAAGG
>CAYSXO010000467.1:0-3144 GCA_964434995.1 uncultured Sphaerobacteraceae bacterium
CCCCGCTCCCAGCGCACTGGGAGAGGGGTTGGTGGCGAGGGCGCTCTCCGCGCATGAGGCACTGATCGACCGGGTTCCGTATGAAATCACCAATCTTCTCCACGCTATGTGGAGTTCAGTCCTCCCGGACCAAATAGTCGTCTGAACCGATATCGGCGGTGCAGTCGCCCTGGATGAGGCGGAATTGACTTTCGAGGGCAAGGTGATGCTCGTCGCCGGCATCGACCGTGTCCGATGCCGAGTGTCCCGATATGCATGGCGCATCGCTCATGCCATCGAGGATCTCACCTCAGGGCGCCTCTCGCATCGCTCGGTGCATGCCGCGTGGCGTCTAGGGCAGGCAGGCGATCATGATACAGGCTCCATCCGGTGGGGCGCAGATGCCGCAACTGGCATTGCAGCAGACCTCCCCAGGAGGGCACAGCGTCGGCCCGCACGGCTGGCGCGGGCATCGCTCTTTGGAGCAAGGAAGATCCGGCGGCAGGCACTGGCCGCCACAGGCCGGGCAACAGGTCGTGTTGGTGGGACACAGGATCACCGCGCACGGATTGTCGGGAGTCGGCTGGCAAATCCCCTGGCAATCGGCTCCGCCGGCAGCAGGATCGCACGTATCGGCCGGGTCATCGACACAGGTGAATCCGGGCGGGCAGGGCCGGCCGAGCAGGCCGCCGCATGGCATGGGAGCATTGCGTCGCCGATTGCGGCGGTTCTTGCGCCGCGATTTGGCGTCCCCTGCGGTGGTGACACCGCGCGGCCCCAGGAACCCCAGCGCCGCGAGCAGAGCACGGCGGCTCACGGTCACGGAGCGCGAGGCCACTCTGGCAGGCACGTCGGTGCGGGCCAACGCCGTCTCACTCCTCATGGTCTGTCTCGCGCGCGATGAGCCATGCGCCGTGCCCCGTCGATCAGTTCTCACTCAGCCAATCCCGCGTACACCGGAGCAGGCGCGCTTTGCCTGGTTTGCCGCCAGCGCGCAACCGCGCCATCAACTCAGGGAGCGCCGCCGAGGAGTCGTCGTCGTCTCCGGCTACGTGCATAGTCGTCTCCAGTTCGGCGCCGGTGGGTCAGCGTACGATGGCGAATTGGGATAGGATCGGACGCACCTTGGGCACGTCGTTCGTTCCCGCGGAGCATGCCCCCAGCGCGGAGGTCTCCCTACCCCTTTCATACACCAACGGTCGCGTTTCAGATGCCGCCGCTCGTCATGCATCCGGTCGACGTCATGGTCGTGCTCGATCAGAACGCGCGGCATGCACCAATCAGCCTGATGTCGTATCACGCATTCGTCATCGACAACCGCGGCGAGGCCACTTCAAACGGCCTGACCGCGAGCTCGACGGTCACGCCATCGGTCTGCAGCGCCGGGGGCGCTCCATCTTCGGCCTCTTCCAGCAGGTTGACCCGCTCGATGCGACGAGGTTGGCGGGCAAAGCGGAGGGTGGCTCGCCCGCGCTGCCCATGTGGCTCATGCAATCGCAGGATGAGCCCTACTCCCTCTTCCGCCCGCTTCAGGCTGCCCAGGGCCGGCGGCAGGCCCTCCACGGTCACGAATCTCCCCGATTCCCCATTGACGGTTGCGTTTGACGGCAGCACGATCAGCGGCGAGCTGAGCGCGAACACCTCGGTGGCCACGTTACCCGCGACCCAATTTCCCTCGTGCGGGAAGAAGCTGAAGGTGAAGTGGTGGCCCCATCATCGGCCCCTGGATCAGGGTAGCGTGGGCCGCGTAGCAGGCTTGGTGTCAGCAGGTTGCCTTGCATCGTCATCGCGGCAATGGCCGAGGTATTGGCCAGGTAGCGAAAGAAGGGGATGTATTCGCCTGCCGGAAGCTCGACCATGCCAACTCGGTGGGCCAGAGGGTCGGCGGGGAGAGCAGCAATTCTTCACGCGTCTTCAGCGCGGTGACCACCAACCAGTAGAAGAGGAGCAAGTAGTAGGCGCAGACCAGCACCAGCCAGAGGCCTGGCAGGAACTGCCGTTGGAACGCTCTGCTGAATGTCGCCCCTCGCGATTCGTGGACCACCTCGGGGCCGCGTCCAGGCGTGGGGGCCGCGCTTGCCAGGTGCTGCTCCCGCGACATCGTCCCTCCCTGGCTTATGGGCCCTCGTAGCAGAGCCACCGCCGCGGCCAGCGGAAGACCAGCTTGGCGAGACCGAACGTGATGAGGAAGGGCGCCCACGCCACCGCCGAGGCGTAGCCCATCTCTCCATGGCGACATGCGGTGTCACAGAGGTAGATGACATGGAACCGGCTGGAGTGGGCCGGTTGATACCGGCGAGGTGTTGAGTGGTGTGGCCATGCTCGGAGAGGGCCAGGTTCATCGCCATGGCCCACCCACAATACGTGCCGTGATGAGCGTCACCATGGAAGAAGCACGCCTGGCTCCTCCTCATTCAGCGTCCCGCCATTCGGGCTACTACCGGAGCGCAAGCGTCCATCTCGTCATCAGGCAGCGTGAAGTACGAAAAACCGAGTTGCTCCCGGCGAAAGAACATGTCGCTCACGATCTGATCGAGCGATCCGATGAACATCGAGGGCATATCCCACACGTCTTCGATGGTGACGCCGTTCCACTTCCGCTCCTGGATCAGACGCTCCGTGGCCGCGCGGCGGTCATCGGCGACGAGAAAGGTCGCGCCGAGACCGATTTCGATTGCGCTGAAGCGCTCGCCGGCTGCCTCGCGCAACCAATCCACCTTTTCCGCGATGGCGGCGGTGAGGCGATCGCGAGGATCGGCAATGAGCGTGCCGGTGGCGATGGTGCGGGGCATGAAATGAGCGATATCGGCCCCCCGCCCGGCGATGCTCAGGATTCGCTTCCCGGCGCCGCCGATAAGGAGCGGCGGGTGCGGACGCTGCGCCGGCCGGGGGTAGCCAGACAACCCCGCGATCGCATAGTGCTGGCCGGAAAAGGTGAGAGGCTCTCCCGCGAAAAGCCCCTTCAGCACCTGGATCGCCTCTTCCATGCGGGAGATGCGTACCCCGGGAGGATCGAAGGGTAGCCCCGCCTGGTCGTACTCGGCCTGCAGCCAGCCCGCGCCGAGCCCGAGCTCGAATCGTCCCTCGGAGAGGAGGTCAATGGTTGCCGCCTCCTTGGCCACCACCACGGGATGGCGAAAGTCGTTATCGATGACCAGATTGCCG
>CAYSXO010000468.1:0-3135 GCA_964434995.1 uncultured Sphaerobacteraceae bacterium
GGGACATCCCCTGATAGTGTCGCAGAAGCAATGCCGCCGCGTAGTGCTTTGGCAGCCGGGAGAGCGTCTGCTCGATATCCTGCCGGCGGCCGACCGAGCGCTCGATCGACTGCTCGCTGGCGTGGTCGTGGCCGGGTAGGAAGGGAATCCACTGCACGATCTTGCGTCGTCGCAACTGGCTGATCGCCGTGTTCGTGGCAATGCGATAGAGCCAGGGCTTGAATGCCAGATCGGGGCGCGTCGAAGGCAGCGCGTTGTACGCCTTGATGAAGGTATCCTGGGTAAGATCCTCCGCCATCGCGCGGTCGCCGACCATGCGATGCAGATAGTTCAGGATTGGTGCGTGGTATTGCTCGAAGAGGCTGGCAAAGGCGATCTGGTCGCCCTCGCGGGCGCGCCCGACGAGATTCGGATCGTCCGAGGTCAACCCCCGACTCCTGCGAGCAGGCTGCTCGATAGCCACCTGACTCGCATTGGTCCACGGTACTGAGAGTTCCATGCGGCGATCCGACGCTCCTTTCCGCACCCTCAAACGCGCCATGCGCGGCTTCCGTTTCGCCGTGCGGCGGAGGAGGCGGTGCGGGGACGCCGGGATCACGCGGAGGATACCAGATTGTCATTGCGCCATGAATTCGGAGGCAGCGCAACACGCTCCTTCAGGGGGTTCCACGTGGAACGGTTGGTCGTCCACCCGGGTGGAATGTGGCGGGGTGCAAGCGGGAATGACTCGCGGGGCGAGCGCCGATGATGGACCCGCGGCCGTCTCGGGGAGAAACCGTCGCCACCATCGAGGTCGAGGGCGCCGATCGGCGATCGGCGCTCGAAGCGGGGCTGTGTGCCGTGCTGGCGCTGGCCGTTGAGGCTCCACGGGTTGCAGAGAGCCAGGCAAGCGGGTTGTCCGCTCCGATCCGGGGTGAGGGCGTCGATCTGCCCGCGCTCTTTGCGGACCTCGTCGACGATCTCATCACGCAGATTGCCGACTTCGGCGCGGCAATTTACGACGTGCGTCTCGATGGCGTCGTGCGGACGGAGGCAGGTGGCTTGATCGGTTGGGGCTACGTGGCCGTCGCGCGGCCAGCTTCGCCCGCCGCGACGTTACCGCGCCTCGATGGTGTACCCGACGTACGCGACGAGGGAGAGCGCGGGGTCGTTCTTCGCGCAACCGTTCGCCACGATTGAGCCCGTCTCGTCCCGGCAGCCGGCCTCGCGCTATTCGATGAACTCATCTCCATCGTCGACGCCCGCGTCGTCCTCCATGACCCGGCGGGCGCGTTCGAGATCGTGCGGCAGGACGTAGAGGTCGTGCTCGAACGTTGCCACGGAGCCCCAGCCGCCAGCGCCGGGACCGCCAGGGCGCACCAGCACCGGAATGCCCTCGTCGAGCAAGATTTGCTCCCACATGCGGGCAATTGGTTCGTTTGGCGCGGAAATCAGATGGGTTAGATCGTCAGGCATGCTCGCGATTCCTTACTACGGTGTTGCATTCAACGTGGCCAGCGCCACCTCCATCGCCGCCGGCGTGATGGCGTCGAGGCCGCTGAAGGGCGTCTCCAGCTCATATTCCAGGAGCAGGAGGAGCGCGATCAAGACGGCCAGGGACGTCGTCATCACAGCGTGAATCCAGCGATTCTCGATGGCGAAGAGATAGGAGAAGCCCACGGTCACGATCCCGCCGACGACCAGCGTGATCGTCATGGTCTGGGGCAGCGTGCGCGCGCCGAGCTGATATCTCGCGCGGCGCGACTCGTCGACGGTGTCGAGCTGCGTCAGTGACTGAGCGTAGTTCGCGCTGGCTCCCTGATCAGAGCGCGCCACATGGTCATAGGCGGCCCAGATGGCGTTTATCCGCGAGGAGTCCTGCACGGCGCTGAAATCGCCAGCCGCCATTGCCGGCCATTCGACCTCCACTACGTCTCGCGCATAGCTGGCGAGAGCGGCGTGGATGCGCTGGCGATCGGCTTCCGGCCAGACCCGGGACAACCGGTCAAGATTGAGGACCGACGAGGCTTCGGCCCCGGATATGGTTCTTGCATCCCGATACTCTTCCCAGGCAGCCACCACAACCTGGGCCAGAATCACGCCGTAGATGACGCCAATCACGGCGTAGAGGTAGCCCGCCACCTCGGTATGCCGCGCAAGCCGATCGCGCGGGACGAAGCGCCGCACAAGGGCCATGCCCAGCAACGCCGCCAGGACAACGATGGTCATGACGAAAACGATGAAGACCACTGCAGTCATGCGCATTCGTCCCTTGAGCCCCGTCCGCTCGCGCCGGCGCTTAGACGGCCGCGAAAACCAGGACCCAGAAACCGACGACAAGCATGCCCCAGAGGAGGAGCGCCGTCAGGCATCCTTTCCCCGGCGGCGAGAATCCGGTGTGCCGCTCGATCGCCTTAGCCTCGCGCCACCAGACCGCGCTGGCGATCAGGCCTGGCAGAAAGAAGGGAAAGTAGAGGACGAAGGCTATCACGGCATTGAGCCGGAAACTCCGTACCGGAACGGGCATGTAGGCCGGGGGATAGGGGGACATGGCGCGCGGCCCGCGCGGCGGATCGAGGACGCGATTCACCAGGGAGCGGCGCTGCTGGTACGTCGGCTCGCCCCAGGACGTCGCACCCTCGCTGTGCAGATGAGGATGCTGCACCGATTCCCGGTCTCGGGCGCGTGAAAAGGTCAGCGCCACAGGAGCGCCACATTGATCGCAGGCGCGGGCGCGCTCGGGCATCATCGAGCCGCAATAGCCGCACTTCATGAGCCAGGTTCCTCTGGAATTGCGCTATTCCCGCACCGGCCGCGCACGGTTGGCACAGGGGAAGAACCGTTCATGACAGGAGAGTAGCCCGCGGCCAGTTTGCGCACAACATGCGATCATCGCACCGAACGGGATATGGAACTGAATATCAGCGTTATTCAGAAGTGAAGTGACGCGGGAACGCCGAGATGAGCGATCTGCTGTTGCAGGCCGAAGGCATCCACAAGCACTACGGCGGCATCGCTGCCTTGTCGGGCGTCGGCCTCGAGATTCGTCCCGGGGAGATCGTCGCGCTGATGGGCGAAAACGGCGCCGGCAAGTCAACGATGGCGAAAATCATCGCCGGCGTCGAACAGCCCGATCGGGGGGAAATCCGCTGGAAT
>CAYSXO010000469.1:0-3081 GCA_964434995.1 uncultured Sphaerobacteraceae bacterium
AAACCGCTGGGACGGACCTTGCAGGTAGCGTGGCGGCAGACTGCATAACGCTCTGTCAGTTACTTGAAGCCGATTTGGGAGTCTCAAACCGGGCCAATCTCCCACGCTGCCCGCGCCGCGACAGCCAACGCCAGCGCGGGGTCGTCGCCATCCTCGATAGACCAGGCAGCGGAGAGCCCGGCGTAGGCGAGAACCCACAGCAACACGCGTTGCCGATCCAGCCCAGCCGCCTCGGCCACGACCGTCGCCTGGCGCTCGAGGCGGCCGGGCGCGGTCGCGATCTCGGCATCAGGGTTGCAGAAGATGTTAGCGAACTCGAAGCCGCGCTCGCCGACCAGCCCCTTCGGGTCGATCGCCAGCCAGTCCCTGGGACCGAAGTCGAGCACGTTTCCATGATGCAGGTCGCCGTGGAGAACGACGATCTCCCGCGGCTCAGCCAGAAGCTGCCTCGCGGCCGCCGCCGACTTCCGGAAGACGCCTCCCCGCGTTTCGGCAGCCGGATGGAGCGCGGCAAACCACTGCCACAGCGGCACGAGCGTCTCTGGCAGCGGCGCGATCCGTGGCGCGTGCAGGCGAGCCGCGGCGGCGCAGAGGATGCGGCTCGCTTCGTCGTCCCTGCCATCACGGACCATGGCGGCCAGCGACGTCGTTCCGGCCGCACGCTCCAGAAGGAGAGCATCGCCTTCATGGGCCAGTACGCGGGCAGCGCCGTTCCCGGCCCACCAGACCATCACATGCGCGCCACGCTGCTCCTCTTCACCATGAGCAATTTTGAGCATGGCGGGCTGCCCACGATATGCCACTGGCGCCAGGACGCCCGCGAGCGAGACAAAGGGGTCTCCGTCTGACGACAGCTCCCATCTCCCACAAATGTCCTCGACTGCTCTGGTTTGCGCGGGGTTCAGCGCAGCCTGTTCACGAGTAACGCCTGTCACACCAGATGAACCCCCTCTATCGACGTCTTCAGCCGGTCGCCGGCTCCCGCGAGGGGGCGACGAGCGGCGACATTCGCGGTACGCTCTGCCATCATGCGGCAAACGCACGCCGTTCTGCCCACGGTAGTCCACCGCGTCGCGCCAGGACCGGAACCGGCGCTGCCGGCGCGCACGTTACAAGGAGACGCGAACCCACAATGAAGGTCGTGCTGACAAAGACGGAAGGCCACCCGCATTTCGGGCTGCTCGACGAGCTCGACATCCCTGAGCTGGAGTTGGTGAGGGTTGAAACGCCGGAGGAGCTTGCCCGCGAAATCGTGGACGCGGAGGTCTACTACGGTTTTCCGAATGCCGATCTCCTGCGAGATGGCAAGGCGCTACGCTGGATTCAGGCCCCAAGCGCCGGGGTGAACTTCCTGCTGAATCTGCCCGAGTTGGTCGAGAACGACATCGTGCTGACCAACACGCGCGGCGCGCACGGACCGTCGATCGGCGAGCACACCTTTGCGCTCCTCTTTGCCCTGACGCGCCACATCCCGCGGAGCGTTCACGCTCAACGCGAGCACCGCTGGGCCTGGACGGATCTCTACCGCACCAGCCACGAGATCTGGGGCCGCACGATGGGCATCATTGGCTATGGCGCCATCGGCCGGGCAGTCGCGCAACGCGCCCGCGGCTTTGATATGGAGGTGCTGGCCGTCGATGCGCATCCGGAGATCGGCGCGCCGATCGTTCAGGAGACCTGGGGCATGGAGCGGCTGCCCGATCTCCTGGCGCAGTCCGATGTTGTGGTCGTCTCCGCGCCACTGACCAACGAGTCGCACCATTTGCTCGACGCCGACAGACTGGCCCTGATGAAGCCGACGGCCTATCTGATCGTCGTTTCGCGCGGCGGCATCGTCGAGGAAGACGCTCTGGCCGCCGCCCTGCAGGCGGGGAGGCTGGCCGGCGCCGGCCTCGACGTGACCGAGGTTGAGCCCCTTCCGGCAGACAGCCCGCTCTGGGACGCGCCAAACCTGCTCATAACCCCGCACACCGCTGGCGACTCGACCGAGAAGGAGCAACGCTGCGTCGAGATTCTGCGCGAGAACCTGCGCCGCTACGCGCGAGGTGAGACGCTCGTCAATCTGGTCGACAAGAAGCGAGGCTACTAGCGCCTGCACCGCAACCCTTCTCCCAGCGCGCTGGGAGAAGGGTTGCGTTATCTCGCGGCAGGGTCATCAGGCCGATTCCGCCGCGCCTCAGCACGCCCGGTAGACGTAGCTTTTCGACCCTGGCGTGGTGACGTCGATGTCGCGCAGCACGATTGACAGGTTGCGGCGCAGGTTCTTCTTCTTGCAGTCCTTCTTGAAATCCTTCTTTCGGTATTCGATGACGAAGACGAGATTCCCGTAGTTCTTTCGATACGCGCCACACTCTTTCCAGCGCCCGCATTCTTCCGCGATCGCAAAGTCGAACCCGACCTGATCCCGCGCCTCGCTCCACGTCAATTCGACCGTGTTCTTCTGGGCCGCGGCCAGCCCGAGCGCGTGTGCGTCCGCCACCAGCAAGGCCGCGTAAGCCACCGCTTCTTCCCGCCCGAAGGGAACCTGCCCGGCGACCGGCGTGCCGTCAAACCGGGTCCACGAGTCGAGATTGTCAAACTCGGCGGCCTGGAAACCCTTGGCCGCGCACGTTTCGAGCATCGGCTTCACATGGGCCGCGGCCTGCTCGCGCTTTTGCGGCGTGGAGATGTCGATCAGGTACTCGCCGCCCCAGTTCGGGTCATCGCCAAGAGCGGTCAGCACGAGATCGCTTGGCCAGTTAGATCGCTCGTCAGGACGGTCGACATCAGGCTCGTTTGCCTGCGTCTGGTACGCATTCACGTAGCAGATGCCATACGCTCCTGCCGGCGCGGCGCCGCTGAACCAGTCGCGCGATACCACGGAAACGCCGTTCGGCAACGGATAGTCGCCGCCTATCTGGTAGTCGAACGGGGCATTGGCCGGAGGAGCCTCCCAATCCGCGGCGATGCTCGCCATCGGGGCCAGTACGGTCAGTACAATCGAGAGTACTATTGCCAACAGGACGGCACGCACTCCCTGGCCACGCCGTCGCGCCGTTCGCTCATAGGTCGTCCACGCTTCAGTCATGCACTCTCCCGTCC
>CAYSXO010000470.1:0-266 GCA_964434995.1 uncultured Sphaerobacteraceae bacterium
CAAACGTCGCGGGAGCGCCGGGTGATGTCCATGCCGTTGAAAACCTGCCGCAAGACGTCGGCGTTGGTGCGTCCATTCGGGTTTGACGGTAGTGCCAACCAGACGCGGGCGAGATCGCCTGGCACGTCAAAAGGCCCGGTTTTCTTGATGCCGGTGAACGCTAGTCCATCATTCTCGGCTAGCGGCTCCGCACCGGACACATCCGCTGCACCGGTAAGGTCCGCGTTGATCCGCGCGACGGGCTCGCCATCGAGAATCTGCATCAG
>CAYSXO010000470.1:276-3029 GCA_964434995.1 uncultured Sphaerobacteraceae bacterium
AACCCGATGATTGAAATCCGTACTGCGGCACCATTGAGAATCCAGGGCTCATCGTCCCAAGCCATGAAGATGTCACCCGATTCCTTGATTCGATCAAGTACTGTCCGATTCACTCCACCACGAATTGAGTTCGTTGCCAGGAGGCCCGCCCGCTCAGATCGCCTGGCGACGACCTCAGCTCGCGCCTTCTCAAAGAAGTAGCAGACGAGATCTGCAAATCGCGGAACCCTGGCGTGATAAACATGAAATAGATCATCCAGGTACTCGTCACCAAGCTCTTGCCGAATTCGATTTCCTCCCAGAAACGGCGGGTTCCCGATGATGAAATCCGCCTCCGGCCAGACCGCCTCTTTCGGGTTCTCCGGATCGCTCAGGTCGAGGAGGGCGTCCTGCAGGCGGATCGTCTCCAGCGGCTCCAGGACCGGGTCGGGCTGGCCGAGGAAGCCGTTGTCGATCATCCATTGCAGGTAGCCGATCCAGACCACCACCTGCGCCAATTCGCGGGCGTAGCTGTTGACCTCCAGGCCATGCAGTTGCAGGGGGCGCACGCTGGGGTACATCACGGTCAGGCCGTTGGCCGCGCCGTAGGTGATAACCTCCTTCTCCAGATCGAGGAGCGCGGCCAGGGCAACATAGAGGAAATTGCCGCTGCCGCAGGCGGGATCGAGGATGCGGAGGGTGGAAAGCTCCTCCAGAAATCCGGCCAGCTTCGCCTGAAACGCCTCGCGGGCGCGGCCCACCGCCTGATCGCGGGCACGGGCCTGCCCGCTCTTCCGCGCGGCGGCGGCGGCGGCGCTCTCCCAAGCGGCCTTCAGGCTGTCTGCCTCGACACGAACCTCGTCCCACCGGCGGCGCAGCGGAGCCATCACGACCGGCTCCACCACCCGCTCGATGTCCCGCCGGCCGGTGTAGTGCGCGCCGAGTTGCGCCCGCTTCCCCGGATCGAGCGAGCGCTCGAAGAGCGTGCCGAAGATGGCCGGCTCCACGCTGCCCCAGTTGAGCGAGGCGGCGCCGGCCAGCCCGCGCAGCTCCTCCTTCGTCAGCGGCACCACGTCGATGGCAGCAAAGAGCCCGCCATTGAAATGGGCGATCCGGTCGAGGGCGAAGAAGCCGCCGTCGCGCATCGCCGCCAGGAGCGCCGTCACCTGATCGGGGAACGCCTCCGGGTAGCGGGCGCCGAGGGCGAGCAACTTGGTGAAGACCCCTTTCGGCAGCAGGCCGGCGTCTTCGGCGAAGAGACAGAAGAGGAGCTGGACCAGGAAGTGCGCGGCTCGCTCCGGCGCGATGCCCCGCGCGTGCAGCGCCCCGGCCAGAGCGCCGAAGCGGGCGGCCGCTTCCTCGGTGACGGCCTCGATGGTCGTCTCCGGTTTCAGCGAGGCCGGGTCGGCCCAGAGGGCGCGCAGGACAGCCAGATTCTCCGGCTGGTCGATGGTCTCCAGATCGAAGGCGTAGACCTTCTTCGCCGTCCCCGTGAAGTTGGTATGGACCTCGAATCGGTCGAGATCGGAGACCACCAGCAGCGGCGGGTTCTCCAGGTCCTCGCGGTACTGCAGGAGCTGGTCGTACGCCTTCTTCAGATTGGCGTGCTGGCCCTTGTACTCCCAGGCGAAGCGGTCCCGATACCAGACGTCCGCCCAGCCCTGACCGCCGCCGCTCTTTGCGGCCCCGCGCTCGAACGTATAATACGTCCCGGCCGGGTCCTCGTCCGTCGGCGATGGCATGCCCAGCATGCGGCAGAGGTCGTTGAAGTGCGACTGCGAGGCCGAGCGCTCCTTGAGCTGCCGGGCATCGCGCCACTTCTGCTGAAATTGCTGAACGGTCATCCCGCCTACCGGCGCCAGGCCGCTCACGGGCACACCAGACATCGAGGGATCATGTCACGAAACGTGCGCTATATCGCCGGGAATGTCAAGATGGGTGATGGGTGACGGGTGTCACCCGTGGGAGTGGCACTCCATGGCCTCAGAGAACATCCTCGCCAATCGCACCGCCCTTGTCACCGGCGCCGGAAGCGGCATCGGCGCCGCCATCGCCGAGGAACTTGCCCGCGCCGGCGCCTACGTCATGGTCCAGGATTTGCGGCAGGAGGCGGCGGCAACGATCGCCGAACGCATCCGCGCCGAGGGCGGTGAGGCCGGCGCGATAGGCGGCGACGTGAGCAATCCCGACGACGTCACGGCGATCGTCGACGGCGTGCTGAAATCGCATGATCGGGTCGACATTCTCATCAACAACGCCGGCCTGCAATACATCGCGCCGATTGAGCGCTATCCGCTGGAACAATGGAATCGGATGCTCGGCGTGCTCCTGACCGGACCGTTTCTGTTGATCCAGGCCGTCCTGCCTCCGATGCGCCAGCATGGCTGGGGCCGCATCATCAACATCGCGTCGGTCCAAGGCAAGCGGGGCGATCCGGGGAAGTCCGCCTACTGCTCGGCCAAGCACGGCCTGATCGGGTTGACCCGCGTCGCCGCGCTGGAGACAGCCACCGACGGCATTACCGTCAATGCCATCTGCCCCGGACTCGTCGATACGCCGCTCATCGAGAACCAACTGGCCGATCTGGCGGCGCTGCACGGCATGGCCAGGGAGGATGCGATCGAGCAGGTATTTCTCCCGCTGATCCCGCAGCGGCGGATGCTCGATCCAGCGGAGATCGCAGCGATGGCGCGCTATCTGGCCTCGGACGAGGCGCGGGGCATTACCGGGCAGGCGATCAATGTCTCGGCTGGCTGGATCATGCACTGAGCGGC
>CAYSXO010000471.1:0-3023 GCA_964434995.1 uncultured Sphaerobacteraceae bacterium
GTGCGCCGATCCGCGAAAATGAGGACGTGCAAGCGAACAGGCGTTCTTGACATGCCCCGCTCCAGTCCCTAGGCTCTGCTCAGCACTGTCTGCGCCGAAAGGGCCGCTGATGCCGACGTCACGAGTCAGCACCGCATCGGACGCCTCGATCCGGAGGAAGGGTCCGCCGCCGAAGCGCGATGGGCAGACTGCCTCCGAACGGGACCGTCCCTATAGCGAAGATCCCGCGCTGCTGGCTCTCGAAGAGCAGTTCGCGGCAGAGACGCCGGACCAGTTGCCGCTCTTCGCGCCTGGGCCCGCTGGCACGCTCCAGCCGATGCTCGGCGGGCTGGCGCCGCTCACCGCGCAAAGTAGCCTCGATCTGGCCCGGTCCTGGTATCGGCGCGAGCTGGAGCAGGCGAACCGGCCTGGCAACACCATCGAATCCTATTGCTACGACCTGGTGGTGTTCGAGAAGTTGATCGGCCCAAAGCGAATTGCCGCCATCACGCAGGCGGACATTGCCAGACTGCTCGGCGATGCCAATGGCCGGGCGACTCGCAAGCGGCGGCTGACCTCCGTTCGCCGCTTCTTCCGGTACCTCATCGACGATGCTCGGGTGCTCCGCGTCGATCCAACCGAGGGGCACTATCCGCACACGATCCAACTGCGCTCCCCCGTGCCCCTCTTTGCGTCGGAGCAGGATGTGTTTCTCGCCGCCGCCGCGCGGGACGAGCCGTGGAGCTTGCCAGCTATCTGGCTGATGCTCCGGCTCGGCCTGACCAGGTCCGAGTTGCTGGCTTTGCGGCGAGAGCACATTGACCTCGACGATCCCTCCGGACCTGTTGTTTACGTCTTCTATGACGACGTGACGAAGCGCGGGAAAGAGCGCAAGCTGGCCGCGGGAGAGGATTTTCGAGCCATGTACAGCGCGTATCTGAGCGAGCGCTCGCCAGTTGATCTGCTCTTCCCGGTCGGCCCCCAGGCGGTGAACGGCATGGTCGACCGGGTGCGGGAAGCCGCCGGAATTCAGAAGGAGGTCACGCCGCAGACGCTTCGCCATTCATTCGCGGTCGATCGGGCATTGGCCGGCGCCGACGAGCAGGATCTCCTCGCGCTGCTCGGTCTGGCAAATGACGCACGTAACCGCTCCAGCGTGCAGCGCTATCTCAAGCTCGCCGCGCCGCCCCTTTGAACCGTCCCGCCGCACCCTTTTGCGCCTCCGGTCTTTGCCGCGTGAGATCGAGCAACCGATCTGCCTCGTGAGTCAGTTCGGTTCGGAACTGGACGTTCGCGGTCCAGCTCTCCGGGAGCGCGGACGCGCCATACGCTGCCCCGGCCATAGCGCCAGCGACCGCTCCCGTTGAATCGGCGTCGTCACCGAGCGCAACGCCGAGCTCAATGACCTCCCGCGCGCTCGCGCCCCGGACCAGCGCCCAGAACGCCGCGCCAATCGTCTCCAGGACATATCCGCCCGCCGCGACGGCGTCCCGCTCGCGGCTAGCCGCGTCGAGCACGGCAGCACGAACGTCGTTGTTCTCGATGCCTGCCACCGCCGCCCGCGCCGCATTGTCAACGGACCCGCCGTTCAGCAAATGAACGATGGCCTGATTGACGGCAACCGTTGCCCACGATGCACGCGCTTCGGCGTGGGTCACGCGCGCGCTGTCGAGTGACGCGCTCACCAAGCGCGTGGGCTCATCACGGAATCGCAGCGCGACCGGGGCGCAGCGCATGACCGCGCCATTGGCCGCCGAGCCCCGTTCACCTCGCGCCCTGACCGCCACGACTCCTGATTCACGCGGGCTCGTGCCAGTGGCCAGCGCCTCGAGGGCGACCCGCGTCGTATTCCCAATATCTTTCGGCTTGCTCTGATACCAGGCGATCAACCCCTCCGCCAGGAGGCTCATGTCGAGCCCGTCTTTCGTGAGCGCACGTGACAGAATGAGTGTTTGCTGCGTGTCGTCGGTGACCTCGCCCGGCTCCAGATTGAGCCATCCCCCGCCGACAAACTCCGTGACCCCGTTGGGGAAAGTATCGGCGATTTGATCGCGCTTCAGGAACTCGACCGGCCCGCCCAGAGCATCCCCACAGGCCAATCCCAGGAGCGTGCCCCGATAGCGGTCCTCAATCGACACATCTCGCTCGCTCAACCCGGTTCTCCTTCTGTCCACCACTCATGCGGCGCCCCAGGATCGAAATCAAGACCAACGGCCCCTCCCCAGCCTCCACTACCAAAGACCTGCCTGTTAAGGTATTGTGTAGCCGTTGCAGCCCATGTCGATGCCGACACGCGGTCGAGCGCCCGATCTGATCGAGTGGCGCACAGCGTATGAGGAGGATCGAGGACATGCGCGTGGCACGCCGCATCCGCCCATCACACGTCGGATGTGGAGCAACTGTCAACCGCCGCCGCCTGTATGCCGCCAGTTTCTCGCACGACACCGAACCTGCAAGCAACCCCGCACCACTTCGGTCGCCACTCCCCCCCGCAACGATCGTTATTCACGCCAACGGCCAGATTACTTCCCAGAGTGGGCCCATGCCTTTCGAGAACGAGCCGGAGCGAGCGTCTCAGCCTCGCGCGGAGTTGGCTGGCGCCAACGCGCGCGGCCGGTAGCGGCTGACCCACTCCCGATAGCGCTCGAGTTCGGCCAGGGAACGAGACTCGTCCCAGCCGAGTGTTTCTTGTGCGATTCGCGCGGCGGCTGCATCAGCGCCGACTCCTGCCAGGCGGCCAAGTCCGGTCATCGTCCGCCGGGCGACAACGTCCGCAAGCGTTCGCGCGCCTTCCTCCTCAAAGGCCCAGGGAATCTCCGCCGCGATGGCGCCTGACTCGGGGTCGAACACCTCGCGCAGCACTGGCGTATTGGCCCTGGCCAGCACTTCCGGCGCGCGGGCGCCGTAGACCCGCAGCAGGTGCTCGGACGATGCCGAGGGCAGCCCGGACTCGCGGGTGAACGTGGTCCGGAAAACGGTCCACGGCTCAGCGGTCCGTCCACCCGGCAGCGGGAGTACCGCTGTTTGGCAGAGGCCTCGCGGCC
>CAYSXO010000472.1:0-602 GCA_964434995.1 uncultured Sphaerobacteraceae bacterium
GTCCTGCAAGTTACGCCTGTTGAGCTGCAGCGCGGAATGTAGTTGTCTGGGTCAAGTGGATTTCCACCGCAGAACAGCGGGGAACTGGCACAGACACAGTCATTGTCGTGGTTCAGGTGCCCACACGCGTTCTGGCTGACACAGTTCGATCGGACAGGACTGCCGCCTTCTTGGTGACATATGAGGACTTTGCCGCCTCCTGTACAGGCTTCCTGAGCCTTGACGCGGCCCTTGTCCTTGCCGCGTCGTTGCTTGCCATTATCTTTCCCACGTTGGGCCTGAGCCTTCTTGCCCTTCTTGCCCTTCCTGTCCTTCTTCCCCTTGCCCTTCTTGGCGTCGGCGGCGTCCAGGGCGGACGCGCCGCCCACGGCGGCGGCGAGGCCGGCAAGGCCGGACTTCACCGCGCCGCGGCGGGTGAGCCCGGCCGTTAGGCGTTTGATGAGTTCATCGAACTGGAGATCATCCATCGAAGTCTCCTCCACTCTTGCGACCTGGCGTCGACTCCGACGCTGGTACCGCAAGATCCCATTTGGTGATGGATTCGCGTGATCTAGACGTTCTGGTGAACTGGTCTCACACTCGTCTGGTCTGGTGACTGAACG
>CAYSXO010000472.1:705-3018 GCA_964434995.1 uncultured Sphaerobacteraceae bacterium
ACCGCCGCCAACCGGCGGCGTGACCGGGGTCGTCGGCGGGGGCACGGTGATGGTGGTGATCACCTGGTTCGGCGATGTGGTGACGGTGATGGCGTTGAACACATCGACGTCGACGATGAGCGCGGTCGCGCCAGCCTGACCCGAATCGCAGCATTGGCTGTTGCAGGTGTGACCGCTGCAGCAGATGCCATGCTGACCATTCGGCGCGCAAACTGGCGATTCCTTGCAGATGCGTCGCCCGTCGTGCTCGCGGACACAGAGCTGGCCCCGAGGGCACTGGCCGCAGAAGCCGCCACAGCCGTCAGGATCGCCGCACCGCTTGCCAAAGCAGGAGCACGTTCGACACGTGCCGCTGCCGGGGATACCGGGTAGCCCCGGGGATGACGGTCCGCGGACACAACGGCACTCCGATTGGGAGCCGCCGAAGTCCCGAACGTTGTTTAGGCACTCTCGATCGGTCGAGCAGGACGTGCCCACCCGGCAGAACCCCGAGAGATTTCCATCGGGGAAGCCGCCATCGTGGTTCTTCGCCTGCTTGCCCTCGCCCTGGGCCTTGGCCTTTCGCTTCCGCGCCTCCGCTTCAGACGCGGCCGAAAGGCCGGTGACCGCCGCCGCAATCCCGCCGAGCGCGCTGAGCAGCGCACTGCGGCGGGAAAGTCCGGAGCCCAGTACCCTGGCGAGTTTGTCGAATCGCTGATCGTCCATGGCACTCCTCCACCAGTGCATCTCAGCGCCAAAGCGGACGCGGTTGGGCCCGGCCAGCCGTAGCCAGGCACGAGGCGCGATTCCGTGCCTTGACTTATTTTGTATCACAGTATCGCTAAATTTGGAACCATAGTGAGGATAAAAAAGATATGCTATTCTTATAGTAATTTGATGATTTGGGTTTCTGAGATGCTTGTGAATGCCGCGCCTCTTGGCTGGCGTCGTTATTGCGGTCCAGGCGGTCCGTTCGCCACGGCCAACAAGACGCTGGGCGCGCGGATTTCGCTTGTGCGAATCGTTTTCTGATTCAATGCAATTGAGCGAGATGCCGGAGGTTACATCACATTGCGCGAAACATGTTCCTTGAAGAATCGGGGATGCGGTCGAGGATTCTCTGACATTCCGCGACGCATGGCGAAACGGCGCTTACGCCTCATCAAGTTCGGTTTCATGCAAACATGAGACTCCAAGTCTCACGGCTGCTGATCCAGGCCATTCGAAGTGACCCCCGGATGACCGGCACGGCCGGGAGAGGGGATTGTTGCTGTCCAGGCTGGCGCCCGCTGGGGTCTCGAAGCGCCCTTGCCATCCCGTTCTCGGGCCGATTCAGGAATAGGGGCGCGGGCACGAGCCCCGGCAAGCATAACGCTCCAGCCGGCCAAACCGCGTTCCCTCGGTGGCGGAGCCAGCGCTCTAGAGTATGAACGCGAGGGTCACCGCGCGCTTTTCGGGGCGCGGGGTGAACCAAAGGTATTCGTCCAGTACCAGCCATACCGCGAGGCCGGGTTATAGGCGCGGCGGATGCCTGTCTCGGTGAATTTCCCGAAGAGCAAGTTGTCGTTGTGGTCGGGGCTGCTCTTCCACCAGGCGAATGCGGATTTCGCGGAGCCGCTCCCCCAGAAGACATTCTCCCCGGACCACTCGTAGTGATATCCGGCCGCTTCGATGCGCTGGTCGGCTGTCGAGCGGTCGGAGCCGATATGGCCGGTGAAGTTGTTGACCGCCATATCCCGCGCGTGGATCTCCGCCGCCACGCCGAGCTTCCGGTTGTGGATGAGTGGCGAAAGCCCACTGGCGGCGCGGTAGTCGTTGAGCAGCTTCAGCAAGGCGCGTTCTTCCGTATCGAGATCGGCGCTGCTGCCATCGTCCCGAGGGGGAGTGGCGACAGGGGCTGGCTTGCGCCGGGAATCCGTGTCTCGCCTGTTGTGATTCCCCCGGCGCCCCCGCTTTCTTGCCCGCCTCGCTGGCGCATCAGCTCGGGTAAGGATCGTGGCCAGCATGGCAGGCATTCCAGCGAGAATCGCGCAAACCGCGCGACGAGAGAGCAGCCGAGGCCGCTCTGCGCGGCCAGCGCGGTCACGAGTCAATGGTCTTCCCTCCGGTCGCGGTGGTTGGCTGCCACGCGGGCTTGGCAGCCGTTCCCTTGCCGTTCAGATTGGTTCCTCAGTGCGGTGCGGCGGCGGTGCGCCGGTTTCCCTCTTGCGTGTACGAACGCCTGATGGCGTCTATCGGTTTCATACCTGACACTCAAGAGCTGGATTGCCATGATAGTCACATGTGGCCTCTGCTACATCGCCAAAAGCAGGGCTGACCGAGGGGCTTCATGGC
>CAYSXO010000473.1:0-2991 GCA_964434995.1 uncultured Sphaerobacteraceae bacterium
AGTGGGGATTGAAACTCCAACGCGGTTATCACGATTCACCTCGATCCCGCGTTGCACCCGCCTCTCGGGGCGGGTGAAGATTGAACTGCGCAGTTGATGCCGCGCACGCGAGCTTCATCGCACCCGCCTCATGAAACGCCTCTTCGCAACCAATGCGTCGCCCGCGGCATCTGGGCGCCAGCGAACATCGTTGAAGTGCGAGACCGCTCGCGGGGTAGCGCACATACTTCACAAACTCACCCATGGTGCGCTGCGCTTCCACGGAGCAGCGTCACTTCCATGCCAATGCCGTCAGGAGCGGTCCCTATAGTGCCAACGGAAGCCACGGATCGGTCAGCGTCGGTGACGCACCGCCCGCATCGCGACAGGTGATGGCCCGAACGCGCGCACCATCTCTCCCCTGACCCCTTCGTGACCGCCTGCCCGGAGGAGTGAGAGCGCACGCTATGATCATGAAGTCGGTAACAACCGGTCCAAATCGGCTGGCTGTCGTTTGCCGTGCGCGGAGAAAGGAGACCCTATGTCCCAACTACCATCCTCAGATCGGCCCACCCCTCGCGTCTCGCGCCGTGGCGCTCTCCGCGCCGGTGGTCTGGGCGCGGCCGTGCTCGCTGCCGGTGGCGGCCTGACCCACGCGGCCGCGCAGGACGCCACGCCGGAGAATGCCGCGGAGAGTAAAGCGATGCGCCCGCTGCTCAGCGAGTACGAGATGTGGGAAGCCTTTGGCCAGCGCGCCCTGACCTACGCCCTGGACGGCGGCGCTGATTTCGGGGATTGCATCAGCACCATTTCGCGCGTTCCGGATGGCGACGTCGACGCCTGGGCGCGCGAGTGGTCGGCCACGGGAGACCGCATGGTGGCCCTCGCCGAGGCGAGCCTTGCCGTGGGTGACCGCGTCAGCGCGCGCCAGGCCTACTACCGCGCGTCCAACTACTACCGCATCATCCAGTACCCGCTCTTCGGCACTCCGGTCGATCCACGGCTGGTGGCCGCGTTCGAGTCTGAAGTCGCCGCGTTCCTGAAGGGCGCCGAACTGAGCAATTTCCCCATCGAGCCGGTGGAAATCCCGTTCGAGGGCACGACGCTGCCTGGCTACATGGTCATGGTCGATGATTCGGGCCGGGCGCGCCCCACCATCGTCCACACCAACGGCTACGACTCGGACATCCAGGAGATGTTCTTCGCCCATGCCATCGCGGCCGTGCGGCGCGGCTACAACATCCTTCTCTTCGATGGCCCGGGACAGGGGCGCAACCTGATCCGCGACAACATGCACATCCGCCCGGATTGGGAGACGGTCGTCACCCCGGTCATCGACTACGCCCTCACCCGGCCGGAGATCGACCCGGGGAAGATGGTTCTGGCCGGCTGGAGCTTCGGCGGCTACCTGGCCCCACGCGCCGCCTGCTTCGAGCATCGCATCGCGGCGCTGGTGGCAGACCCTGGGCAGTGGGACGAACGCGACGCCATTCTGCCACGACTGCCGCTGACGAAGGAGCAGAAGGCGGCATTCCCGGACATCGACCCCGCGCTCCTGGACGACATGGACACCTGGCTGCGGAGCCCGGAGGCGCCGCCCATGCTCCGCTGGAGTCTCGTGCAGCGCGGCTTCTGGGTGAATGGCGTCAGCACGATGTACGAGTACGCGGTCGATTTCTCCCGCTACGAGATCTCCCCCTATATCGCCAACCTGGCCTGCCCCGCCTTCATCACCCAGGCCGAGGATGACCCCGTCGCCGCTCAGGCGCCGAAGCTCTATGAGGCCATCACCACGCCGAAAGTGCTGGAATTCTTTACCCGTGCGGAGGGCGCTGGCATGCACTGCGAGGCGTTGGCCCGCACGCTCTATCACCAGCGCCTGTTCGCCTGGCTGAACGAGACGCTGGGCGTGGAGGGTTGATCCCACGTCGCCGCTTCGGGAACACGGCCGCGGCGGCGGCAATAGCTCGCTGCTGGGCGCGCCTCACACGTCGCAAGCTTCGTGAATTGCACGGTGAATCACCGAAAACGCGGAAGGATGCCGCGACTGGCAGGTGGACAATTGCTCCCTGAAGGCCCCGTTGACGATCGCGCGCGGGGAGGGATTGTCTACGCCTCAAGCCCCTCGGCCAGCGAATCGGCCGAGGGGCTTGCCCTCGCTCGGGTCACTGTCCGGACCCCTGTCGGTCAGTCAAGCATCTCGCAGCCGTGGGCCCGTGCGAATGTCGCCACCCGCTCCCAATCCGGCTCGGATTTGGCGGGGGGCGGGAGCGTGCGCTGAGCCGCCGGCTCGCTGGTCGCCATGAGCAGATCCTCGAAGCCGCCAGGAGTCAGGATGAAGATCATCCGGCAGCCGGTATCGCCGACCGTGTAGCCGTGGGGAACGTTGCGCGGACCGAAGAAGAAGTCTCCCGGCCCGGCGGCGACGGTCAACTCACCGATGGTGAAGGTGGCGTTGCCATCGATAATCAGGAAAACCTCGTCATCATGGTGGTGGACGTGCCTCCCTGCCACGGCGCCAGGCGGCTCCGTGATTTCGATGACGGTCAGCAGGCCGCCGGTCTGCGCGGCCGTGGCCTTGATCACCGCCAGGCCATCAAACCACCAGCGCGCTTCTCCCGCATTTGCCGGCGTCACGACCGGCTCCAGCGTGGGAAGAGGGTGTGCGGTCGACATCATGACATCTCCCTTCTCGTTGATTCGTGGCCCTCATCCGGGATGACGACCCATTGCCGGGGCGCTACCTCTCGCGCGGAGGGTGCGATATCGACCCTAGCGGCGGCGAGCGTCAGGGGCTATTCCACAAATGTGGAATGGTTTGTCCACAGGCCGGTGTTAGGATGCGATCATGCAAGACGACGCGGCGGCACGCGCAAAGGACCGCATTGTCCGGTTGGCCAGCCAGGGCCTCGACGTGGTGTCGTTCTGGCAGGCGTCGGCGGAAGCGTTGGCAAAGGCGTTGCCGTACGCGCACGAGCCCTGCTGGTTCACGCTCGATCCCGGCTCGCTCCT
>CAYSXO010000474.1:0-2980 GCA_964434995.1 uncultured Sphaerobacteraceae bacterium
CGCGCACGTGCAGCGGAGCGCGGCTCGTCGCCAGAACTTGCACGTCCGGACATGCGACAAGAAGGGACGCGGCCAGTTCGCCGACCGCGGGCGCGAGGTGCTCGCAATTGTCCAGCAGCAGGAGGGCCTGGCGCGGCAGAAGTTCCCGTACGAGCTGCTCCTCGACCGGCAACCCAGCAGACGGCGTGAAACCGATCGCTCGCGCCACACTATCGGGCACGAGCGCCAGATCCACGAGTGGCCCCAGATCGACCCAGATCACGCCATCCGCGAACCGCTCCGCGACATCGCGCGCGATGGCCAACGCGAGGCGCGTTTTTCCGGAGCCGCCTGGGCCAGTCAATGTCAGCAAGGGGACGGCCCGGTCGAGGAGCAGAGCGTGAGCCATCGCGCGCTCCTCAACGCGTCCGATCAGTCCCGTGCGCGGTGATGGGAGGAGCGCGCCGGATTGCATCTTCATGAAAATGGCCACCCCGTGACGCTACCCAATCACTGGCGGTCGAGAGCATTCACCGTGCGGCCTCCGCAGATCTCCATGACGAAGCGGCTTCCGCGCATTCCCCGTGGGCTGGAAGCAAGCGCACAGCCGCTCGCGGCCAACCCGAATCACATCCTGGAGACACGTAACAAACGCATCTTGGCAACGTCTTCGCGTCTGGTCAACAAGAGGAGCCCGATCCCGCCATCCTCCTCTCGGCTCAGGCCAGGCTCCGCGCCGCGAAATCGCGAAGATGAGCACCCCCGCGTGTCATTGCAAGCCAGCCCGATCATCGTGGGCCGTCGCCCAGTCATTCCCAAGGCATGGTGATTGGCGTTGACAGCCGCCGGCACGGCGATGGCTACCCAGCGCCCTGACCGACCTTCTCGGCAGGAAGCATCGCACGGCATGGCGACTGGCATGACCTGTGCATCGAAGCAGCGGGGTCAATAATCGTGCCTTCCTATCTGATGTTGCTTTTTCCACAACGGAGGGAGTGCCCGTGTCTCGCTATCGCTCGCTCGGGATTGTCGTCTTGGCCGTTCTCCTTATCGGCGGTGTCTTCCTGGCGGGGGTGGCGAATGGCGCGCCACGCTCCCTGGCGCAAACGGATGGACTGGTGACGCCAGTTCCACCTCCAGCCGCCGTCCCCGGCGGCACGCTGCCGGGCAATCCCTCGATCCGGTTGGTGCAGGTCGTTGGTGGCCTGGCCGATCCGATCAACGTCGCCAACGCGGGCGACGGCAGCGGCCGCGTCTTCGTGGTCGAGCGCCCCGGCCTGATCCGCATTGTCGACGCGGATGGCAATCTCCTTGAGGAGCCGTTTCTCGACATTCAGGAGACGGTGAAGACCGATTTCCTGGAGCAGGGCCTGCTGGGGCTGGCCTTCCACCCGGACTATGCCAACAACGGTCTCTTCTACATTTACTACGCCGACTACACCACCAACGGCAACCTCTTCCTGGTGGAGTACACGGTGTCTGCCGATGACCCGAACGTGGCCGACCCGGAGAGCGCCCGAATGGTTCTGGCGATCGAATCTGACCCATATGTCAATCACAACGGCGGGTCGATCCACTTCGGAGCCGACGGCTACCTTTACGTTGCGGTCGGCGATGGCGGGCTGGCTGGCGACCCCTACGACAATGCGCAGAACATCCGCAACCTCTATGGAAAAATCCTCCGCCTCGATGTCGGCGATACCGGCGGCGATCCCTATCGGATTCCGGAGGACAACCCCTTCGCGTTGTCATCTCAGGTCGACCCGGCTGGCTTCGGCGTGAGCGATCCAGCCAGTTACCATCCTGGCGCCATGCCGGAAATCTGGGCCTACGGACTGCGCAATCCCTGGACCTTCAATTTTGATCCCGACACCGGCGACCTCTACATCGCTGATGTTGGCCAGAATGCCTGGGAAGAAGTCAACTTCGCGGAGGCGGGGTCTCCCGGCGGCGTCAATTACGGCTGGGACTGGCTCGAAGGCTCCCACTGCTACCCGGAGACGGTGAGCGAATGCCCGCGCTCGCAGATCGGCGTGATCCCGGTCGCCGAGTACGACCATCGCACCGGCGATTGTTCGATCAGCAGCCTTGGCGTCTATCGTGGCGACGAATCGCCAACGCTCGACGGCGTGTACTTCAACTCCGACTTTTGCTCCGGCCGTGTCTGGGGCCTGGAGCGAGATGACGCTGGCGCCTGGCAATATCAGGTGCTCCTCGACACTGAACTGCTGGTGACTGGCGGCGGCAACGGCGAAGGCGGTGAGGTTTACCTCGTCTCCTGCAACTGCGTGTTCGACCGGGCCTACGACCCATTCGCCGACCCGCAAGGCGTTCTCTGGCGCGTGGTTGAGTCGGGCGCGGTGCCGGCTGACGCGGTGACCGCGGTCCCCGAGGCGATGGCCACGCCCGTGAGTTAGCTCTCCCACCCCTGAATGCCCTCACCCCCACCCCTCGCCCAGTGCACTGGGCGAGGGGAGCCGCACTGGGTGGTGTGGCGACAGGCTGGACTGGTGTTTCGGCAATCATGTTCCCCTCTCCCGTCGAGCCGGGAGAGGGGGCAGGGGGCGAGGGAACCACATCGTGCAACAACGCGCATTGACTGGCCTCATAGCCGCCTTGCTGGCCCTGGCGACCGCCGCCGGGCTCGCGCCAAGCGGCGCAACGCCGGAGGCATCGTCCGGCACGCCCGCCGCCACGCCGGCGGAGCCCTTGCCGCTCTATACCCAGATTCCCGTCTCGGAGGCGCGCAATGTTGTTGGCCGGGCGACGATCGAGCTGACCGATCGTGGATTCATCCCCAGCCGCTTTGAGAACGCCATCAACCAGCCGATTATCTTTACCCTGGTCAATAGCGGCACGCGGCCGCATACCTTCACCATCGACGAGCTCGATGTCGACGTCCACCTTCAGCCCGGAGAGACAACGACGTTCACCATCCCCACCCCGGGCCACCTGAAACGGTACGTCTACTACAGCAGCACGCCGGAGGACCTCGCGCTGG
>CAYSXO010000475.1:0-2078 GCA_964434995.1 uncultured Sphaerobacteraceae bacterium
CACATTCACCCTTGCGGGCGAGCGTATCGGAGGCAAGCAAGATGACTCCCATTCGCTGGACTCCTCGGTTAGTTAGTTTCGTGCTAATCGCCCTTTACGGGGTCCTGCTGCCAGCGCTGCTGATCGAGACGGTGGCGGCTCGCCAGCGTATTGTCGGTGGTGTATGGCGACACTCTGTTCGCGGTGGTCGGCTTGACTAATACGATCAGTCGAGTTATGGAAATTGGGTGCGCATCGCCCGAAATGAATGGCGTGCGGCCTCAACGATCCGCGTGCGCGAAGTTGATAACCGACGAGACGCCGATATTCGCATCAACGACGCGAATAGTTGCTCCGTCTCGTGGATCGCTCAGTATGACTTTGGAGCCGAGCGAATTCGTTTCAACGACTGCGCCATGAACTGGAATGGCGGCGTCTATCCGGGCACAGGCGAGAACCTTGGCTCGACGCCGAGTAGTCGTAGGTCGCGGACGGCGGCACATGAATTTGGCCATGCTCTCGGCCTGGATCACAATTCGCTCGGCGCCTGCAATTCCATTCTGCACAGCCCTGTTCGCTTCGATGAGGTCACGTGTTACATCCCCACTAGTCACGATCGCAATGACATGGCCAGCTATTGGCCGTGAGCCCGCCGCGAACGCCAGATTGTGAGGCGCTGTGGCCTCGCTTGAGCTAGGGAGGGTTCCATGGTTACGTCGCCGACTCGGGTAGGACGCGGTACTGCATTGGCGTCCACACTCTTCGTGGTGGGAATCGTGCTGGCGGGTGTGCTCCTGGCAGCGATGCCGGGACGAGCCGACGGGACGCCGGTTCCGGATATGGTGGCCTATGACACGATGATTCCGCCGACTGATGAGGGGCGAGCTGAATTCGGCCAGATCTTTATTGGAGAGGTCGTGGCGATCGCTGGAGAGGACACCATCCCCACGAGTGACCCGGAGGATGTCCTACCCGTCATCATCTATGACGTTGATGTCAAGCAGACGCTCAAAGGGCAGGCTGCGGATCGTGTGCAGGTTTGGTATGAGGGATTTGATTACAAAGGCCCCGACTACAAGTCGGCCGGAGCGTTGCGCGTTGGTGAGCGGTATCTCTTCTTCGCCGGGTTCGCTCCCGACAAGGGGTGGTACCCCGTGAACGCTGGGCTCGGGGTGCTGCCAATAGAGAATGACCGCGAGGAAGCGGATCTCGTGGCGACGTTCGAACCTCTTATCCGGCGAGCAGAGCATCAACCTCAGCAGATCCCTTCGGCAGACCCGTGCGAGCGGGTCGGGCAACCGACCATCACTGTTGCACCCCGGCAAGGACGCGTCGGCGATGCTGTGACGGTCTCAGCAGACAATCTCGTCCGACCTGAGGTGTCTATCTGGTGGGATGGGACTGACGAGCGGTTGACCACGGCACAGGTGGACGATGATTGTTCCATGACCGTGGCGATCGCCATTCCCAAGGCAGACGTAGGCGAACACACGATCGTTGTTCATGATGCGCGAGGTGAGTCTGCCTCAGTCAGCTTGGAGGTCATCGAGTAACGAGGGAAGTCGCGCCCACGATGCAGCATTTCTCAGAAAGCAGGAGCGCCGCATCGGTCTGAACCGGCTCAGTGGCGCGGTGTACGCGGCGGCAAGTATGGGGAGGCCGGGGCAGCGGCCCGGCCTCCCCATGCCCTGAAGCGACAGGATGCGAACTACTGGGTGTCCAGGTGCAACTCGTAACGGAAGTTGCCGCCGCGGCTTGGATTGAAGCCGAGATTGGTCTCGAGTTGCACGCCGCTGGCGCCGGTGTACTCCCCGGTGCCCCCGGATATCGCCCGCTCCAGGGCGATGCCGAGGTCGTCGATGCTGTACCCCTCGCTGACGAGGGTGGCTTCGCCCCAGCCAGAGCCGAAATTGAACAGGTGCGTGGTCAGCCACGGCGCGGTGTCGGAATGGGCGCTCGGGGCCAAACGCCAACCCCAGCAGGACCACTGCCCGATCACCTTGTCCGGAAACTCCGGCGCCCCGTCGGCCGTGACCCCGTTCGAGTCGGTCAACGTCCCCTCCGGGTAGATATAGCCCTGCGTTACATAGGGGGTGCTG
>CAYSXO010000475.1:2088-2937 GCA_964434995.1 uncultured Sphaerobacteraceae bacterium
GCTGCCGGCCGGCATACCCTCGGCCATCACCGGGTCGCCGGACCAACTGAAGCGCGTGCCATCTTCAGCCACGTCGAAGCGCAAGACGCCGTCCTCGACCTCGATCTGGGCGATCGCTTGCGCCGCGGTGACAGGCGGAAGCGACGTTGCCGGCGATCGGCTGGCGCCATACACGAAGGGCGCCGCGGCGAAGAAGAGGACGATCAGGGCGAGGGTCGCCACACGGGTGGCCAGGTGTGTCGGTCGGATGCGCGAGGTCGTAAACATGGGATCCTCCCAACGCGATGTGGTTCGGTCTTCTCCGTGGCCGCGTGGCCGCGGTTCATGGACGTCCGGCTTCCGAGACCGCAAACGGACTGCGCCTCCTTCGGTTACGTGTCTGTGCCGCGCGGCGGTGCTGGGTCAAACGGCGGCAGGAGCCGGAACGCCTGCACCCGGTTATTCCGGTCTTCCGCGACATAGACCATTCCGGCAGCATCGAGGGCGATGCCGCTGAGACCCGCGAACTGCCCGGGCTCGCTCCCCGGCTCGCCCCAGGCGGCGAGCAGTTGGCCGCGGTCATCGAGAATCACGACCCGGTTGTTCGATGGGTCCGTGACGTAGAGCCGGCCCTCGTCATCGACGGCGACGTCGGCCGGGGTGCGGAACGTCTGCAAATCGGTGTTGCTGCCCTTCCGGGTAGCGAGAAGATCGCCGTCTGGCGAGAACGTCTGCAGGCGCTGATTGCCGCTGTCGGCGACGACGAGGTTTCCCGCGCCATCGATCGCCAATCCGGAGGGCGCGCGAAGGCCGCCCTCGTCCGGATCGCTGCCCCAGCGGGATACGAACTGTCCGTCCGCCTCGAAGACC
>CAYSXO010000476.1:0-2936 GCA_964434995.1 uncultured Sphaerobacteraceae bacterium
ACGGCGACGCGTGGGCGCATGGATGCAAGAATCCTGATTGCCCTGGGATAGGGTCGAGAAGGGCGGCTTGCCCACGCGACATAGTGGGCTGCATGCGCATCGTTCGCGGCATCGCGCTCCCCAGCCTCATCCAGCCGCTCCAGAGCGAAAGCCCGGATCGTTTCCAGCATCGAAAAGCGCGGCTCGTTTCCACTCTCTATGGGGTGCACCAGACTCTGCTCGACCAGATCGGTGACCGCGGCGACCGCATCATCGTCGCTCTGGCCTGCAGGTCTTGCTGCCCGCGCGGCCGCTAGCGTGAAGCCGCCCAGGAAGACGGCCAGCCGCCGGAAGAGCGCTTGAGCCGTGTGGTCGAGGAGCGCGTAGCTCCAGGCGATGGTCGCCTCGATCGTCTGCTGCCGCGCGGGCAGATCGCGCGGGCTGCTGCCAGGGAGGCGCACGCGATCGCGCAACGATGCCTCCAGCATTTCGGGCGAAAAGATGGCGATGCGCGCCGCGGCCAGTTCGATCGCCAATGGCAGGCCATCGAGTTGGCGGCAGAGCCGCGCCACCACGGGCGCGTTGGCCTCCGTCAGGGTGAAGCCAGGCTGAGCCCCGCTGGCGCGCTCGACGAAGAGGGCCACCGCGTCGTTTCCGGCTATCCGTTCCCTCGCCGCCGCATCGGCCGTTGGCAACGAGAGAGGCGCGAGCGGAAGCGCCTGTTCTCCCCGCACGCGAAGCGGGGCCCGGCTGGTGGCCAGCACTTGCACCGCCGGGCATCGTTCAAGCAGGCGAGCGACGAGCGTAGCAACCTCGTCCAGAAGATGCTCGCAATTGTCGAGCAGGAGGAGCGTTTGCCGGGGCTGCAGGACGCGCGCCAGTTCGTCCTGCATTGGGCTATCGCCGCGCGGGAGGAGACCGGCCGCGCTGGCGACTGTTGGCAGAACGAGTGCCGGGTCGGTCAGCGCGGCGAGATCAACCCAGACGACATCATCGGCGAAATGCGCCGCAACGTCTTGCGCGATGGCCAGCGCAAGGCGCGTCTTGCCGACGCCGCCCGGCCCCGTCACCGTCAGGAGGGGCGCGGCCGCCTCCAGGAGATACGACCGCGCCGACGCCAGCTCGTTCTCGCGGCCGATGAGCCGGGTACGCGGCGCGGGCGGCGATCCCTGAAATGATGATGGGGCGGCAGAGGCCATGATGCATTCCTCCGCGCGGGCGTCGATGATGCGCGACATTGTGCAGCAATGGTGGCGCGAGATGCGACCTTGCGGCGCCGGCATCCGGAGTTGGCGCAGGCTCGTTTATGATCGCCGCCAACAGGGTTCGCCCGATTCGGAGCAGGAGTGAGACACCAGATGCCAGTAGAGACCGAGTGGCAGATCGGCCGGTTGGAAGCCTTCGGGCGGGGCGGGATGGTTGCCGCGAAGACGCCGGGCGCGGCGGAAGCGGGCGCCGAGGTGCTGCGGCGCGGCGGCAACGCCGTCGATGCCGCCGTGGCCACCGCCTTCGCCGCGGGCGTCGTCGAGCCGTGGATGAACGGCATCGGCGGCGGCGGGTATATGGTCGTCCATGAACCTGGCGAAGAGCCGGCAGTGGTCGAGTACCCGATGGTCTCCCCGGCGGGCGCGCGGCCGGAGATGTTCCCCCTTAGCGGCACGGGCAACGATGAGGGCCTGTTTGGTTGGCCGCTCGTGGAAGGGAACATCAATGTCTACGGCTACCGATCGGTGGCGGTGCCGGGGACAGTGGCCGGGCTGGCCCTGGCGCTGGAGCGCTGGGGCACCATCTCTCTGGCCGAGGCGCTGGCCCCGGCGATTCGTTGGGCGGAGGAGGGCTTCCCCGTCAATTGGCACACCACCCTTTGCGTCGGCCGCGATATCGGCACGCTGCGCCTCTTCCCGGCGACGGCAGCCATCTTCCTCGACCGCGACGGCAACCCGCCCGTTTCGCCGGAGCAGAACCGACCCTATCGGATCCGCCAGGAGGATCTGGCGCGAACGTTGCGGTCCATCGCCAGCGAGGGGCCGAGGGTGATGTACGAGGGCGCGATTGGCCAGACTATCGCCGGCGATCTGGCCGCCAATGGCGCGCCCTTCACCCACGACGACTTCGCCAGCTATCAGGCGAGGATCGCGCCTGCACTCTCGACCACCTACGGCGGGTCGGAGGTGCACACCATCGGTGGCGGCACGGGCGGCACGACCCTGGTGGAAAGCCTCAACATCCTCTCCCTCCTCGATCACCGCGCGCTCGGCTACCACACGCCCCTGGCGCTGCACCGCATGGCGCAGGCGTTTCGCGTTGCCTTTGGCGACCGCTTCGCCTGGCTGGCCGACGCCAGGCAGATCGACGTGCCAGTCGCCATCCTCACCGACCCGGAGTACGCGCTCGAGCGCTTCCGCGAGTTGCCGGAGGATGTCCTGGCGTCGCTGGCCGCCGCATCCGCCGAGCGCGTTGGCATCCACCACGGCCTCTCGACCTCCATTCCGGACTACGTCCCGACCGCTATCGATCCCCGTCACCCGTCACCCGTCACCCATCACCTATCACCCGGTCAAATGGCCGACGGCTCGACCACCCATTTGAGCGTCATGGATCGCGACGGCATGGCCGTCTCCTGCACGCAGACGCTCCTCTCGCTCTGGGGGAGCCGGGTGACGACGCCAGGCACGGGGGTGCTGCTGAACAACGGCATGATGTGGTTCGACCCGGAGCCAGGCCGCCCGAACTCGGTCGGCGGCGGCAAGACGCCCCTCTCGAACATGGCCCCGCTCGTCCTCTCGCGCGACGGCAGGCCGTGGGCTTCGCTGGGATCGAGCGGCGGGCGGCGGATCATGAACTGCAACGCACAACTGGTGATCAACCTGACCGACTGGCGCCTCGCCGCGCAGCCCGCGATCTCCGCGCCACGCATCGACTGCGCGACCCCCGAATTGCTGCTGAGCTGGCGCTTC
>CAYSXO010000477.1:0-723 GCA_964434995.1 uncultured Sphaerobacteraceae bacterium
ACAGGGCCATGTGAAGACAAGCGTACGCGGATCCGTCAAGCCGGCGCGCGGGCACTGCCCGCCCGCCACTCCAACAGGTCCAGAACCCGATGCGGCCGCGGCCGTTTCGCCGCTCAGAAGAGCACCGGGATCTGCCGGAACCCGCGCAGGAAGCTGCCGCTCCACTGCAGTTCCTCTTCCGGGATCGCCAGGCGCAGATCCGGATAGCGCCGGATCAACGTCTCGAAGGCAATCTGTCCCTCGACACGGGCTAGCGGCGCCCCAAGGCAGACGTGGATGCCTCGGCCAAAAGCGACATGCCGGTTTGCATCAGGGCGTGAAATGTCGAACTCATCCGGATTGGCGAACTTCTTCGGGTCACGATTGGCCGAGGCAAGGCTGGCCGTCACCTGGTCTCCTCTGTCAATTTCGGTGCCCGCGATCTCCAGATTCTCCGTTGCAAAGCGCCGCCCAACAAAATCGACCGGCCCCCAGTAGCGCAGCGTCTCCTCGACCACGTTCTTCGCCAGGCTGGGGTCCGCCTGCAGCCTGGCAAGCTGCTCGGGATGGGTCAGCAGCGCCACGATGCCACTGCCAACCAGGTTGACTGTCGTGACGTGGCCAGCCAGATACATGAGGAAGACTGTCGCCAGCAACTCGTCTTCGCTGAGTACGTCGTTGTCTTCCTCCGCCTGCACCATGCGGCTGATCATGTCGTCCTTTGGGTCCTGCCGCTTCTTCTCG
>CAYSXO010000477.1:775-2532 GCA_964434995.1 uncultured Sphaerobacteraceae bacterium
CACCTCCCCCTGTGCCGCTTCATCCTGCCCACCGTCGACCCTCAGCAGGTTCTCCGTCCAGCCGCGAATCCGCTCGCGGTCCTCGGCCGGAATGCCCAGGAGATCGCCGATGACAGCGACCGGGAATGGGTAGGCGAGCTGGCGTATCAGCTCCATGCGCCGGTTTCCGGGGGTCTCGCCCCGCTCGGCCGCTTCCCGCTCCGCCCGGTCGAGCAGGCGGTCGACGATTGCCTGAATGCCTGGGCGCAACGCATCCATGCCTCGCCCGGTGAAGCTCGGCTGCACCAGCTTGCGAATGCGCGTGTGGTCGGGCGGGTCGATGGTTAGCAGGCTGCGCCCCAGTGGCCGGAGATCCTCGTCCCCCGCGTCCACGTCCTCCGGCTTCGCGGCTGGGTCAGATGCCATCAACTCGCGGGGATCGACGGAGTAGCGGTCATCGAGCAGGGTCGCCACCACATCGTCATAGTGGGTCACAAAGTACGTTTCGCGATTGAAGAACGCCTCTCGGGCATTCCGCGGCGGCGCATCGCCCCGGCCCGTCGAAAACTTCACCACCGAGACCGGACCGCTCTCGCGCATCTCCGCGTAGGTGTCGTAGGCCGTGGCCATGAAATTGGGATCGCCGAAGTTCAGTTCGACGACGCCATTCGGCTCGCTCTTCTGTTCGGGCTTGACCGTAACCTCACGCGCCATGTTGTCGTACTCCGTCGTCATCGACATTCCAGCATGCCGGGACATCCGGCAGCGTCCCCATGTCGTCAATGTCGAGAGGCCGCGATTGCGCCCGGCGTCGCCAGGCGGTCAGGCGGCATCACTTCACCTTCAGTCCAGGTTGGCATATCCTCATCCGCGAGTGGCGCGGCGGCAGGTTCGGCGCTGGCTTCGAGCGTGGCAAACGATCGCTGCAGCAGATCGAGCGAGCGGCCAAGCTCCTCGAGTAATACTGGCTCCGCTCGAGCAAGCTGCCTGGCGAGATCGGCGATCAAGGCTCGCTCGACGGCCTCGCTTTCGGACAACCCGGCAGGCGTCAGCGCCAGCCGTTGCCGGCGACGGTCGCTGGCATCCGGCTCACGGCGGACCAGGCCCCGGCGCTCCAGGCGATCGACGATTCCCGTGATCACCGCCGGCGTGACCTGCCAGAGCCGCGCTAGCTCCCCGGGCGATGTTGCGCCATCGCGTATCCCCTGCAGAGCCGCATACTGGCGAAGGCTAAGATCGCGCTCGCGTCCAGCATCCTGGACGCGCGCTGAAACCCATCGGCGCAGGACGGGGAGCAGCGCCACGATCTGGCGGGCCTGTTCGGCGCACTCCAGAGAGGCTGGCATTTCGGCACTCCTCGCCATCGCGATCGACACTCCAGACATCACTAGTTTCTATAGTAAACTATATACGATGCAAATTTCCCTCGCAAGCCGCGTGGCATGCGGGCTGCTTCGGGGCCAGATGGCCCAAACCGCCGGTTCAGGCAGCCGAGCCGAGGGCCATGCACCGTGAACGACTGACGCGGAATCGCGCGGACGTCGCCGTCTCCAACGCCCTTCCAGCGCCAATGACCTGAACACAACGGGAAGAGCAACATGTCCGGAAACGCCAGTGGCACGCGACCGGCGCCGCTCCAGAGTTTCGGCCAGCGACGCGGCAGGCAGGGTCGTCATCGCTATGGCCGGCGTCCTTCTGGACTCCTGCTGTCGGCGCTCGACGGCACGATCGTCGGCTCCGCCATGGCGCGCATCGTTGCCGACGTGAGCGGCCTCGAC
>CAYSXO010000477.1:2563-2912 GCA_964434995.1 uncultured Sphaerobacteraceae bacterium
ATCTACTGACAATTGCGGCGGCCGTTCCGATCTTCGGCACGCTCTCCGATATCCGCGGCCGCACGTGGTTCTACATCGGCGGTCTCATCCTCTTCATGGCCGCTTCGGCCCTCCGCGGTCCCTCCCAATCGATGATCCAGCTCATTGCGTTTCGCGGCTTGCAGGGGGTCGCCAGCGGCATCCTCACCGCCAATGCCATTGCCATCATTGGCGAACTCTTCCCGCCCGCCGAGCACGGCAAGTGGCAGAGGTCAGCGGCTTCGTCTTCGGCACCGCCAGCGTCGTCGGCCCGGCCCTCGGCGGTTGGCTGATCGACGGCCCCGGATGGCGGTGGATCTTTGACGTCACC
>CAYSXO010000478.1:0-2895 GCA_964434995.1 uncultured Sphaerobacteraceae bacterium
GACGCCCGGCACGTCGACGACGTGGCGGCGGACGATGCGCCGGGCGTGCATCTGTGATGTGATGGGGCGGGTATGCCTTGATTCTGCCGAACCCGGGAAGGCCCTCGCCATGACGGCGTGGCCTGGGCTCAGTACCGCGTCAGAAAAACTACCGGCCTCCCACACCTCTCGTCCACCACGGTTGACGAGAGGTGTGGCACATTCTTGGCCAGGCTGAACACATGAGGCATCATAAGGGCGGCGCGGGGCCTTTCAACCCTCCTTACCGCTGGGTGCGAGCGTTGTACCCGTTCAGAAGGCGTGGCCCGGCGGCGCAGCCAGAGTCGCGCAATGCCATCGTTCGCGGACGGTGCGATATGATCGCCTGTGCAGAACGTTGCACCGACCGGTCACCCGACCATGGCGCGTCAGCCGAACGTTGAGGCACAGCCGGTGGGACGGTGCGGAAAGCAATCCGTTCCACACGGGCCGGCCAGGGATGCCAGAAATGATGAGGAGGAATGAAATGACGTCCGAAGACTCACCCATGGCAACAGGCATCGATCGGCTGCTGATGCACCCTGTTACCCGTCGTCGTGCATTACAGGGTCTGGCTGCCGCCGGCGCATCGGTCGTGGCACTCGGCGGGGCCACGAATCGAGAAACGACAGCGGCCGACGCCAGAACGCTGGTCGTTGCGTCTGGCGCGGATGCCGTTACGCTCGATCCCCAGGTCTCATTCGATGGGCAGTCGCCGCTGCTGTGGCGGGCTGTCTATGAGAACCTCGTGAAGTACGAGGGGGATACGCTCGACATTGTCCCGCATCTTGCCGAGAGCTATGAGATCTCGGAGGACGGGCTGACCTACACTTTCACGATCCGGCCGGGCATCACCTTCACGGACGGTGAGCCGCTGAATGCCGCCGCGGTGAAGCTATCGATCGAGCGCCAGATAGGCGTTGAGCAGGGTATCGCCTATGCCCTCGCCAACATCACAGCCATCGAAACGCCGGATGACATGACGGTCGTGCTGACGCTGAGCGCGCCCTCGGATGGCGCCCTTTCAGCCTTTGCCGGCTTGTACGCGCCGTACATTATTTCCCCGAAGGCGATCAACGACCACCAGCAGGATGGCGACTGGGCCCAGGGCTGGCTTCGGGAGAACATGGTCGGCACGGGGCCATTCGTCCTCGATTCCTACAGCCAGTCGCAGCAGGCGGTCTTTTCGCGGAATCCCAACTACTGGCGAGGCTGGGAAGGGGAGCACCCCGACCAGCTCTTCGTCAAGTATGTGAAGGAACCAGCCACGGAGCGGCTGCTCCTCGAGCAGGGTGAAATCGATGTCGCGCTCTTCCTGCCCGATGATGCGGTCGAGGAACTGGATGGAGCGCCGGGCATCGTTGTCACGGATGTGCCGTCATACAACCTGTACTATCTGGTTTTCGCCACACGAGAGGGCCCAACCGCGGACAAGAAGGTGCGTCAGGCGCTCTCCTATGGATTCGATTACCAGACCTGGATCGAAGACATCATGCGCGGCAAGGCACAGCAGGCCCGCGGCCCAATTCCAAGCAACTTCGTGGGGTTCAATCCCGAGACACCGCAATATACCTACGACCCCGAGAAAGCCCGCGCCTTGCTCGCCGAAGCTGGGTATCCCGACGGGGGATTCACCATTCCCTATACCTATGAGACGGGATACTTCTGGAAGCGGCCGCTCGGCGAGCTCTTCCAGGCAAACATGGCCGATCTCGGCATCACCGTCGACATTCAGGAGTTGAGCCCAAGCGCCTGGGCCGATCTTCTCTCCAATCCGGAAACGGCGAACCACGCCTTCGGGCTCGTCTGGTGGCCGACGCTGAAGACGCCCTTCGACTACATGTTCTCGCTCTTCGCCACGGCTGCCCAGGGGACGGCCGGCTACAACTGGGGCTACTACTCGAACCCGGAGCTCGATGCCCTGCTCGATCAAGGGGCGGCGGAGCCTGACGAAGCGAAGCGGATGGAGCTCTACGGCAAAGCGCAGGTGATCCTGGCGGAAGATGCGCCAGCACTCTTTATCTACGAGAAGCACTACCGGTTGCCGATGCGCGATTCCGTCGAGGGCTTCGTGTTCAATGGCATGTACATCGAATCGATGAACTGGTTCGACATGTTCAAGACGGCGTAGCCGAACGGCGGGCCCAGGACGGACGCCACGTCGTCTGTCCTGGGCGGATCGATCGTGCCGCCGATTCAAGAACGAGAGATTCCGGTATGGCTCGCTTTATTGTGCGTCGCCTGTTGCTCATGGTGCTCGTCCTTCTGGGAATGAGCATCATCACCTTCGCGCTCAGCCGGGTGGTGCCCGGCAACCCGGCGCGGTTGCTCGCGGGGCCGCATGCGCGGCAAGAGCAGGTTGACGCCCTGGCCGAGCGCTATCGCCTGAACGGCCCAATCCTGGAACAGTACGGCGCGTACATGACCGGGCTGCTGCGGGGCGACCTGGGCCTATCGGTAACCACGCGGCGGCCAGTTGCCGACGATCTGGCGCAATATCTCCCCGCTACCATCGAGTTGACCGCAACGGCCTTTCTCTTGACGGCAATAGTTGGCATACCCCTGGGGATCCTTACCGCGACGAAGCGGGGCAGCGTGGTCGACTACGCCTCTCGCATCTTCTCGGTGGCGGGAGTGTCGCTGCCGGTCTTCTGGCTTGGCCTGGTGCTGCAGGTCGTCTTTTACAAGCACCTGTCGCTGCTCCCTATCGGAGGGAGGCTCGGAACGCTGGACATCGAGCCGCCGCGCGTAACTGGTTCGTACCTTATCGACTCCCTGCTTGCGGGAGATCTCTCGCTCTTCGGGTCAGCCCTGCTGCATCTTCTGCTGCCGGCGATGACGCTCGCGGCGGGCAGCCTGGCGGTGGTCACGCGGATG
>CAYSXO010000479.1:0-2647 GCA_964434995.1 uncultured Sphaerobacteraceae bacterium
CGATTCGGCGAGGGCGATAACGCGTTCCTGGCGTTCGGTTTTCGGGTAATCCATGGAACTCCTGGCCCTATTCCGGCTTCGGGGAGCGTTCGTCGCGCCCATGCCGCCTGAGGTTTATGGCCTCAGGCTACTTCAGTAAGCACCCTGAAGGGCGCTGAAAGCGGAGTCTTCGCGGCCTTCAGCCCCGTTTACGGGGGCTTTCGCCAGCGTAGCCAGAGGTCTTTAGCCTCTGGCGGCCGGGACAACGCCGCGACCCTCCCTCGCCCTGATTCTACCCTCGATCGCCAGAAGCACCATTCGGGTCAACGGCGCAGACTCGCTCCGGCGCGGCCCGTTCGATGGTTTTCGGCTCTTCCCCCGCATAGCCGATTGGCATGGTCGCGATCAGCGCGACGTCCTCCTCGGCGAGACTGGCAAATCGCCTCACGCGCGGTCCGATCTGGTCGTCCCAGTGTTGCAGCGACGTCGAAAGCCCCTCGGCGGTGATCGCCAGCCAGAGCGCAAGCTGCACCATGCCCAGCCCCTGCTGCACAAACGATTGCGCGATCTCCGCGCCCGCGCCCTTCTCCTCACGCAGGGCGCGTTCGACCCGGCGATCCGCGAAGATCAACGCGATAGCCACCCCCTCGCGAAACCCCTCCAGCCGGTCGAGATAGCGCGCCAGGCGCTCGCCCGCGAGATGCTCGCGGAAGCCGGCCTCGATCTCCGCCCAAAGTTCAGCGCGCCGCTCGTGAACGAGGACGATGCGCCACGGGGGCAGGTTGTAGGCAGCGGGCGTGAGGCGGATCGCCTCCAGCAGGCGGGCTTGTGTCTCGGCGGTGAAAGGGCCGGGCGCCAGGCGGCGGATGGAACGGCGACGAGCCATCACCGCCTGCAGGGCGAGGCTCGCGGCCTCCGGCTTGTCGCTTGCGCCGTTCAGGTCGAGCGCGCGGGTATCGGCCAGGATGGCGGCGTCGGTCACGAATTGGCTCCTCGCGGGATGAAGGGATGGATCATCGGGTCAATCGGTCAATCGGCGGCCTGCCCGGCGCGGTCTCGCCGAGCCACACCCTCGCGGACGAGCGGGATCAGCTCGCGGCCGAACTCGCGGGCATCCTCCAGCGGCTCGAAACCGCGGATGAGGATGCTGCTGACGCCGAGGTCGTAGTAGCGCAGGATCGACTCGGCGACCTGCTCCGGCGTGCCGACGAGGGCGGAGGTGTTGCCGCCCGCGCCGGTGGCGGCGGCTATGGCCATCCAGAGCCGGTCGTCGAAGACCTCCTGTCGGGCCGCGAGGTCGAGCAGCCGCTGCGAGCCGCTGGCAGGGGCGCTCTTCGGCGCCTCGCCGCGCAGGGCGGTGACCCGCTCCAGATAATGATGCGTCTTCTCCCAGGCCTCCGCTTCCGTCCTGCCGAGGATGGGTCGGAAAGAGACGCTGAACTCGGGAGCGCGGCCCGGAGGGGCGGCGGCGCGCACGGATTCGATCCGCGCTTTGGTATTGGCCAGCGGCTCGCCCCAGAACATGTAGACATCGGCGTGCTTCGCCCCGACCGGGACCGCCGCGCCGGACGCGCCGCCGAAGTAGATGGGAATGGAGGGCTGCTGCAGCGGCTTGATGTCGGAGAAGGCGTTCCTGACCCGGTAGTGCGCGCCCTCGTAGTCGAAGGGAACGTCGCTCGTCCACACGCGGCGGACGATATCGAGGAACTCATCGGTGCGGGCGTAGCGGGTGTCCTTCTCCGACCAGTCGCCATCGCGAGCCAGATCGATGTCGCTGCCGCCGGAGACGATGTTCAATGAGACGCGGCCGCCGGTGAAGTGGTCGAGGCTGGCCGCTGCCCGCGCCGCGACGGTGGGAGCCAGGAAGCCGGGCCGGTGCGCGATGAGCATGTGCAGCCGCTTGGTGGCGTAGGCGGCGTGGGTGGCGACGGCGAAGGCATCGGGCCCGGTGGAGTGGAAGCCGATCAGAATACGGTCGAACCCGGCCTCCTCGTGCGCCCGCGCAAACTCGCTGACAAACCCCGGATCGAGCGACGCCTCAACCGTCTGCGCCACGGCGCTATCGATCTCCGAGGCGTTGTCGGTGCGGATCATGCCGATGAACTGAATGTCTTGCGGGCTGCCCACGGGCCATTCTCCAGATTCGGAGCGAGAACTCAACTTTGGCAAGTGTGGCGTAGTTGGGATGATGGTGCAACGAGGTCATGAGGGGCGACTGAGAGCCCTCACTCGCGATTGCGCTGTGACAGACGCATCTTTCACGTCAGAGAATTGACAAGATGTCATGATCTCATCCTTACATCTGCTCATGCGATGTTGTTGCATACTACAGGTAGTGCTACTATCCTCGACAAGTTCGCCACCGGCGATGGAAATTGCCTGATCCGCAACAGAGGCGAGGTGTAGGAAGGAGGCACGAAATGCCTGCTCTCAACACCGGAACTCCATAGACGCCAGCAGAAGATCGCAGGCTCAAGGAGCTGATTCGCGAGAACACGCCTACGCGCGTGATCGCGATGAAGTTGGGAAGGACTGAGGTCGCGATCTACAGTCGAGCATCGCAGCTTGGCGTCTCGCTGAAGCCGACGAACCAGTCGCCCTACAATCGAAGGACGGGGTAGTCCTGGCGCCCTGAGGAGGGTAGGGCGCTCCATTCGTCCATGATCAG
>CAYSXO010000479.1:2672-2885 GCA_964434995.1 uncultured Sphaerobacteraceae bacterium
TTCGAGCGGCGGGACAATGGCCTCGGCTACTACGTCCATCTGCCGTACTTTGCTCACACGCGCGGCATTCTCAGCACGATTTCAATCAACGGCGCCGGTCCGAGGAGGTATAGCCTGCGGCCAACCGGGACAACGACGACCGAGAAGCTGAAATACACGCATCACCCGGACGGCGAGGCGCATTTCTCGCAAGACGGGAAGGTATACACGAGA
>CAYSXO010000480.1:0-2836 GCA_964434995.1 uncultured Sphaerobacteraceae bacterium
TACGCGGCCAGCGCAGGGTGGCAGCGGCGAGGATGGGCGGGGCATCGACGTCTTCGCGGTCGAACCGGGGACGGGCGCGCTCACGCGCGTGGGGACCGTGCCTGCCGACAACCCGTCGTGGCTGGCGCTGGACCCGGCGCAACGCTTCCTCTACGCGGCAATCGAGACCGACGACTACGAGGGGGTGCGCTCGGGGGCGGTCGAGGCGTACGCGGTCGATGCGGCAACGGGCGGCCTCACCTTCATCAACCGGCAAAGCTCGCGCGGTCTCTACCCGGCCCATCTGTCGGTCGATCCCTCGGGCCGGTTCGCCGTGGCCGCGGATTACGAGGGGCCGTTTGTGGTGCTGCCGATCCGGGAGGACGGCGGGTTAGGCCCGGTCAGCGAGATCGTGCAGAACCCGGGCACTGGCCCGGACGCGGCGCGGCAGGAGATGTCGCATCCGCACGCGGTCACGTTCGATCCGGCGGGGCGGTACCTCGTGACGGCGGATTTGGGCATCGACCGGGTGCAGACCTTTCGTCTGACCCCGGACGGGCGGCTGGCGCTGGTGAGCGAGGCGGCGGTGGCGCCCGGCGCGGGACCGCGCCACGTCGCCTTCACGCCGGACGGGCGCTTCGTCTATGTGGCGAACGAACTGAATGCGACGGTTACGGCATTTCCGTATGACGCGGTGACCGGGGTGCTTGGCGACGAGATCCAGACGATCTCGATGGTGCCGGACGATTTCAGCGATGCCCGCAGCGCCTCCGAGATCGCCGTCCACCCCTCCGGGAGGTTCCTCTATGCCTCGAACCGGGGCAAGGCCGACGCCGCTTCCCCCCTGGCCGACAGCATCGTCGCCTACGCCATCGACGCGGTGAGCGGAATGCTGTCGCTGATCGGCTACGCCAGCGAGGGGATCGATGTCCCGCGCGGCTTTGCCATCGATCCCACGGGAACGTGGCTCTATGTCTGCAACGAGCGCGGCAACTCGATCGTGCAGCTTGCCATTGACCAGGAGACTGGCGCGTTGAGCGCAACGGGCTTCGTCATCGCCACGCCAACGCCGGTGAACATCATCTTCAAGAACCTGTAGCATGCTGGCCGGGCCACCAGGCGAGCGCCGCCGTGAGCAGCGCGAAGATGGGCAGGCCGATGCCGATGGCGCCGAAGCCGCCTATCGCGATCAGCGCGCCGCCGATGACCGCTCCGGCGGCCGTGCCGAGGTTGAGCACGGAGCCGTTCAGCACCATGGTCGTCCCGGCGCCGGCAGGGCTCTCCACGGCCAGGATCGCGACGACCGTGACACTGAGGATGGCCGAGGCCAGGCTGCCCGCCAGCAGGAGTGGCAGAATGGCCCAGATAGACGTGAGCAGAAAGATGGGACCGGCGGCGATTCCTGCTACCACGCTCGAAGCGATCAATGTCTGCCGTGGCGGGCGCGTGCTTAGCCGCCCACCCGCGGCGATGCTGCCCAGCGCGTAGGCCCCGCCGACCAGCGCGTAGATGGGGCCGATCCGCGCCTCGCTCAATCCCACCGCTGTTCCCAGGAATGCGCCCAGATAGGTGAGCATGCCCACCCACCACATCCCCCGCAGGCCCGAGATGGCGAGCAGGCGCAGGCTTGATGCGTGCCGCAGCAGCGGCGTGTAGGCGGCAAGGATCTCTGGCAGGCGCAGGGGCGTTGCGGGGCGCCGGCCATCGGCGGGGAGGACCGCGACGACGACGGCGGCGACCAGGATGGCCGCGACGCCTGCCACCCCCAGGGCAATGCGCCAGCCGCTGGCCTCGCCCAGGGCCGTCAGGAGCGGGACGCCGATGATGGGCGCCATGCTGAGCGCGCCGATGGTCCAGCCGATGGCCCGGCGCTGCGCGGCGCCAGTGAAGCGGGTGGCGACAATGGCGAACGGCAGCGCGTAGACCAGCGCATCGCCGAGTCCACTCATCACGCCCAGGGCCAGCAGCACCCCGTACGACGGCGCCAGGCCAAATCCGATCAGGCCGGCGGCGATGGCCAGCAAGCCGACAACGAGCGGCCAGCGGAAGCCGTAGCGGTCGGCGAGCGGCCCGACCAGCAGGCCGAGCGCGGCGCTGATCAGGGCCATCAGGGTGACGACCTGCCCCAGAAGCGGCGCCGTAGTTTGCAGGTCGCGCGCGATTTGCGGGTAGAACGGGGTGGGCGCGAAGAAGCTGAGCGCGACGAAAAAGGTGGAGAGGCAAAGGACCGCAAGCACCTTCCAATCGGGCTGGGCAGTCAGCGACGGCGCAACAGACCGGGGGTCCGTGGGGAGGGGCGACGTGGAAGGTTCATGCTGCATCACGCAATCCTCGACAAGCTTCGGCTCGCGTCAAAGCGCCTGGCGGGTGATGGCGTCGATGCGAAGCCACTCGCGCTCCGGGCAACTCCGCGACCGACCTGTCACGAATGCAACGGTCACACGGCCGGCATTGCTTGTGCCTGTGGAACGCGCCAAGTCTACGCAATGTGTGATGAGACAATGCGCGTGCATCATGGCCGTGATGGGCGGTGGTCGCGCCCTGGCCCACGCTGGAGGACGCGGCTCAGTCTTTGCCTCACTGGATCGTTTGTCGCAACCCCCGTCGTTCGTTCGCGGAAGGCCATCGGTACACTATAACTGTCGTCTTCTCTGCAAAGAGAGGTGGGCATGGACAGCACCGCCGCACCCTCGAGCGGCTCGAGATGAACGACACCAGCTTTCTGCTCGGACCGGAGCAGCGGATGCGCCTGGCGAACATGCACGAACGGCAGCCGGATGGCCTGCTCGTGACGGTTCCCTTCGCCATCTATGCCGGCGTCGCTGAGACCGCCGGTGCACAAGCTCAGAACCCCGGC
>CAYSXO010000481.1:0-2832 GCA_964434995.1 uncultured Sphaerobacteraceae bacterium
GGCCATCGCCGAAAGGCTCTTCGTTTCGCCAAACACGGTCAAGACGCACGTTTCGTCTCTCTTGCGCAAGCTGAACGCCACCTCTCGGGCGCAACTGGCGACCATCGCGGTTCAGCAGGGGCTCTGTTGAGACCCGGAAAGCAATCACCCGCATCGAATCACCCACATGGGCGAAGTCGGGGAATCGGGGCTCTGGTTAACTGATGACATCCGGCGAGCGTCGCCGGAGCAACCGAGGAAAGGACTTTTCATGAGCACTGCTCTTCTGCCTATTGACCAGGTGAATGCCACCAAGATCACCAGCCGGGACAAGCGGCGCAAGGAGCGCCGCGATGACAAGGAAGACCGGCGGGACAAGCGCCGGGACAAGCGCCAGCGCCGGCGGAACTAGGCGCCAAGACGGCGCAACCCGAGTGCATCACCAGCGCCCGCCTCGCCAATCGGCGAGGCGGGCGCTTTGATTGGACCGCGTAGAGGAGACACCTTGCAGGCAACCATGTCACGCATGCGCGAGCTGATCTGGCCCGGTCAGGCCGAAGACGACGGGGTCGTCGACGCGGCGCGGGTTAGGCCACTTCGGGAAATCATTCGCCAATTCTGGCCTGATGTCCGCCCGTTTCGCGGTTGGCTGGCGGTCCTGCTTCTCTTTGCCGCGCTTGGGCCCGCGCTGGAATCGGTCACGATCTGGCTCTACAAGCTCCTGGTCGATGACGTGCTCGTCCCCGGGGATTTGGGTGCATTCCCCGCGATTGCGCTGGCCTACCTCGGGCTGACGCTCGTCAGCGGCCTGGTCTCGTTCGGCGACGACTACCTCTCGGACTGGACCAGCGAGCGTTTTCTGCTGGCTCTGCGCGCGCGCGTCTATGGCCGGCTGCAACGTATGTCGCCAGACTTCTTCGCCGGACAGCGGCGAGGCGACCTGATCGCGCGGCTGACCGATGATGTCGACGACGTCGAGTCGCTGGTGGTTTCCGGGGTCGTCGATGTCATCAACTATCTCGCCCGAATCGTCTTCTTTACAGGCGCGCTGTTCCTGCTGAGCTGGCGCCTGGCCCTGCTCGCGTTGGTGGTGGCGCCGCTCTTCTGGCTGGCGTCGCGCATTTTTTCGGATCGCATCAAGGAGGCCGCGCGCGAGGAGCGGCGGCGAGTGGGGGCAGTCAGCGCGATCGCGGAAGAAGGCCTGGCAAATATCCCGTTGATCCAGGCGTACAACCTGGAAGCTGTTGAAGCAGAGCGCTTTCGACGCGAGGTGCACGGCGGATTTGTCGCCCGGATGGCGCTCGCGAGAACGCGGGCGATCTTTAGCCCGCTTCTCGATCTGTTCGAGCTTGGCGGCGTGCTCGTGGTCATTGGCGCGGGGACCTGGGAGCTCGCACAGGGAAGCATCACGCTGGGCGGGCTCCTGATCTTCCTGACCTACCTGACCCAGCTACTCGGCCCGGTGCGCGGCCTGACGCAGCTCATCACGTCGGTCGCCGCGGCGTCCGCCGGCGCGGAGCGCGTTGTCGAAGTCCTCGACCGTGCTCCGGAAATTGAAACGGCGTCTCCAGTGAATCGCTTGGGGCGGTTAGACGGCCGGCTGCGCTTCGAGCGGGTGACGTTCCGCTACCCTGGCTCGAGCCAACCTGCCTTGCGCGACGTATCGTTTCAGGTCAACCCGGGCGAGACAGTCGCGATCGTCGGCTCCAGCGGCGCTGGCAAGTCGACCATCGCCCGGTTGCTGCTCCGCTTCTACGAGCCCTCAGCTGGCCAGATTGCCATCGGCGACCGTGACCTGAGCGCGATTGCAGCGGCGGATTCCCGCGCCAACATGGCGGCGGTCCTTCAGGAGTCGCTCGTCTTTGCCGGCACGATCCGCGAGAACATTGCCCGCGGACGCCCTGGGGCCAGCGACGAGGAGATCGCGCGGGCGGCAATTGCCGCCGACGCGCACGATTTCATCGTGGCGCTTCCTGACGGCTACGATGCGCGGATTGGACAGGGCGGCGCGACGCTCTCTGGCGGGCAGCGGCAGCGGCTCGCGATAGCCCGCGCCATCATTCGCGACGCGCCGATCCTGATTCTCGACGAGCCGACGACCGGGCTCGACGGCGAGACAACCGACCGCATCCTGACCCCGTTGCGGCAGTTGATGGCCAACCGGGCCTCTATTGTGATCTCGCACGACCTGCTGACGACAAGGGACGCCACGGAGATCATCGTGCTCGACCGGGGAGCCATCGTCGAGCGGGGCACGCACGATGAGTTGCTCGCGCGCAACGGCCGCTATGCGCATCTCTACTGGCGACGAGGCGCAGGGCGCGCGCGTGGGCTGAGCGTCCGCGAGTTGGCTGGCGCGGCGTGATGGCAATTGAGGGCTGGGGCCGCTCAGACTGCCATGGTTCCCACCTCTGCCGGATTCTCGCCAAGGTCGCGTAACGCCTCGATCGCGCAATTGCGGCCTGGCGCGCCGAAGACCGCGCCCCCAGGCCACGCGCCCGAACCGCAGAGGTAGAGCCGGTCAACGGGCGTGCGGTAGTCACTGTAACCCGGAACTGGGCGGTAGCCGAACATCTGGTCCGGCAGAATTTCGCCATGGAAGATGTTGCCGCCCGTGATGCCGATGATCCGCTCGATATCGGGTGGGCCCAACACTTCGATGTGCTCGATGGCGCCGGGCAGATTGGGCGCGAACATGGCCAGCGTTTCGACGATGTTCTCCCCGATCTCGCCGCGTCGCTGGTCCCACGTGCCCTCGGCGAGGTCGTAGGGCGCATATTGTACGAAGGCGCTCAGCGTGTGCTTGCCGGGCGGCGTGAGGCCGTCTTCGGTCGCCGTCTGGATGTAGCAGTC
>CAYSXO010000482.1:0-2831 GCA_964434995.1 uncultured Sphaerobacteraceae bacterium
ATCTAGCTCCGATCATCGTTGTGCTTTTTACCATAATAGAGAATGACGCCTTACTCTGTTGCCATCGATCCCGTCGCAGGCGTCGCCTTCGCTCACGCGGCATCACTGGGAGGATTGCCACGATCGAAATCAAGGATGGGCAGTGCGGCCTCGGCGCGCATTGCGGCGAAAACGACAGGGATCAGGTCACGGTGATTCAGATCAGCCTCAAGCACGAAGCACCGGAAACACTGATCGAGGAACGCGGCCATCCACAGAACATGACGCTGCACCTGCTGGTCACGCCGATCAGTACCCCGATGTCCCTTCCCTGCCAGCTCAGCGCGGCCGCGCCTCGCAATGAGGTGGATTGGCCGGAAATCCTCGCCGCTTCCTATCATTACCCGGTGCGGGTGCGGAATTCCGGCGCGTGCCGCGTTCCCTTCCCAGCCTGACTCCGCGAAGCATGACCGGCTCGATGCCAGCCAGAGGACACTGATGAACGACGCCCCCCAGTCCGCCGTCGCCACCGCGGCAGCCGCCAGCACGACGGCAGCCGCCTCGGCCACCCCGCGCGCCAACGGACGCGACAACGCCCGGGGCGGCATAGTGGCGCGTGGGGAGCAGCAGGCGGCAGAGGCGATTGCGTCGGCGCTGGCCGAACTCGGCTTCTCGCCACGGCCGGTAGAACTGCGGCCGATCCCGTTCGAGGGAACCTGGGGCCTGGCCACCTCGGCCGCCTACGGCCTGGCCAACGAAGCGGTGATGCGCGAGCTGGAGTCGAGCGGGCAGCTCGAAGGCCGCTCAAAGAAGGAAGCCAAGGCGCTGGCCAGCGGGGCTGTGCGCGAGCGGGTGCCCGTGCTTGCCGAGCAGATCGCCGCGCGGGTCGCCGCCACCGGGAACCCACTCTTCGCCTCGGTTGAAGCGGTCAACGGCTACGTCAACATCGCCTTCGACAGCAACGCCGTCGCCGCCGCTCTGATCGGCGAAGTGCTGGAGCGCGGCCCCGAGTACGGGCAGGGTCCGCCAATCGCCGAAACGGTGATGGTCGAACACTCGCAGCCGAATACGCACAAGGAGTTCCACGTCGGCCACCTGCGCAACTCCGTGCTCGGCGTTGCCGTCTCCAACGTGCTGCGCGCCGCCGGTTATGCGGTGAAAGACGCCAATTACATTGGCGACATCGGCATGCACGTCATCAAGTGCCTCTGGTGCTACGAGAAGTTCCACCGCGGTGAAGAGCCGGAGCGCATCGAGGATCGCGGCCGCTGGCTCGGCGAGATCTACGCGGAGTCGGACCAGCGGTTGAACTTCCGGAAGGAGGTTCTCGACTTTCTGCTCCTGCTGTCGCAGGAAGATCAGCAGTTCAATGCCGCCATTGACCGCATGCTCAAGTATCTCTGGCGCAAGGGCGTCGACGGCGAAGATATCGCGTACCTGCTGGGACGCCTCAGCCACGCGCAGCCGATCAAGGACGACCAGCTCCGCCAGCAGGAAGTGATGCCCGCTTTCTGGCCGATTGTGGGCGACCAGCTACGCGCCGAAGTGGAGGCGCCGAAGCCGTATGTCCAAGCCGAGGATGTGCCCGAGCCAACCATGACCCCGGAAGAGCGGCTGGAGCGCTGGCAGGCGCTGGCCGAGCATATGGACGACTGGTGGCTGGCCTCCCCCGGCTGGCGCGACGAGGTTCGCGAGACCTTTGCCCGCTGGGAGGCGCAGGACCCGGCCTTCGTTGCCCTCTGGAACGAAACCCGCGAGTGGAGCATGATCGGGTTCCGGCGCATCTTCCAGGAGCTGGGCGCGGAGTTTGACGTCTGGTTCTTCGAGAGTGAGGTCGAGGAAGAAGGGCGCCAGATCGTCCAGGAGCTGCTCGAGCAGGGGATTGCCGAAATCTCCGAAGGGCTGCCGGTCGTCAAGATCGACGAAAAGCTGGGCCTGACCGAGCCGACCTACCGCACCTTGCCGATCCTGCGCTCCGATGGCACCACCCTCTACTCCACCAAGGACCTGGCCCTGACAAAGCGCAAGTTCGATGAGTATGGCGTCGACCGCGCCATCTGGGTCGTCGATGTGCGACAGTCGCTCTACTTCCAGCAGATCTTCAAGATCCTGGAACTGTGGGGATTCGCGCAGGCAAGGCAGTCCTACCATCTCGATTACGAGTTCGTGCGGCTCCCCGAAGGGCTGATCTCCTCGCGCAAGGGGAACGCGCCGCTCTACACCGACGTGCGCGGTGCGGTGCTGGCCCGTGCGCGAGAGATCATTGACGAAAAGAACCCCGATCTCGCGGCCGAGAAGAAGGACCAGGTTGCCTGGGATGTCGCGCTCGGCTCGCTGAAGTACGCCATGCTGGTGCGCGACACGAACAAGGTCGTCGTCTTCGATCTGGAAGAGGCGCTCTCCTTCGACGGTCACGCCGCGCCATACATTCAGTACGCGCACGCGCGCGCTAGCCGAATTCTGGAGCACGCGGGCGAAACCGATGAGACGCTCCTGGCCAAACTGGACGGGCTCGAGTTTGGCGAACTGCAGCCGGAAGAACTTGGCCTGCTGCAAGGGATCGCCTCGCTGCCGGACGAGGTGCAGCGCGCGGCGGCGGAATATCGGCCGCTACTGATCGCCTCCTATGTCTACGAGCTGGCCAAGCGCTTCAATGACTTCTATCACGCCTGCCCGGTGCTGCAATCGCCCGAGCCAACCCGCACCGCGCGCCTGGCCATCACCGCCGCCACCCGCCGCGCCCTCGCCAATGGCCTGGCGCTGCTCGGCATCGCCGCCCCGGAAGAAATGTAGGGCCCCGGCCTCCAACGCAATGCACGGCTCTGGGCGCCAATGTGGCGCCCAAGTCGTTT
>CAYSXO010000483.1:0-2808 GCA_964434995.1 uncultured Sphaerobacteraceae bacterium
GGGAGTCTCGATGGTGACACGCAAAGCAGCTCGATCCCGAGTCTCGCGCCGTTGCCTGATCCAATCAGCAGCGCTCGGCATGCTGCTGACGCCTTCGTCTGGCGTCCACGCCACCGCCAGGGCACGGACGGCAACGCCCGCCACGGATTCCCTCGATGCCCAGCCGTTTTCTCCCGAGGTGCAATTGGCGCTCCACCAGATCGTCGAGCGGCGATTGGCGGAGCAGAATGCGCCGGGCGCGCTGGTTGGCATCTGGTATCCGAGACATGGCGTCTGGACGCATGCCGCCGGTATCGGCAATCTCGCCACCGGCGCGCCCGTGAGTCTGGACGACTATGTCCGCATCGCGAGCAATACCAAGACCATCGTGGCCACGGTGGTGCTGCAACTGGTCGACGAGGGGCTCATCGCGCTCGATGACACGCTCGAGCAGTACGTTCCTGGTGTACCGAATGGCGACAGGATCACCATTCGTCAGGTATTGGGGATGGATGCCGGCATCGCCGACTACGTCACGGTGCCCGAGATCGCCCAGGGGTACGTGGTCGACCCGATGATCGACGTTGGCCCCGAGCAGATTCTGGGCATCATCCGGGCCAGCACCCCGGACTTCGAACCAGGCGAAAGGGTGCGGTACTCCAACAGCAACTACGTCCTGTTGGGGTTCATCATTGAATCGATAACGGGGCAGTCGCCCGCAACCGAGGTGCAGCGCCGCATCTTCGACCCACTCGGCATGATCTCCAGCAGCTTCCCGCTGACCGCCTGGATGCCGGAGCCGGCCATGCACGGCTACTTCGCGGAGGACCTGGGCGACCCGCTGATCGATGTCACGCGCTCGAATCCCAACTTTCCCTGGACGGCCGGCGCGGTCATCTCCACGCTGGCCGACATGCGGACCTGGGCCGTCGCGTTGGCCGAGGGCACGCTCCTGACCCCGGAAACCCAGCGCGAGCGGCTGCAGACCCGCTCCCTGAGCGAAAGCCCGGTCGCGGTCGGGTACGGGCTCGGCGTGATCACCTACAACGGCATGGTCGGCCACAACGGCGGCATCATGGGGTACAGCTCGTGGATGCTTCATGATCCCGAGACAGGCGCGACCATCACTATTGTGGTCAGTCGCTCGGGGGAGAGGGGCGGCACGGCCGATCCGATCCTGCACGACATCCTGGGCCTACTCTTTCCAGAACGCTTCGCGGTGTTTGCCCCCGCGGCTGCCGCGACCCCGGCATCATCATGACATGAGGGATGTCGCCGGTCCATTACGGCGACATTCCCCGGCGTTGCCGCCGTGCCGTTGAGCGCCGAAGATGCTTCACTTCGTGCAGCATGACATGATTCCCGCGCAACGACGGGACAATCACGGGAAGGGATCGGGCAGCATGGCAGACCGGTTGAGCGGGAAAGTGGCGATCGTCACCGGGGGCGCGCACGGCATTGGCCGCGCCATCGCCGAGCGCTTTGGCGAGGAGGGGGCGACGGTCATCGTCTCCGACATCAACGCCGAGGGGGCGCAAGCGGTGGCAGAGGGCATCGAGGCCGCTGGCGGCAAGGCCATTGCTATTGCCACCGACGTCTCGCGGAAGGCGTCCGTCGACCAGCTCTACGACGAGGTTCTCCAGCGTTATGGCACGGTCGATGTGGTGGTCAACAACGCGGGCCTGATCGACACCGAGCGCCACTTCCTGCTTGGCGACGAGGAGTGGTGGGACACGATCCACGCCGTCAACCTCAAAGGCACGTTCCTCAGCGGCCTGCGCGCCGCCAATCATATGGCGCGGCATGGCGGCGGCGTCATCATCAACGTCTCCTCCGGCGGCGCGACCCGCGCCCACAGGGGCAACGCCGCCTACGACGCCACCAAGGGCGGCATCGAGGCGCTCACCCGTGCCATGGCGGTTGACCTCGGGCCCTATGGCGTGCGCGTCAACGGCCTGATTCCCGGCTCGATCAACTCGCGCGGGATGGCGCTCGAGGTGAAGCAGGAGCGCGGCCAGGCCATCCCGATGGGCCGCATGGGCGAGCCGGAGGACATGACCGGCGCGGCCGTCTTCCTCGCCTCCGATGACGCCGCCTACGTCACCGGCCAGTTGGTCGCTGTCGATGGCGGCATTCTGGCCGCCATGCGCTCGCCTCAGGCGGATATCTTCCCTCCCTCGAAGTTCCCCAAATTGGATTAGAGATTTCGTCCTAGCACACGCCGCTAGCACCAGCCGAACAGTCACCTTGCAACCGCGGGAAGGGCGGCTGTTCGGCCTTGATTTCACGTTTCGATTCGGCCCTACTGACGGTTGCGGCGCGGCAGGGAATCGAGATAATGCCGGTTACAACGCGCACAAATTGAGGGGGTGGCGATGGACGAATCCCTGAACATTCCTGCGAATGTTGCGGGAATTGCGACTGTACTTCTGTTGGTGTGGGCGTTTCGTCGCCACGGCGGCACGCGGGTTAGTTTGCTCATCGCGGCAAGTCTCTTGTCTTCCTTCACCCGCGGACTAGTTCGGAACGGTGATGCACCCTCAACGGCAACACAGATTCGCTGGTCAATCATCGAAATGGGAATTGACCCTCTAACCGTTGCTATTCCCGCGGTCATTCTTCTAGGGGCGTTCCTTGTCTGGATGGTGAGGATTCCTAGCCGACGCCGCCAGCGGCGTCAGACTGCCGCGCTGGTTCAAGACGGCACCATGCGCGCGGACCGTCTGTAGACTTTGGTTCGCGGGCAGTTCTCAGCGGCGAGACGCAATCAGGCAAGGGGGCAATCGTGGCAACCGATGACGAAACACTCGTGCTGGTACAGGCAATTTC
>CAYSXO010000484.1:0-2794 GCA_964434995.1 uncultured Sphaerobacteraceae bacterium
GTCGCGAAATGCGCCTCGCTGAATGGCGGTTCACCCCCACGCGCGTGGGGACAACACTGGAAAATTTGGCGCTATTGCGGGATGCGCACCAACAAAAGCCCCTCGAAGTCTACAATCTCGCGGCGCTGATGTCGCCGAGCACGTCTAACGGATCGAAAAGACGCCCCGGCGGGAGTAGCTGTCGATACCGACGGCGAGAATGAGGATGATGCCGGTGGCTACCGGCTGCCAGAACGCGGAGACGCCATAGAGGTTGAGGGCGTTCGAGACCAGGCCCAGCAGGAAGACGCCAAGGATGGCGCCGCCAATGCCTCCCCTGCCTCCGCCCAATGACGCCCCACCGACGATGACGGCGGTAATCGCGGTCAACTCGTAGTTGAGCGCGGCCTGTGGTTGGCCGCTCGCGGTCTGCCCAGTCAGGATGATGCCGCCGACCGCCGCGCTGATGCCAACCAGGGCGTAGACGGCCAGTTTGATGCGGCGAACGTTGATGCCCATTTCAGCGGCGGCAACAGTGTTGCCGCCAATCGCATAGACGTAGTGGCCGAATTTCGTCTGGTGCAACGTGAACCCGAGCACCACGGCAACCGCCAGAAAGACCCAGGTCGCGTTGGGCAGCGGGCCGCTTCGGCCAAGACCCAACGCGGTGAAGCTCATTGGCACGCCAAAGAATGGCGTGGCATTCGTACTGACGTAGATCAGGCCTCGCACGATCGTGGCCGTGCCAAGCGTGGCGACGAAGGGGTTGACCCCCGCGTAGGCGATGAGAAATCCGTTCAGCAGGCCAAGCAGGAGACCGGCGATCAACGCGCCGATGATGCCGGCCGGTATCCCCGCCTCGATCATCAGCTTCGCGCCAACCACGCTGGCCAGCGCCCCCCCTGCTCCCACCGAAAGATCGAACCCGCCGGAGATGATGGCGAAGGTCATCGCGCAGGCAATGATGCCGATGACCGCGTTCTGTTGCAGGATATTCGTCAGGTTTGCCGTGGTGCGGAACTGGGGCAACGTCGCCGTCAGTATGATGACGAGCGCAACAAAAACCGCCACGATGCCGTATCGCCGCCCGTAGTCAAGGGCCCGCTCGCGGGCAGAGAGCGGGCCGCTCATGACCCCTTGCTCGACAGGCCGCGAGGCAATTCCGACGCGCCGGTGATCATCCCGACCACCGCCTCGGGCGTTGTGTCGGCGAGCCAGCGATTGCCGATCATGCGGCCGCGCCGCAACACCCAGACCCGGTCGACCAGGCGGAAGACCTGCTCCAGGTTGTGACTGATGATCAGGACGGCGAACCCCCGGTCTCGCAGTTCGATGATGACCTCCTCGACCGAGCGCGTTTCGGCTGGCCCGAGAGCGGCGGTCGGCTCGTCCATGATGATTACATTGGAGCCCCAGGCCGCCGCCCGCGCGATGGCGATTGCCTGGCGCTGCCCGCCTGAAAGTTGAGACGTTGGCGCATCAATGGGCGGCATGTTGCGGCTGAGCCGGGAGAGCATTTCCCGGCCGTCGGACTCCATGCGGCGCTTGTCGAGAATGTTGAGGTGTTTCGGGCCACGGAGCAGCTCGCGGCCGAGGAAGATGTTGGCCCAGACGGGGAGGTTTCCAGCCAGCGCCAGATCCTGGTAGACCGTCTCGATGCCGGCCTCGCGCGCGGCGGCAGGCGAGGCAAAATGAACCTCGGCCCCATTGAGCCAGATCGTCCCGCTATCGGGTGTCAGGACCGCGCTGAGAATGCGAATCAGGGTCGATTTTCCCGCGCCGTTGTCGCCAACCAGCCCGGTGATCTGTCCAGGGAAGAGGGCAATGGAGACATCGTCGAGCGCCACGACCCCGCCAAACCGCTTGCTGATGCCGCGGGCCTGCAGCGCGGGAGTCGTCCCTTCCACGGACGGGCCTTCCAGGACCAGACCTTGCGCCATGCCGCTCAGCCTGCCGCCGGTGTGGAGAACGCCCTGACCGTCGCTCGCCAGGCCGCCTCGGGATCCTCGCACGCCAGACCAGACATCGCTTCGCAGGCCAGGTACGACCAGACCGAGATGGTGTTGACGCCATGGTCGAGCAAGACCGCGACCGCTTGTTCGATTTCCGATTCCCGGCCGGCCGGCACGTCGAAGGCCTGTATCCAGGCGAACGGTTCGGACGCGGCGCCGGCGGTGGCCTGCATCATCGCGTCCGCCCAGCCCGCCATATAGGCCGCGATGCCCGCGGAATCAATGCCATTGCGGATCCAGAATGGCGTGCTGCCAAAATAACGGACACCCGGCAGCGAGGCGGCCACTCGGGCGCGGTCCGGATCGTAGTTTTCGTCCGGCAGCAGAACCACCGCGCTCTCGAGACCGCGCTCCCGCGCGGCGCTGACCAGCCAGGCGATCAGCTCGGCGAGGAGGTCGTCACAGAACGTCTCAACCTCCGGCGTCGCAATCGTTGGCATCGGTTTGCCAAAGCGGTCAGCAAATGCGGCGGCGCACGTATCGCAGCAGCAGGCATATCGTCGTGACCCGACGCGGAATGGCAGCGCGAGTTGTGGTTCGTCCCACTGCACGATCGTTACGCCGGTTGCCGCGGCCGCGTCGAGCCACGCTGCCATGAGCGATCGAAACGTTTGCTGTCGCGGACAGAGCGCGGCGAGATGGCCGCCATCGCTGGCCCGCTGGCAGGCCTCTGGGTGTTCGCCAATCGCGTAGCTGGCTGTTTCGCCGCCAAAGACGCCCCCAATCGCCCACGCCGTCAGCCAGGGCTCCAGACCGCATTCCCGCGCAATGTTCACCAGTTCGGTCATGGTGCCGGGGTTCCA
>CAYSXO010000485.1:0-1243 GCA_964434995.1 uncultured Sphaerobacteraceae bacterium
AGGCGCTGGAGCGGATGTGGGATCTCGACCGCTCGTCCTCCCGCGGGATGATGGCCTGCCGCGGCCTCTATGTCTTCAGCCATGAGTCGTCGCTGGGGAACGCGCCCGCGCACACGCTGTTTGACCGTGTCAGCGTGACGCGCAAGGATGACGTCGCCGCGCCGCGCCGCTTTGCCGACTATGACGTTGCCATCGACGAGACCGCTCTGCCAGCCGGGGTCACGCTGACGCGCGTGGTCGGATAGCCAGACACCCGGGCCGGGCGCCGGAGTGGCGGCGCCCGGCCCGGCGTGCGTCACCAGGAGGATGAACTTTGGGGCCAGACCCTCCCCTTGTCTGGGCAGACGACGAGCTGGTGATGATCTCCGCGCTGGAGCACTGGAGCTACTGCCCGCGGCAGTGCGCGTTGATCCACCTGGAGCAGACGTACGAGGAGAACCTCTACACCCTGCGCGGGAACCGTGCCCACCGCGCCGCTGATGATGCCGGCGTGGCCAGCCCGCGCGGGGTGCGCATGGTGCGCGCCATGCCGGTCTGGTCGAACCGGCTCGGGCTGACTGGCCGGGCGGACATCGTCGAGTTTCACGGCGAAACGCCCTACCCCGTGGAGTACAAGTCGGGCTCGTCGCGAAAATGGGCGCACGAAGCGGTGCAAGCCTGCGCGCAGGCAATCTGCCTGGAGGAGATGTTGGGCGTGCCGGTTCCGGCCGGGGCCATCTGGTATCACGCCTCGCGGCAGCGGCGCGAAGTGCTCTTCGACGACCATCTACGCTCACTGGTGGTGGAGATGACCATGGCCGTCCGCGCCATGATGGCGGGCACGAAGCTGCCGGATGCCCCGAATGATGCGCGCTGCCCGAAGTGCTCGCTCTTTGAGGCGTGCCTGCCGGCGCTCTCGGCGCGGCCGGCCCGGCTGCGCGGGATGATGGCCGAGCTTTTCCACCCCGCCGCCGATGAGGCTGGTTGAGCGCCGCAGGAGAAGCCGATGCATCAATTGCTCAATACGCTCTACGTGCAGACAGAGCGATCCTATCTCCATCTCGATCACGACACGCTGCGGGTGGAGGTGGAGCGGGAATCGCGCCTGCAGGCGCCGTTGCTGCAGCTTTCGGCCATCGTCTGCTTTGGCGACGTGATGCTGTCGCCCGCGCTGCTGCGGCGCTGCGCCGAAGATGGCCGCTCGGTCGTCTGGCTCGACCGCAATGGCCGGTTCAAGGGTCGGTTGGAAGGGGCGACAAGCGGC
>CAYSXO010000485.1:1344-2792 GCA_964434995.1 uncultured Sphaerobacteraceae bacterium
ACGATGAGCGCCGCCGCGTTATCAGCCGCACCTTCGTCGCGGGCAAGATCCGCAATGGTCGTCACGTGCTGCTGCGAGGCGCGCGAGACGCCATGAATAATGACGAGGCGAGCGAGCTGCGCGAGGCGGGCGAACGCCTGCGCGGGATTCTCGAACGGCTGCCTGGGCGAACCGATCTCGACCTGATGCGCGGGGACGAGGGCGAAGCCGCGCGGACCTACTTCGACGTCTTTGGCCTGCTGGTGCGCTCGGATCGGGAAACGTTTGATTTTGTGGTCCGCTCGCGCCGGCCGCCACGAGACCGGATCAATGCCTTGATGAGCTTTCTCTATACGCTGCTGCGCGCCGACTGCGTGGCCGCGTTGGAAGGCGTCGGGCTCGATCCGCAGATCGGGTTCTTTCATTCGCTGCGGCCGGGCCGCCCAGCCCTGGCGCTCGATCTGATGGAGGAGTTGCGCCCGGCAGTCGCTGACCGCCTGGCGCTGACGCTGATCAACCGGGGCCAACTGCAACGTGACGACTTTGAAGACCAGCCGGGCGGCGCCGTCTACCTCTCCGAGAGCGGCCGCAAGACCGTGATCGTGGCGTATCAGAAGCGGAAGCAGGAGGAAGTTGAACACCGGGCGCTGGAGCGCAAGACACCGGTTGGCCTGCTGCCACACCTGCAGGCGCGATTGCTGGCGCGACATCTTCGCGGCGATATCGCCCATTACCCGCCCTATCTGGCGCGATGAGGCTGAGCGAGCGATGGAGATCCTTGTCACCTACGATGTCTCGACAGAGACTCGTGAAGGGAGAAAGCGTCTGCGCCGGGTCGCGACGATTTGTCTTGGGTATGGCCAGCGGGTGCAGCAATCGGTGTTCGAGTGCCGGGTGACCGCCGCGCAGATGGAAGAACTGGAGGACAAACTGGTGCGGACCATCGACCCGGCACAAGATAGCCTGCGCATCTACCGCCTGGCGGAGCCACGGCAGAAGTACGTCAAACGGCACGGGACGCAGCCCGAGTTCGATCTGCGAGAGCCGCTGATCATCTGAGCAGGAGCGATTGCGCGAACCCCTCGTGATGGCGAAATGCCCGGGAGGTTCGCGCACAAGACCCTACCGAAACCATGAGGTTTGCCAAGGCTTTTTCGGAAGCCGCGGCGGCGAGACCGGTAGGACAGGGACGCCGAGTTGTCAGATTCTCCAACTTTGCGTAGATTTTGCACCGTTGCACCCGCTTTGCTGAGTGGGTGGGGATTGAAACGAGGGAATATATCCTCCATCGGCTGGCCTCAGGCATCACGTTGCACCCGCTTTGCTGAGTGGGTGGGGATTGAAACCTGGCCAACGAGCTGGAGCGCCTGGCGCGGCAGACGGTTGCACCCGCTTTGCTGAGTGGGTGGGGATTGAAACACGCAGCTCCTGGTCTGGCGCGCGAACGGACCGGGTTGCACCCGCTTTGC
>CAYSXO010000486.1:0-2779 GCA_964434995.1 uncultured Sphaerobacteraceae bacterium
GGCCGGCACACCGAGTGTTTCCAGCAGGATTTCCCGAGGTGTGTGAGCGAGCCAGTCGGTGCTGCTGAACGTGGCAAACTCGGAGAAGTGGCCATTGTCGAAGATCAGGATGAAATGGGTTGCCACGTTCGCGGCGTTCTGGATGGCGTGACCGTAGCCGCGCTCGAAGAAGAAGATGTCGCCCGCTCCGGCATCGGCAATATCGATCCTGCCGTCGGGATCGAAGAGGGTCACGCGAACGCTCCCCTCGACCACATAGCCCCATTCGGCGGCATTCGCGTGCCAGTGCAGTTCACGCACAGCGCCAGGATCGAGCCACATCGAGACACCCGCGAGATCCTGTGAAATCGGCAGCTCGGCGGCTGTGACCTGTTTTGCCGAGCCACCTGGAACGACTTTGCCGGCCTGATCCTCCAGGGCAAAGCGGAAGGCTGGCAGCGGATTGGGCGATGCCGGCGCGGAGGTCGAGGAGGGCTTGGCTATCGACATGGAATTGGCTCCTTATGCGCGCCGCCGCAAGCGGTCGGCAATAAACGCGAGAGTCAGCGTACCGAGCGTCACCATCACTGCCAGAGAGATCAGGATTGGCAAGCGGCTGGCGAAGCGAAGCTGGCCATAGATGTAGACCGGCAAGGTGGGATCGGCGCCGGCTAGAAAGAGCGCGAGCGCAAACTCATCGAACGAGACCGTAAAGGCGACCAACCAGGCGGCGCCGATGGCCGGAGCGACGATTGGCAGGATGATGCGGCGCAGCGTAGTCGGGAAGTCCGCGCCCAGATCGGCTGACGCCTCTTCCAAAAAACGGCTGACGCCGCCGAGCCGGGCGGTGACGATCAGCACCCCGTAGGGGAGCGCCACGACCGTGTGCGCGATGGCCACCGTACGGAGCGAGCGCTCTACGCCCAGCGCGGCAAAGAGAAGCAGCAGGGCAACCGCCAATACGATGTACGGCACGATCAGAGGCAGCGTCGAGATCGCGAGCAGCGCAGTCTTGCCGCGAAAGTCGTATCTCGCGATCAGGATCGCGACCATCGTTGCCAGGGCAGTCGTAGCAAAACTGCTGCCGACCGCCACCAGTACGCTGTTGCGGACGGCGGAGATCGCCTCTGGCGTGCCGAGCGCCCGCGCGTACCAATCGAGCGTGAATCCCTGCAAGGGGAAGGCGAGGACCTGGTTGGCATTCAGCGAGAAAATGACCAGAATGGCGATCGGCAAATACAGGAGGACGATCAGCAGCCAGAAGTAGCCTCCGAGAAACGAGGCAATCCGCGGCGGGCGCGTCGCGGTAGGCGCGGCTCGATTCTCGCTCATGATGCCAACTGCCGGGGATTGACCAGCCGCAGGGCAAGTGTCACCAGTGCAAAGGTCGCCGCCAGCATGACCAGCGACATCGCCGCGCCAAACGGCCAGTTGGCCGCCTTGGTGAAGAAGTCCTGGATCAAATTGCCGTACATTGAGCCAGCACTGCCGCCAACCAGCAGGGGAGTGACATACTCACCGGCCGTCGGAATGAAGCACATGAAGAAGCCGGCCAGAATGCCTGGAAGACTCAGCGGGAGCGTGATCCGCCGGAAGCGTTGTCGCGCGTTCGAGCCAAGATCGGCCGCGGCCTCGAAGAGGGTCGGCTCGATCCGCTGCAGGCCGGCCAGGATCGGCAATGCGACGAACGGGATCCAGACATAGGTCAGCGTCACCACCAAGGAGAAACGGTTGTAGAGCAGGAACTGCAGCGGCTCGCTCGTTAAGCCAGTGGAGAGCAGAAAGCTGTTGATGACCCCGTTCGAGCCGAGCATCACCTTCCAGGCCATCACGCGCAGGAGATAGCTGGTCCAGAAGGGGACCAGCAGCAGCGCCAGGTAGAGGCCGGCGCGGGGCCCGGCGCGGAAGGCAAGAAAGTAGGAGATCGGGAAGGCCAGCAGCGTGGCCATGGCGGCGACGGCAAAGGCCATGACGACGGAGATGCCGAAGAGGCGCAGGTAGGCCGGTTTGGCAAAAAGCGCCTGATAGTGCTCCAGCGTCGGCACGAAGTGAACGAGGACCCCGCCACGCAAGTCTGGCCGGAGACTGATCACGGCGATCAGCGCCAGCGGGATGACGAAGAAGAGTGCCATCCAAACCGCTGGGGGGATCACTAGACCCCAGAAAGAAGCGTTTCGGTCGAGCCGGGGAAAGAGGGCGCGCTGCCGCCCGGCCTCGGTGCTCGGTGCGCCGGGGCTGAGCGACGTTGCGGTGGGCGGCCTTACCGACACGGGTGGCGTGCGTCGCTTGCTATGAGGCCTTGACGTCAACCCAAAGCTCGGCCCAGGCGTCCCGCTGCTCCGCGGTAATGCCCTGCGAGAAGCGCGTACGATCGAGCACCGAGGGATCGTCAAGAGATAGAACCTCGATCAGCTCGGGGTCGGTAATCGAGTCGAGCACCTCCTGATTCGACGCGCCGTAGTAGAAGAGCTCGACCACGTTGCGTGCGGTTTCGTCGGCCAGCTTGCCGTCGAGAAAGGCATAGGCATTGTCAAGATTCTCGGCGCCTTTCCGAATGCCGTACATGCCGACCCAGGAGGCGCGCCCTTCTTCGGGATTGGCATAGGCCACCGGTACGTCCTGCGCGCGCAGAAGCGCATAGGCGCCCTGCCAGGCGTACGCCACCCAGACATCGCCCGATGCCATCGCCTCGACCAGCTCCGGCTCGCCGGACCAGTAGAAGAGATTGTGCGCCCGCTGGTCGACCCACTCCTGCTTGATCTGCGCGAGCTGCTCATCGGTCAGGTTTTGGGGGTCCCAG
>CAYSXO010000487.1:0-348 GCA_964434995.1 uncultured Sphaerobacteraceae bacterium
AGTATAGGCATGACCCCGTTTCGGCTTTTCTTTCTCCCTGGCAACGACGGCCGCTCGTGGCAACCGACACTCCCTGACAGGCACGAGGCTCTCCAGCAGATTGTTGAGTAAAGAGCTACCTGCATCGCGGGCGGAAGCGCCCAGGCACCTGAGGGGCGTATGCTCATCAGGAGCACAGTTCGGCGCACGGTGGGTAACGTTAACGGTAGAGCCAGTGAGTATTTTCGAGAGTCTGCAGGGATTAACACTCGACACCAAGGCGCTCTTCGCCATTCTGGCAATTCTCTGGACCATCTCAGAGGTGCGCCACGCCATCCGCCATCGCGCCGATCAGCACATTATTCGACG
>CAYSXO010000487.1:413-917 GCA_964434995.1 uncultured Sphaerobacteraceae bacterium
TGCCGGAGGTCACGCACGGGGCCGCGCTGACCCTGGGTGAAATGGCGCCGAGGGGGGCGGATGCCGGTCAGCACTTCGTGGGCGCTATCAAGAACACTGGTTCGCTGACGGCAGTAGATATTCAGGTGACCGCGTCTCTGGGAGCGACCAGAGCAGACATCCTGGCGGTCCCGCGCCGCTTGCTGCCTGACAGCGCCGCCGCATTGGTTGATGTGCGGCTGCCATTCGGGTTTCTGACTTCGACCGATGTTCTGTCCGAGCTGCATGCGGGAGAGACACTACAGGTTCGGGTTGCCTTTACTGACGAAACGGCCGTGCCGCGGGTTCTGGAGGAATGCTTCGCATTTCACCTGGAGCCGAGCGACGCCGGGGCAACTATGCAGCATTGGGTATCCCGGCGCGTGCCATGCCCAGGCGATGCCACGCCAGCCGGTGCGTCATTTGAGTAGGCTCTCGTCGCCAGGGATTACTCGCGGATACCGGTCACGGCGACGACACGAGCAA
>CAYSXO010000487.1:927-2733 GCA_964434995.1 uncultured Sphaerobacteraceae bacterium
GAGGTCCGAAGCCGTCGCGTGGCGCGAACGCGATCTCACCGTGCTCCCAATCGAAGCCTGGCTGGAAGCGCATTCCCAGGCCGCTCGTCGAGCCCAGGGCTCCGCCTCCCGCGGAAGAGAAGGTGGTCGCTCCTGCCCGCTGACTGAACCCAGTGAGCCGGTTGTTAAGACGGCGAATCTCCGAGTTTGTCGGGTGCTGTGAGGCGCGCTCGCCAAACCAGAGCAACCATTCGCGAACCTTTGCCGCTTTCACCGTACGTGGTTCAATCGGCTGCTTGACCATGACGCATACTCCTTATGTTTGGCGCGAAACCGCTCTGGACTCCTTCACGGGAACCATCTGGGCCGGGCGCCCCGGGGAATCCGGCGGCACGAGACGTTTCTCGCGAAGTCACTTCTGGCGCCGCCGAGCCGACCCGGACTCAATGTGGGCCAGCCCCGGCATGGCTGCCCTGCATGACGGTTACAAGCGGTTCGCTTCCTGGTCAGCAGAGGTTTCAGCCTGGCGAATGCGGGCTTCAGATTCGCGATGGCGTTGCAGGCTGGCCTGTTCCCACGCCTGATCCTCGGCTGTCATCCCGGCGAGGCGCCGGTCTTCACGCTGGGTGATTTCTGCTCCGGCTGACCGCGCCTGGCCCAGGGCCTGAACGTTGATCCGGAGGTCCTGATCCTGGCGCTCTCGCGCCTCAAGGAATCTCCGGTAAGCGACAACGGCAACGACGATCGCCACCACAGCGAGCGCGATCCACCATTGTATATCCATGACGAGACTCCTTTCGCTCCGCGCACCGTACAGTCTGGCCCGACGCCGGGCCCGGATCACGACCGCGGAGCAGGCATGCAGCCGGAAGCTCAAGGCCGCCGCTGTCTGGCCAGTCCACGATTCGCCATCTCACCAGGTCCGCATGGACGTCCAGCCGGGTCACCGCCGCCGCACCATCGCGATCGCGTCCTTGACATGCAGCGTCGCCAGTTCCTCCGCGGTCAGATAGCCCTGCTCGATCAGCCACAGGCGCGCGCGCTCCCGAATCTCGGCGCGAAAGGGGTCGTCGGCCGCGAGGCTCTCGAGAATGACGGGGAGGGCCCCATACGCGACGCGGACCTGATCTCGAGCCACCTGTCTACGCTGGTTGGCTATCGTCCTGGCTTCGCGGATCATGGTGACCTCCGTGTGTCCGGCCCCGAGCCCGACAGGGAGAAGCTCCCGCCGCATCCCAGCTGCGCCTAGGGCGCCAGGGGTAGTCGTGGGGCCCGTTCCTGAACGCCGCCACGACGCCGCGCATCAAGAAAATTCACCAGGTCACGCTCGCTGATCCGACAGCGAGGACGATCGTCACATGCAATACCATGCAGCGACCCGGCCTTGAGCCAGCGCCTTACGGTCAGTTGCGTGACATTCAGGCGCGCGGAAACGTCCGCAACGGTCAACTCTTCCATGCGTGTCCCTTCTACCGAGTTTCGCTCACCGCCCGGAAGTTGGCCCTCCTCCTGCGCCGACGAGACCGGGGCGCGCCGTGGAACCACAGCGGCATAGCCGCGACCGGACATGCCGCCAGCGCGGGAGGCGGTCGTTCCCGTGGTTCCCGGCACAGGTCTCGACGAGTTGCGCTGGGCGCTCCCTGCCGAACGCACGCTCATGTGGCCTCTCCCCGGTGCGGAGGGAGGCCGTGCGAGGACGCACCTTCGATCCCGGCGCTGCACCGGCATCCATCCATCGCCCACCCATCCAGACCCGAAATCCGTGGCCGCGATGGCATGGCTTTCGAAGGAGAATCCGGCTCAGATGTGCCCGGCCCCGCGGCCTCC
>CAYSXO010000488.1:0-2717 GCA_964434995.1 uncultured Sphaerobacteraceae bacterium
GGCCATTCCCACCGCATTGCGCGACGAGAGCCTGCCGAAGTACGGTCTGCCCCCCGGCGAGGGCGAGTGGGTTCTCCTGATCGCCGAATTGACCAACGAGGGGAGCGATCCGGCCACGATCGCCATGAGCGACTTCCGCGTCTTCGACCGGGGCAGCGGCCGCGTCGCCGATCTCGATTCTGGCGTCGGCGTCATCGCCACCCTCGCCGGCATCGTTCCCTCTCGCAATGCCGCGGCATCGATCGTTCTCGACCCAGGCGTGACCACCAAAACGCTCCTCCTCTACCTGCTCCCACCCGGAAGCAGCGATGACCTTGCCCTGCTGATCGGCAACTCGTCCCTCGACCTGGCGGCCTCGATTTCCGCTGGCGGTGGCGAGCCTGCCGCCAGTCCGGAACTGCTTGAGGCCACGGTCACCGATGTTCATGACGGGAATCGCATTACGGTCGATATCGACGGGTTGAGCCGGGTCGTCCACTACCTGGGCGTGCAGGCTCCGATCACCGAGGCCTGCTTCGCTACCGAAGCAGCCGCCGCCAACAAGACCCTTGTCGAGGGGAAAACGGTCTGGCTGGAGCGCCAGGCCACGGATGTCGGCGCGGACGGCGAGTTGATGCGCGACGTCTGGGTGGCCGACGGCCAGGGCCAGCGCATCCTGGTCGCCGCGCGGCTTCTCGAGGAAGGCGCGGCGCGGGTCCATTCCGTGGCGCCGGATACCCGCTATCAATCGTGGCTCTCGGCAGCCTCGGCCTTCGGGCGCTCAAACGGGGCTGGGCTCTGGACCTCTTGCCCTGACGCCGGCGCTGCCAGCGAATCGGCCGCCGCCGATCAACTGGCCTACCTGCCGCAAGGCTGGAGAGCGCGGTTTGGCCTGACGACGCCCTGAGCGACGCTGAAACGCTCGCCTTCTCGCGGCCGGCAGCGCCGCCGGCCACTTGCGTTCCGCCGCATCCATTGGCACCATCCGCCCTGCAGTACCGGCGGTGCAAATGGCTCGGAGGAACTCAGATGACAGACGCGACGAGCGGAGTCCTGGCTGATGGCATGCATTTCGACGCGATCGTCGTTGGCTCGGGCCACAATGGGCTTATCGCGGCGGGCTACCTGGCCAAGGCGGGCAAGAAGGTTCTGGTCCTCGAACGGCGATCGGTCATCGGCGGCGCGACCGTAACGGAGGAGCTATTCCCCGGGTTTCGCCTCTCCACCTGCTCCTACGTCTGCAATTTGCTCCTGCCCGAGGTCATCGCCGATCTGGATCTGACCAGGCACGGCTACGACGTGCGGCCATTCGATCCGCAATACTTCGTCCCCTTCCCTGACGGCCGGTACTTCATGAGTTTCCTCGACGGCCGCAAGACTCGCGAGCAGATTGCCAAGTTTTCCACCCGGGATGTCACCGCATACGACGCGTATTGGGAGATGTGGGACCGGATCGTGGCGCGCATGCGGCCACTCCTGCTGCAACCCGCGCCCAGCTGGGACCAGATCGAGGAGCGTTTCTCCGGCCCTCAGGGACAGGAAGATTGGCGTACGCTGACGCGCAAGAGCATTGCCGAGTTGCTGGACGAGTACTTTGAGAGCGAGGAGATCAAGGCTCCCCTTTCAACCGGTGGCGTCATTGGCGTCAACGCCGGGCCGATGACGCCGGGCACCGCCTATGTCAAGTATCACCATTTGATCGGGAGCCTCGATGGGCATCAGGGCGCCTGGGGTTTCGTCCGGGGCGGCATGGGCAGTGTCGCCAACGCCATTGCCGCCTTTGGCCGCGAGCATGGGGCGACCATTGCCACCGATAGCGAAGTTGCCGAAATTGACATTCAGGATGGCTCGGCACGCGGCGTGCGCACGATCGACGGCCGCCGCTACAGCGCCGACGTTGTCCTCTCCAATGCTGATCCGACGCGCACATTCCTCGGCATGGTCGGCGAATCACGCCTGCCTGGCGAATTTGCCGACGGCGTCAAGCGCATCAAGGTCAAGCCGGGCGCACGCCTGTCGCTGCAGTCGCATGCGCGGCGTGCGGAGCACTGGGTGGTCGTGCGCGGTACCGCACGCGTCACCCGTGACAATGACGTATTCGAGCTGTTCGCCAACCAGTCGACATACATCCCGATCGGTGCCAAGCATCGGTTGGAAAACCCGGGCAAGGACATGCTGGAGTTGATCGAAGTACAGTCCGGCGACTATCTGGGCGAAGACGATATCGTCCGCTATGAGGATGTGTACGGGAGGTCGTGAGCTTGCCCGTGGTCGCGTTCTCGCGATTACGTTGTCTCGCGACTGCCTTCCTGCGGGCACTGCCTTCCGCGAATGTCCTCCGGCATTGCCCATTGGGCAATGCCTCCCCCTTGATTTCGCTGCAGGCAGCACCCGCAGGAAGGCAGCTTGGGTGTTGCCACGCGTGAAATGAAAAGCCCTCCCGCATCGCGGGAGGGTGTGTGTGCTGCAGATGGTGGTTGGCTCAGCCCAGGCTCGCCAACCACTCGTCGTCGGAACCCTCGTTGAGATCGCTGAGCAGCGGCGTGGAGAAGTAGCGTTCTCCGGTATCGGGCAGCATCGCCAGCAGCACGCTGCCTTGCGGGGCGTCCTCCGCGATCCTGAGAGCGGTGGCCACGGTGGCGCCGGCGGAAATGCCGACGAAGATTCCTTCCTCCGCCGCCAGCCGGCGCGAGGTGGCGATGGCGTCGTCATCGCTGATGTTGACCAGCTGGTGATAG
>CAYSXO010000489.1:0-2667 GCA_964434995.1 uncultured Sphaerobacteraceae bacterium
GGACCCAGACGATGGGCGGCGGATTCTCGTCGATCGGCTCTGGCCACGCGGCGTGAGCAAGGCGCGGGCGCATCTCGACGCCTGGGTGCGCGACGCGGCGCCGAGCACGGCGCTTCGCCAATGGTTCGGGCACGATCCGGCGCGGTGGGACGAGTTCGTGCGACGCTATCGTGCGGAGTTGGCGGCCAAGCCCCAAGCCGTACAGGAACTCGTCGACGCCGCGGGGGTTGGGCCGGTGACCCTCGTCTACGCCGCGCGCGACGAACAGCACAACGAGGCGCTCGTGCTACAGCAGGAACTCCGGCAGCGGCTGGAGAAGCCGTCGTGACAACTCGTGCCAAGGGAGGCGCGCTGGTGGCAGAACTACGTGACGAGCAAGGGGGCGATCCGCCCTGTTGGGCGCATCTGTTCGAGGATGACGCCGCGGAGGCTGGTATCGGCCAGGAGACTGGCGAGGCGGCTCTGGGGGTCGCCGATCTGGCCATGCTCGCCAGCGTCGCCGGTACCTCCGGGGTAGCCTGGTCCCTTCAGACCTCAACGCCAATTTGCTGGTGTTTGGCCGGGACGAAGGCGTCGGTGAGCATGTGAACCATGAGGTCGACGTGCTGATCGTCGCGGTAGCCGGAGAAGGGGTACTGGAAATCGACGGCCTGCGTCGTCCGATTCGGGCTGGCCAGGCGGTAGTGGTCGCCAAAGGCCGGGGCAGAAGCATTCGCGGCGCTAGCGACCGCTTCGCCTACCTGACCTGCCACCGTCGCCGCGCCGGGCTCTGGCCAGCCCCGCGCATCCAATCGACCGGCGCATAGATACAAGGAGACCTGTACCGATGTCGGACGCGTTGCCGGTCGAGATTTGGCTGTGGGGCGAGTACTACTGCCCATGGACGTACATCGCGGTCGTGCGGCTGCGCGAGGTGATGCCGTCCCTGGGGGGCCGCGCCACGCTGCGCCTGCGCGCCTATCCGCTCGAGCTGATCGATGGCTTTGCCGCCCCGCGCGACGTACTCGCCCAGGAGTGGTGGCTGGCTGCCATTCAGGAGCCCCGGGCCGCGTTTGCCGCGCATTCAGGCGACAACTGGCCGACAACGACGCTGCCGGCCTTCGAGGCGGCATGGTGCGTCGCGCGGCAGGGCGACGAGGCGCTCGCCAGCTTTGACCTGCGCGTGCGCCGCGCCTTCTTCGCCGAGGGCCGCGATATCGGCAGCCGCGGCGTGATGCAGGAAATTGCCCGCGAGGCGGGTCTGGATCGGGACCGCTTCGATCGGGACTATGCAAGCGGCGCGGCCGCGCCCGCCGTGGTCGAGGAGGCCCGGCTGGGGCGCGAGCAATTCCGGGTGCGCGGCACGCCCACGCTGATGCTCTCCAATGGCAGGAAGATCCGCCAGCCCATGGCCTATCCACGCATGGAGAACGACGTCATAACCAGCATCTCGCCGCTGACCTGTTGCGGCGACGGGTGCATTGAGGCCACGCGGGCGGCAATCGACGCGGCGCTGGCGGGGTAAGCGGCCCCCGGATTCTCATGATACGGAATCCGGGTGGCATGACATGGCCGCGGCTGACTCTCACCCCCGGCGCTCGATCACCCCAGACTTCCCCCTGACCCAGTGCGCTGAGCGAGGGGGAGGTGGCTGGTGGCACTGTCCGTGCATTGTTCCATGGATGGGCCGCGTCCTCGCCGGGCCGCTGAATTCGGGAATCCGGCAGGCGGCCATGCCCGAGTAGGTAATTCTGGGGGACAGATGCAGGCGAAATGCGTGAACCACGACGGCGGCGAGTCGTTCGTCTTGATCTTCGACACCGGAGATGAGGTGATGAGCGAGTTGGCCACGTTCGCCCGGCAAACAGGCGCCGACGCCAGCGAGTTTCAGGCGATCGGGGCGTTCAGCAGCGCGGTCGTGGGCTTCTTCGATGTGGACCTGAAGGACTACCGCAAGATTCCGGTTGACGAGCAGGTCGAGGTGTTAACACTGGTCGGCAATATTTCGCTCGACAAGGGCGCGCCGAAGGTTCACGCGCATGTCGTCCTCGGTCTGTCGGACGGCACGACGCGCGGTGGGCATCTGCTGGAAGGCTTCGTCCGTCCAACGCTGGAGCTGGTCCTGCATGAGGCTCCCGGGGCGTTGCGGCGAAAGTTTGTGCCAGAGGTTGGGTTGGCGCTCATCAGGCCCTGACCCCGAAGATTCCCTGAGAGAGGGCCACAATGCACGACACGTCAGCATCTCGACCACCGAGCGAGCGCGACTTCGATGTCGTCGACGAGGCATCCATCGAGTCGTTCCCGGCCAGCGATGCGCCAGGGTGGGCGACTGGCCAGTTGGCCGGCGAGGAACAGGAAAACGCACGTGCTCGGCCGGAGGACTACGCGGAACCGAATCGCGGAGCCGGGCACAGAGCCGGCTCGTACCGGTCGAGATTCGACCCCACATCGCCGTGCCAGGGCGATGCTGCCCGAGGGACCAGGAAATCGGCTTGACAACCGCATTCGATGATGCACGTCCGCGACGAGTAGGCGCGAGCCGATTGAACCGTGCCGAGCACGTCGACTGGGGTGACTCGCGCGGACGCCGGAGGCGGTCAGTTCGAGCGTCGGCGCTCCGATCCGGCCGCGATGGCCCGTTCATAGAGGTGGAGGGCCTCGGCGACGCGGCCGGTGCCGCGGGCGACA
>CAYSXO010000490.1:0-2652 GCA_964434995.1 uncultured Sphaerobacteraceae bacterium
GTTCGTCCACCCGATGGCGCCACAAGGGGTCCCGCGTTGGTCATCGCGATCGCGCCCAGGCCATGCCGCGTGGCCTGTATCACGTACGAGCCGGCAATGCCAAAGTGTGTGCTGTTGCTGACCGTGACCATGCCGACCCCGGTTGCCAGCGCCTTCTCGATGCAGCGGTCCATCGCCTCCGGGGCCAGCGCCAGCGCCAGGCCGTTGCCCGCGTCGAAGACGCCCGTAGCCGGGGTCTCGCGGATCGTGGTGAGACTGGCTTGAGCGTCTATCGCGCCCGTCTGGATCTGGTCAACGTACATGCCCAGCCGCGCCACGCCGTGCGACCAGACGCCGCGCACATCGGCGATAACCAGGGTCTCGGCGGCGCGCACCGCTCTGGCCTCGGGCAAGCCAAGGCGCACGAAGACCGTTTCGACAAACTGGCGCAGGCGTTCCGGGGAGATGCGCCGCTCCGCATCGGCCTTGACATTCAGATCTGCCTGCTTGCCCTCGGTCGTTGCAGTCGCTGTCACGGCTTCTGTCAGCTGAGTCATTCGCCTGCCATTGCCCTTTCGTGGTCGATGATTGCCGCCTCGCGCCCGCGCCGACATTGTCACGCGACAAACGATATCGCGTTACCCGGTGGGACAGGTAGCCCATGGGCGAGACGGTTTGGGAGTTTGGCGAAATCTCTGGGCACGGGAATGCGGCGGATCGAGGCGGAGAGAACGAGTACGAACCCTCATGAACTGCCACCGCCTGCTGTCCCTGAGGGACAGCAGGCGGTGGGATGGGGAGACCGCTGTGCTGAATAAACGAACTTCTACTCGTTCCCGAGCACCGAAGGCTACGGAAACGTCCGGCAAGTAGATGAGACCTTCTCTAGCAACATTGGCAGCACGGACTTTGGGGGTCAAGGGCACAGTGGAAACAGCAGTCGCAGCAAACTGTGCCGCAGCACCCGCATGGTCCGCAGTCGCAGACATTGGCGCAGCACTTCCCATCCGGGCAGCACCGCCCCGTACCGGGGCAGATGGACTCGCCCGTGGGGCATGGCGGCGCAGTCGTAGTCGGCTGTACCGTGGTGGTCGGCTGTACCGTGGTGGTCGGCTCCACCGTCGTTGTCGGTTGAGCGGTAGTGGTCGGCTGTCCACATGCGCCCAAGCTGTCGCCGTGCCCCAGATGGCCCGGGACGTCAGGTTTGGCGACCGTCAGCGTCTGCTCGGCAGGCGTGCCCGGCTTATGACAGATGGCGACCTTCTGCTGCCCCTGGCCTTTGGCCTTGCTCTTCCCTTTGCCGCTGGCCTTCTCCTTCCCCGTGCGCTTGGTTTCCAGCTTGCTCTTGCCATTGTTCCTGTCCCTATGCTTTCGCTTCTTCTTCCCTTTGCCGCGCGCTGCCTCGACATCGGGAGCGGGCAAGAAGGGGACGCTCATCCCGGCCAGGAGGGCGGTAAGCGCATGGCGCCGGTCGCCTGCTCGTTTTGAAAGCGACCGGATCAGTTGGTCAAAGCGCTCGTCTTCCATGGCGAAGCCTCCGATGGAGCACGGTGAAACCAACGAAGAGGAGTGTTCGGGACCCAGTTGGATCCGGGAAGAGGGGCGGCACGTCGGCGCGGCAAGCCTGGGGAGTACACGGAGGGCGCTCAGCGTCCATGCTGAGCCTGCGGCCACCTGGCCACGGCGCTCTTGCTCGATCCCGCACGAGCCGGAGAGGAGATCGGCAAGCGTGATCCACAAAGGGATGGCAACCACAGTCTAGCGAGCCTAACCGTAGGCCGCTAGTGAACTTCGTGTGTAGCTTCAGGGTCACGAAAGATGCGAACCGCCCGCCATATGAACGAGCAGCTTGTCCATCACCAATCGCTCATCTCGATTTCGCGCTTTCTTCAGTTGACCCTCCGTGCCACCGGTGATATCGTGCCGCCCGATCAGCACACGATGCCGAATGACCGGCTGGGCCGGTGTGTGCTCCGGGCACAACACAACAAAGGAGGAGGACGTGGCGAAGGAGATCCTCTGCGCGTTCGGGGTCGACGTCGATGCCGTGGCCGGCTGGCTCGGCTCCTACGGCGGCGAGGATTCCCCCTGCGATATCACTCGCGGTCTCTTCGCCGGGGAGATCGGCTCCCCGCGGCTGCTCCAACTCTTCGACCGCGCCGGCATTCAGACGACCTGGTTCATCCCCGGCCACTCGATCGAAACCTTCCCCAAACAGATGCAGATGGTCGCCGACGCCGGGCACGAGATCGGCCTGCACGGTTACTCGCACGAGAACCCCGTGGCCATGACGCCGGCGCAGGAGGAGGCCGTCCTCCGCAAGTCGATGGAGGTGGTCGAAAAGCTCGCCGGCGTGCCGCCGCGCGGCTACGTCGCCCCATGGTGGGAGTTGAGCGCGGCCACGGTGGGACTGCTGCTGAAAAACGGCATCATTTACGACCACAGCCGCATGGACAACGACTTCCATCCCTTCTATGCACGAGTGGGCGACTCCTGGACGAAGATCGACTACAGCAAGCGCGCCGAGGAGTGGATGAAGCCGCTGGTGCGCGGCGAGGAGACCGATCTGGTCGAGATCGGGGCCAACTGGTACGTCGACGATCTGCCGCCGATGATGTTCATCAAGAAGTCGCCCAACAGCCACGGCTTCGTCAATCCGCACCACCTGGAGCA
>CAYSXO010000491.1:0-2650 GCA_964434995.1 uncultured Sphaerobacteraceae bacterium
TGCCGAATGCTGCCCCGATGCTGAATCCGACATCGAGCATGCCAGTGATGCGCCCGAGGACGGCTCCGAAGAACGTGCGCGTGTGGGCCACGGTCAATGACACCCCAATCATGCCACGCCGAATGCCAGCCACGATCTCATGCCGCCCCACCAGCCAGATGGGGCTCATCGTCTGGCCGAGGAGCGCCAGGCTGCCGATGACCATCATCGTCGCGCCAATGGTCACGACATGACGCAGCCCCCGGCGATCGGCGATGGCGCCGCCGAGTGATCCCCCGACGCTGTTCAACGCGCCAAAGAGCCCAGCCAGCACCGCCGCCATGGACGCTGCCACGCCAATTTCAATGAAGTAGGCGACGAGGTAGGTCGGGATCAGGAGCAGGTACCCAAGGCAAAGAACCCGACGAGAAAGAGCCAGAAGGCGTGAGGATGCGCGCCTTCATTGGAGGCTGCAAGCGAGAAACGGGCTGCATTGGAGGTGGCGTGGGAAGGCGGCGCCGGCACGGTCGCCAGGTTCAGCGGCGGCAGCAGCACCAGGACGACGGCGGCGAAGCTGGCGACGGCAAATTGCCAGTCTCGCGGATCGGACAGGGCCTGCATCGCGGGGCCGATGACGAGTGGCGAGACGCCCTGCCCCACCATCGCCAAACCCATCGCCCGCCCCAGGCTTTCGACCGGCGCCATCGAGAGGAGCTTGACCGTCGGGGTATAGCCAATGAACGCGGCGCCGGGCCCGGAAGCCGCTGCCCAGCCGACGTGCAACTGCCACGAATTGGTGGGCGTTGCCGTGGCAATCAGTCCCAGACTCATCACAGCCAGCAGACTGCCAACGAGCATTGGCCATCGCGTGCAAGCGCGGTCGATGACGAGCCCCGCCGCCAGCGTGCTCGGCGCATAGAGCAGGACGCCGATCGAAAAGGCCGCGGCAAGGTCGCGCTCGCTCTTGCCAGGCTCGGCCGCGATCGTCGGGAAGAGCACGGCATAGGCCGAGCGAATCCCCGTCATGGTGAGCCAGCAAGCGAAGGCCAGGGGAACTCCTGAAGGAAGCCGGCGCCAGGGGCGGGCCGAGTACGCGATCACAGGCGCCCAGAACTCACCCTGCCCCGTGTTCCCTTCACGGCCTACGCCAACCATCGATCGAGCAGAGCTTCCGGAAAGCCGCGGGAGTCCGCACCGGCCCTGGCAGGGCGCTACAGCTTGCGCAATTGCGGATCGAGAAAGTCCCGCACCGAGTCGCCCAGCATGTTTGCGCCCAACGCGGCCAAAATGATCGCCAATCCGGGGAAGGTCGTCAGCCACCAGGAGGTCGTAAAGTACTCGCGACCTTCACCCAGCATTCCACCCCAGCTCGGCAACGGCGGCTGCACGCCAAGTCCAAGAAAGCTGAGCGACGCCTCGAGAATGATCATGTCCGCAAAGCGGAACGACGTAATAATCACCGCCGGCGCGGCCACATTCGGCAGAATGTGGCGCAGCAGAATGCGGCGGCCAGGGCTGCCCAGCGACCGCGCGGCGAGCACGAATTCGCGCTCGCGCAGGGAGAGCGTGGAGACCCGGATGAGGCGGGCATACGTGGCCCAACTGTTGAGCACCATGACGATCATCAGGTTCGTAAGGCTCGGCCCGAGAATTGCCAGGATCCCGATGGCAAACAAAAGGTAAGGGAGGGAAAGCTGAATATCGGTCAAGCGCATGATGGCGGCATCGACGGCGCCGCCGTGATACCCGGCCAGCAAGCCGAGCGTCACGCCGACAATTGCCGCGATCACGATGGTCGCGCTCGCCAAGCCAAGCGATATGCGTGAACCAAGGACGATGCGGCTGAAGATATCCCGTCCCAGTTGATCGGTGCCGAGGGGAAACTCCAGGCTCCCCCCGGCCGCCCAGAAGGGCGGCAAGACGCGCGAGCGCAAGTTCTGGTCGTCGGGCCCGGCAGGCGCGATCCACGGCGCGAAGATGGCCACCAGCGCAAGCGCGACGACGATCGTCAGGCCGATGGCCACCGAGCGGTTCTGCCGCACGAACGTCGCGACGCGGTCAAACCGGCCTTCTCTTCGCGGTGCTGTAAGGAGGCCAACCTGCGTCCCAAGCCGGGCTGTCAACACGGTCCCTTCAGTCATGTCCCCTCGCTACGCGCTCTTGATCCGCGGATCGATGTAGCCATAAAGCAGGTCGAGTGTCAGGTTGATGAGGATGAAAAGCCCCGCGACCACAAGAATCCCGGTCATGACCACCGGATAATCCCGCTTCGAAATCGACTCCAGGATCAGCGTGCCAACTCCTGGCCAGGCGAAAACCGTCTCGGTCATCACCGCACCACCGATCAGGCCTCCAAACTGCAGACCCATGACGGTCACGATCGGGGGAAGCGCGTTCCGCAGCTCGTGCACGGTGATGATCTTGCGTTCGCCAAGCCCTTTCGCGCGCGCCGTTCGCACATAGTCCCGGTTGAGCACTTCCAGCATCTCCGAGCGTGTGACACGAGCCAGAAGGGCCACCAGCCAGAAGGCCAGGGTGATGGTTGGCAAGACCGCATGTTGCCAGCCGCCCCGCCCCGAAACGGGGAGCAGCTTGAGCTGCACGGCAACGAGGAGGGCGAGCATCATCCCCAGCCAGAAAGTCGGGACGGACTGACCAAGGAGCATCAGCG
>CAYSXO010000492.1:0-2639 GCA_964434995.1 uncultured Sphaerobacteraceae bacterium
GGGGGTGGGATGAGGGGTCGTCGCGGCAACGGCGCAGAATGTGCCAATACCTCCCCCTGCCAGGCGTCGAGCCAGGGGAGACGGATTGATCCCCGCGCCGATGACGATCGAGCAGGCCGAGCCTGGTGGCGTCAATTGCACGAAGCGAACTTCGGCGCTGGGCTGATCGTCCAGATCGACGGCGAAGCCGAGCTGCTCACTGGAAAAGCGCTTGGCGCGGTCGACATCCGAAACAGGGATCGAGACCGCTTCGAGCGTCCACTCCATCAATCGTCCCATCATTGGGTGATGGGTGACGGGCCGTTGGCTGTTGGCTATTGGACCTGTCGTTCTCCCTGTCACCCTCGTTCCATCACCCAACACCCATCACCTCTCGAAACGCCAGCGCGTTGCGCCATATGGTTCTGCCGTGGCCACGCCGAACGCGGTATGGAATGGGACGCGGTAGAGACCCCAGGGCGGGGGGCCGGCGCTGGGGGCGCTGTAGGGTGCGGTAAAGGCGTCTCCCTGCACCTCTGCCGGCCATCCGCCGTCGCGATAGAGCGCGGCCAGCGTCTCGAGCGTCTCCGGATCGGTTACGCGCGCCGCCGTCCCCTCGAGCACGAGATCGAGTCCGGGCAAGCTCATCGAGAGCGTGCAGGCCGGGTTTTCGGCCAGGTTGCGTGCCTTGCGCGTGCCGGGTCCAGCGGTGAAGTAGATATCGTCATCGTGCCAGCGAGCGCCTATGGCGGCGGCATGAGGGCAGCCATCCGGGCGGACGGTGCCGAGGTACGTAGGATGGTCGCCGCCGGGCATCGCGGGGTCCGGGGGCACGGCCAGAATATCGCGCGCGCGGCTCCATTCCAGAGGCGGAGAACCGTAGCGATCGAGATTGGTCACATCGCTGGGAGCAAGGTCGGCCATGAGTGCACCTCCTGTATCCGCGGGCGCGATCTGCTGCCCACATGAAGCCGTCGCATGACACGTGCAATATTCGACACGTCGAGGAGCCGAAAGGTCGAATCGGCCCGACCGTGAGCCCCGTCGTGTACCTTTAGCCAGAAGCCATTAGCCACCGGAGGGTTCCCGATGCCGAAGCTGACCTTTATTGGCCACGCCGCCTTCCTGCTCGAAGATGATGACGGCAACGTGGTTGCCATTGACCCATTCATCTCGGGCAACCCGGCCACGGAAATGGAGGCCAAGGATATTCATCCGGCAACCATCCTGCTCACGCACGCCCACAACGACCATGTCGGGGACGCGGTCGATCTGGCGAAGTGGAACGACGCCAAGGTGATCTGCACTGCCGAGCTTGGGTACTGGTTCGAGTCCAAGGACGTGCGCGACGTCGTTCCGGCGAATCATGGTGGGACGGTGGCGTTCAAGGGCGGCACGGTCAAGTTCTTCCCGGCATGGCATACCTCATCGTACGCGGACGGCGACAAACAGGTCGCACACGGCGTGCCGGCCGGTCTCGTCGTCCGCTTCGGCGGGACAACCTTCTACTTCGCGGGGGATACGGCCCTCTTTAGCGACATGCGCCTGATCGGTGACGAGGGGATCGACGTTGCCATCCTTCCCATTGGCGATCACTTCACCATGGGCCCGGCCGATGCCGCCCGCGCCGCCGAGTTCGTTGGCGCGAAGACGATCATCCCCTGTCATTTCAACACCTTCCCGCCGATCCGGCAGGATCCGGAGGCGTTCCGCGCGAAGGTCGCTGAGCGCGCCCCGGAGGCGACGGTGGTCGTCCTTTCGCCGGGGGATGCCTTCAATGCCTGATGAGGAGCGAGATGGAGATGGGCGTGGATGAGCCCGGCGCCTCGCCCGCGCCGGCCAACCCCTTCGACGACGAGCTGAGGCGCACCGCCTTTCAGAAGAAGGCGGTCAGCCGCCTGAGCGCGGCAGACGTGCTGGATTTGGCGATCACCTTCTTCGCCGAGCGCGGCTATCGCGCCGGGCGCACCGGGCGGCCGAATCAGGTCTTCGTGATGGGGAAGGGCGAGGGAAAGCTGCCGCGCGTCACCGGCGAAATCTTCGCCCGTGCCGACGTTGGCCGGCCTGGGGTGACGCTCGTCACCCTGGACGCCGCCGGCGAGCGCCTCGGGCCGGCGATGAGCGAGTTCTATCAGCACCTGCGGGCGGCCGGGAGGCGTCCATCGTCGTAGGGCGTCCAGTGGTCTCCACGCTGGCTGCTGATCCCATAACCGTATCCGAACCTTCCTCCGCCGCGCTCATGCCCGGCCAATGATGGCTGCATTGCGTCGCTCTGTCGTTGCCGACATGGCGGCGTGTCATTCGACGGTGCATTGATCGGTCCAGGGAGGAGCGATGGACCCAATACGCTTCGATGCCGCTTTGCGTATCCGTGGGTCGGCGTCCGGAGTGGCATGCCGCGTTTGATTGGGGACGTCACCCTTGGTGGGACGCTCCTGGGTGCAACTGGTTCCAGCGGGGTCGAGGGCGGCTGTGTCGCGCCCGGAAACGGTGCAAGGGCGGCAAGCGCCGCTGCTCGGCTCGCCGAAAACCTGTGTCATTGGCCCGTTGCAGCCCGGCGACCACTGCGATCCGGACGCGCCGCTGGCCTGCACGACGGGCAATTGCCAGTGCATCAGCAACGGCGAGATCACCCAGTGCACCTGCCGGCAGGAGGTTTG
>CAYSXO010000493.1:0-1313 GCA_964434995.1 uncultured Sphaerobacteraceae bacterium
GACCGGAGGCGAAGGCAGGTCGTAGCCGTACTTGGCCTTGAAGTTCGCCCGCTCCTCGGGGTGCTCGTAGAGATCCCACCGCCAGAACAGGAATATGGTGTGGACCGTGAAGGGGACGCCGTAGAGCTTTCCCTTGTAGGCCGCCATGGTGTTCAGCCATTCCTGGTTGGAGATGTCCCTCTGGAGATCGAAATACGGGTCCGTGATGGCCTTGTTCGCCGCGAAGGTTTCCAGCGGGACGATCCAGTCGTTGTCCGCCATCGCGGCGACCCAGGAGAAGTAGTTCATGAAGACATCGTAGATCTTCGTGTTCGCGACGAAGTCCGCCGTCACCTTCTGCTTGACGGAGTCCATGTCGCGAGCCTCGACGTTGACCTTGATGCCGGTCAGCGCGGTGAACTCCGCCGATCGTTTGGCCAGGGAATCGAGAGGCGGCAACGCCTCGCCGATCACGTTGATGGTCGTTCCCTCGTACGGCTTGCTCGCCTCCTTGAGCCACTGGTCCGCTTCGGAGTCGGCCCTGGCGGTCGACACTCCCGCCAGAGCGGCGAGCGCGGCCAAAGCGACAAGAACCTTTCTCATGGCGCCTCTCCTCCCTTCCTGTGCCCCCGGGGGCCGTTGATTTTTTGTTTGAAAGCATAGCATGGCTGACCATCGAAAGCGAAGACCTCATACCGGCTCCGATCTGAACAATGCTGGTCGGTCGCATTGATCGCGGCCGTGGCTTTCGCCACGGGCTTTGCGGTCACCATCGCCGAGCCCGACGTGATGGTTCTCGTGGCCGAGGTCTCCCGCATCTCGCGCGTCGGCATCGACGGAGCGGCGGTTCTGTACGCGACCGCCGTCGGGGTCGCGGTCTTCGTGGCCGTTGCGATGGCGCGCATCGTCTACGGCGTTTCGATGCGCGCCCTCCTGACGGCCGCGCTCGCCGTGGTGATCCTGCTCTCGTTCCTGGCGCCGGCGGAATTCGTGCCCCTGGCGTATGACGCGGGCAGCGTCACGACCGGCGTGCTGACGGCGCCCGTCGTGATCGCGCTGGCGGTTGGCCTCAGCTCCGTGCTGGTCGGCCGTTCCAAGGTGTCGGACGGATTCGGGCTCCTGGGGTTCGCCTCGATTGGCCCGATCATAGCCATCATGATCATGGGGATGATGCTGCGGTGATCGGGACGTCGATCGTGGAGGAGGTCGTCGACACGGCGCAAAGCGTCCTGATGGCGCTGCTGCCGCTGGCGGCGCTGTTCCTGATCCTCCAGGTTCTCATGCTTCGGCTGCCTCTCGGGGACGTCCGGCGAATATTGACGGGGACCCTGGTG
>CAYSXO010000493.1:1323-2238 GCA_964434995.1 uncultured Sphaerobacteraceae bacterium
GGGCTGTTCCTGTTCCTGCTTGGCGTGAGGATCGGCTTCATGCCGTTTGGGCGCGCCATCGGCGAGGCCCTGGGGGCGCTGTCCCGGAAGTGGCTCCTGCTGCCGGCCGGCCTGCTCCTTGGATTCGTGACCACCTGGGGAGAGCCGGCGGTGCGCATCCTGGCGGATCAGGTCGAGGACGCTTCGAGCGGCTCGATCCGCCGCTCGACGGTTCTGTATGCGATCTGCGTCGGCGTGTCGGCATGTGTCGGGCTGGGGATGCTGCGGATCGGCTACGAGATCCCGCTCTTGCACCTGCTGGTGCCAGGCTACGCTCTGGTCATCGTCATCATGTGGCTCAGCGACCGGGACTTCGTGGCGGTCGCCGTCGATGCCGGAGGCGTGGCCACCGGGCCATTGGCCAACACGTTTCTGTTGGCCTTGGCGCTTGGCGCGTCGGCGTCCGTTGGAAATCAGGATCCGATTGTGAACGGTCTGGGCTTCGTGGCCTTGATCGCGCTGGCGCCGATGATCTCGGTCATGGCCCTGGGCGTTCTGATCCGATGGAAGAATGTTCGAAAGGAGGGATGAAAATGCTGAACGCCTCCCTGATCGTGAGCATTGTGCGGAAGGGATGGGGCGACACGGTTCTGGAGGCGTCCATCCGGGCCGGCGCGCATGGAGGGACCGTGCTCTTTGGCCGGGGCGTGGGCGTTCATGAGAAGGACTCCATACTCGGCATCCCCATCGAACCTGAGAAGGAGATCGTGCTGACCATCGCCTATGCGAGCCAGCAGGACTCCATTCTCGACGAGATCGTTCGCGCCGCTGGGCTGAACGAGCCCGCAAGGGGGCTGGCCTTCGTCCTCCCGGTCGAAAAGGTGGTGGGCGTGCCTCATGTCGAGAGCCAGGAGCCGTGACGGAGCCGACAACTTC
>CAYSXO010000493.1:2248-2622 GCA_964434995.1 uncultured Sphaerobacteraceae bacterium
GCGCCAGCGCTCCAGCCGCTCCCGCGAAAGCGTCACTCCAAGGCCCGGACCCGACGGCGGCCTGATGGTCCCGTCCTCCACGGTTAGGGCAGGCTCGATGATATCCTCTCGATGATAGAGGAAGCCGCACAGGTCATTTGCGTCAATCAGGTTGGGCAGCGTCATCGCGAGGTGGATCTGGGCAGCGGTGCCAATGCCGAACTCGGGCATGGAACCGATCATCACCGGCATGCCCGCCGCCTCGCAAACGCCGGCCGCGAGCTTGGCCTCGCGCAAGCCGCCCGCTTCCATAACGTATATGTTGATGAGGTCGGCCGCCCTATGGCGGATCACCGAGAGGGCATCGGCCGCCGTCCACACACTCTCATCCGCCA
>CAYSXO010000494.1:0-2615 GCA_964434995.1 uncultured Sphaerobacteraceae bacterium
TAGCTCCTAAGTCATGGCAACCCCTCCCGCCAGCAGCAAGAATGCCAAGGTGATCATCACGACAAGAAGATCTGACCAGTCCGCCTGGCGCTCGCTGGCTGAGTGAAGCGGGCGCTCCTTGCGGTCGCGTTCGACCTCGGCAATCAGCTCCTGCCGTTGCATGTCGGCCAGGTTGATGGCGGCCACGGGGTGAGGCAAATTGGGCATCGATGGCTCCACTTCTTCTGTGTCTCTCGGCCAGTCACACGCTAACAGCGTGATCTGGCCCTATCGTGCGCTCGCCCGACAGCCACCACCACGCGCAGCACACGAAGCTCAGACACACATCGCACACGCAGCCACGCGAACCCGCGAGAAGGCGCTACACTCCGGCCACAACCAACCGGAGATGCACATTCGCCAGCGCCCACGTATCGGGATCCAGGCCATGGACTCGAGCCCATCCAGGACATTTGGGACACTGCTGAAGCGCCACCGCCTGGCAGCCGGGTTGACGCAGGAGACCCTGGCCGAGCGGGCGGGCCTCAGCGCGCGTGGCGTGCAGGATCTGGAACGTGGAGCGCGACAGGCGCCACGCGCGGAAACAATCCGCATGTTGTCCGATGCCCTTGAGCTCGATGCGGCGGCCCGATCCAGCCTGATCGCGGCAGCCCGCCCGGAGCTCGCCGCGCCGCTCGGTCCTGGGCCGACGCCGATGAAGCCGATTCCGCCACCGGTCGCGCCAACTCCGCTGATTGGCAGGGAGCGGGAAGTCGCCGCCGCGTGCGCGATGCTGCAGCGTCCTGAGCATCGACTGGTCACGCTGACCGGTCCGGGAGGAGCCGGCAAGACGCGCCTCGCGATCGCGATTGCCGGAGAACTGGTGAGCAATTTCGCCGACGGGACCGCCTGGGTCGAGCTTGCTGCTCTGCGTGATGTGGAACTCGTGCCGGCTGCAATCGCCCACGTCCTCGGGGTAGGCGAGCAGACGGAACGGCCGCTCGGCGACCTATTGAAAATGGCGCTTTTCGAACGCCGGCTGCTGCTGCTGATCGACAACTGCGAGCATCTATTGCCGGCCATGCCGCTCCTCGGAGAGTTGCTTGCGGCGTGTCCACACCTGACGATTCTGGCCACAAGCCGGTCACCATTACGCCTACGCGGCGAACGCGAACTGCCGGTCGGGCCGCTGACCCTCCCCTCCTCGGATAAACATTCCCTGCCAATGCTGACAGGCCTGGCCGGAATTGCGGCGGTTCGCCTCTTCGTCACGCGGTCGCAAGCGGTCCAGCCCGAGTTCACCCTCACCGCGGACAACGCCGCCGCGATCGCCGCCATCTGTCGCCGCCTTGATGGCCTGCCGCTCGCGATTGAGCTCGCGGCGGCGCGCGTCAAACTCCTCCCTCCTGAAGCGTTGCTGAACCGATTGGAGCAACGGTTGCCCCTTTTGTCCGGTGGCGCTCGCGATCTTCCGCCCCGGCAGCAGACCATGCGCAACACGATCGCCTGGTCGTATGGCCTCCTCAACGAGGATGACCAGGCGCTCTTTCGGACCCTCTCTGTCTTCGCAGGCGGCTTCACGCTCGACGCGGCGGAATTTGTAGGGGGTGTCGGCCTTTCAGGCCTCAGGGGGGGAAGGGGGGAAGCGACGACCTCACCCCCTCCACCCCCCTTCCCCTCTCTCCCCCTAAGCGCAGCGTCTCCCCTTGAGGCGGCGAAGCCGCTGTCAGCCCCTGAGCGCAGCGACACCCCCTCTGTTCTCGACGGCATGACGACGTTGCTCAACCACAGTCTCGTGCGGAGTTCTGGAGAAGCTGGCGGGGCGCAACGCCTCGACATGCTGGAGACGATCCGGGAATTCGGCCTGGAGCAACTTACCGCGAGTGACCAAGAGGATGCCGTCAGGGGCGCCCATACTGCCTACTTTCTTGCGCTTGCTGAAGAGGCAGAGTCAGGATTGCAGGGGCACGCGCAAGTGACATGGCTGGATCGACTGGAGGCAGAACACGACAACCTTCGCGCGGCCGCGAGCTGGTTGACAACAACCGGCCATGCGGACGCGGCACTGCGCCTGTCCGGGGCGCTCTGGTTTTTTCGCTGGATTCGAGGCTACTACGCCGAAAGCCGGGAGCAGTTGGAGTCGCTGCTGGTCCTCCCCGGCACGACGATGCCAACGTCAGTTCGAGTCAGGGCGCTCAACGGCCTGGGGGTGACCGCGCTCAGCCAGGGTGATACGGAACGGGCGCTCGCGGCCCACGAGGAAGCGGTGACCATGGCGCGAGAGCTTGCAGATGACCGGAATCGAGCTTTCTCGCTCCTGTGCCTCGGCGCGGCGCTCATGACGGGGCAGGAGTTCTGCCGCGGGCTGGAGGCAACGACCGCGAGTCTGGGCCTCTATCAGGGCCTGGGCGACACCTGGGGCGTGCACCTGGCGCTCGGTCTCCTTGCCTTCGCGGCGCTTCAACAGAGCGATCAGGATCGGGCAGAGGCGCTCTTTAATGAAAGTCTCGCCGTGGGCCGTGCCCTCGGCGTGCGCTGGTCGACGGCACTCGATCTCGACAGTCTTGGTTGGCTGGCCCTGGATCGTGGCGACAGCCGGCGGGCACAGGCGTTGTTCGAGGAGTCGCTCCTGATGA
>CAYSXO010000495.1:0-2574 GCA_964434995.1 uncultured Sphaerobacteraceae bacterium
GGGCGTCCTGGTCATGACCGCTGTGCTGGTCGTCACGTTCAACCTGATCGCGGACTTGCTCTATGCCGCGCTCGACCCGCGGATTCGCTACCAGTGATGGGCGTGGTGGAGGCCCCCCGCGCCCGGATGAGCGGCGGAGAACCGGAATTGCGCGCGGTGGCGTCGCTGGCGGAAGGGGTGCAACCGGAATCGCGCTCGCTGTTGTCCGATGCCTGGCGGCAGTTCCGCCGGCACAAGCTGGCGCTGGGCAGCTTGCTGGTCATGATCGTCATCGTGGCTGGGGTGATCTTCGGGCCTATGCTCATCAATTACGACCCTGAGCGGATCGACTTCAAGGCCAAGAGCCAGCCGCCGTCGCTGGCGCACCCGATGGGCACCGACGAGCTGGGACGCGACCAGCTTGTGCGCGTGCTCGACGGCGGTCGGGTCTCTCTCTCCGTCGCCGTGGCGGCGGTGGTGGTCGCCATCTCGGTCGGCGTGGCGGTCGGCGCGGCCGCGGGTTATGCCGGCGGCTTGATGGACAACCTGCTCATGCGCCTGGTCGATGTTTTCTACTCCATGCCGGGGCTGTTCGTCCTCATTCTGCTGGTGACAATCCTTGGCCCTGGTTTCTGGACGATCGTTGTCGCCATCGGCATCCTGCGCTGGATGGGCACCGCGCGGCTGGTGCGTGCCAGTTTCCTGTCGCTGCGGGAGAAGGAGTTTGTCGAGGCCGCGCGCGCCATCGGCGCCCGGCAGGGGAGCATCATCGTGCGGCACATTCTGCCGAACGCCCTCAGCCCAATCATCGTTGCCGCCACGCTCGGCATTGCTGGCGCGATCCTCACGGAATCGGCGTTGTCGTTCCTCGGTCTGGGGTTCCAGCCGCCGCAGGCGACCTGGGGCCGCATGCTGGAAGAGGCGCAACGGTCGGTCATCAACGAGGGCCACTGGTGGAGAGGGTTCTTCCCTGGGCTGATGATCTTCCTGACCGTGCTCTCGGTCAACTACATCGGCGATGGATTGCGCGACGCGGTCGATCCGCGACGCGTCGAACGGTAGCTCGGGCAGAAAGGATGCGGGGAAGGCAGTGAACCTGGTGGACGACGCAACAACAACGCGCGCCGGACATGGGAAGAAGATCTCGTACTACGGTTTCGGGCGGACCTCGATGTACGCCTGCCAGTACGACCAGCGATTCTCCTACTGTCTCTACGTGCCTGAAAGCTACGACGAAGACGCGGAAACCACCTATCCGCTGGCGGTGATCGTGCACGGTACGAACCGGCCCGCGCAGGAATATCGTGACCGCTTCGTCGATTTCGGCGAGCGGGAGCAGTGCGTGATCCTGGCGCCGCTCTTCCCCTGCGGCATCATCGAGCCGGGGGAACTGAACAATTACAAGTTCATCGAGTTTCACGGCATCCGCTACGACCACGTGCTCCTGGCGATGATCGATGAGATTTCGAGCATCTATCGCCTGCGCTCCGACCGATTCCTGATGCACGGCTTCTCCGGCGGCGGGCATTTCGCGCACCGCTTCTTCTATCTCCACCCACGGCGCTTGCTGGGTGTCTCGATTGGCGCGCCGGGCGTCGTCACCCTCCTCGATGAAGAGCACGACTGGTGGGTGGGCGTGCGCGATCTTGAGGAGACGTTCGGCATCGCGCCGGACATTCCCGCCATGCGCGACGTTCCGGTACACATGGTGATTGGTGGCGACGATACGGAGACGTGGGAGATCACTATCACCCCGGAGCATGAACGCTGGATGCCAGGGGCCGAACTGGCGGGCGTCAACCGGCAGGATCGCATGGCGTCGCTGCGGGAGAGTTTCGAGCGGCACGGCATCGCGGTCCGCCAGGACACCGTGCCGGGGGTAGGGCACAATGGCTACGCGCTGCTCGATCCGGTGAAGGCATTCTTCAGCGAAACGCTGGCATCGGCCGCGGGCCGAGATGGCTGAGCCAGTCTTCCCAGTGGAGGAAATCGACCCCTGGCGGCTGCTTGGGACGCGCGTCGCGCCGGACACCTGGCGGCGGACCTGCATCTTCAATTGCGCGTCGCCCTGTGTGGAGGGCTGCTTGCCGGCGCGGCATCTCGGCCGCGGGCGCACAGGGCTGTTTGCCTCTCGTGCTGACCAGCGGATCTCTTACTGCCTCTACGTGCCGATGGACTACGCCGAGGATGAAACGACGATCTACCCGCTCGCGGTGATCGTTCATGGGACCGAGCGTGGTCCCCAGGCCTACCGGGATGCCTTCGCGGACTTTGCCGAAGCACGGCAATGTATCGTGCTGGCGCCGCTCTTTCCCGGCAACATCGTCGAGCGCGGCTATGAGTTGCACAACTACAAGTTCATCGACTTTCACGATATCCGCTTCGACCTCGTCCTATTGGCCATGGTTGATGAAGTCGCCCGAATGTATCGCATCAACGCGGAGCGATTTCTGCTCTTCGGATTCTCGGGGGGCGGGCAGTTCGCGCACCGGTTCTTCTATCTGCATCCAGACCGGTTGCTGGGCGTCTCGATAGGGGCGCCAGGGTGGGTCACCCTGCTCGACGAAGAGCGCGACTGGTGGGTGGGCGTGCACG
>CAYSXO010000496.1:0-2547 GCA_964434995.1 uncultured Sphaerobacteraceae bacterium
CGAGGGCGAAAGGACTTCAGGAACGCGCCGTGCTGCGTCGCCATGTTCTCCGCAATGCCTTCATGCCAACGCTGACCGTGCTGGGCTTGCAGGTCGGGTATCTCCTGGCCGGCAACTTTCTTGTCGAGTCGGTCTTCAATTGGCCCGGGATTGGGCTCTACGCGATCGATGCGATCTCGAACCTCGACTACGCGGCCATCATGGGGGTGACATTCGTCGTGTCGATCGTCTACGTGGTGGTCAACCTGGTGGTCGACGTGCTGTATGTCTTCCTCGACCCGCGAATCTCGTACTCGTGAGCGAGCGCAACGTGGTTGCGGACACGCCGGCGGCTTTTGACCCGCAAGTCAGGCCAACGGTGACGAAAACCTGGGCGCGCGCGGTGAAGCGGCATCTGCGCGGCAATCCGGTCACGCTGATTGGCGCGGTCTTGATTCTCGGCCTCGTGCTGGTTGCGGTCGCGGCGCCGGTGATCGCGCCATTCAACCCCACCGATCTCAATCCCAAGGACAGGCTCCTGCCGCCCACCCTCGTCCATTGGTTCGGCACCGATGAGGGGGGACGGGACATTTTCAGCCGGATAGTTTTCGGCGCTCGCTACTCCCTGCTTGCCGCGGTGGTCGTGCTGGCGCTGGCCGTCACCCTTGGGACATCTATCGGCCTGGTGGCGGGGTTCGCCGGAGGCAAGATCGATGAGGCGCTCATGCGCCTGACCGATATGTTCCTGGCCTTCCCGGCGCTGGTGCTGGCCATGGGCATCTCGGCCGCACTCGGGGCCAGCCTTTTCAACTCGATGATCGCCATCGCGGTTGTCTGGTGGCCCTGGTATGCACGGCTGGTGCGTGGGCAGACCCTGCGTCTTCGTCACGAGCAGTTCGTCGATGCGGCCCGCGCCGCGGGCGCTAGCGACGCCCACACGATCCGGCGCCACATCTTGCCAAACTGCTGGACGCCGATCATCGTCCAGGTGACGCTCGACGTCGGGTACGCGATCCTGACGACGGCAAGCCTTTCCTTTATTGGGCTCGGCGCGCAACCGCCAACGCCTGAATGGGGCGCCATGGTGGCCACCGGCAAAGATTACATCCTCGATCAATGGTGGCTGGCCACCTTCCCTGGTTTGGCGATCTTTCTCACGGTGATGGCTTTCAACCTCCTTGGAGACGGGCTCCAGGAGGCGCTGTCACCGGTGTTGCGACAGCGATAGCACGAGCGGAGAAGGCAATGAAACGGACACTCATCAGCGGCGGACAGGTCGTGATCCCCGGCGCGGTCATCGACGCCACAATCGTTGTCGAAGGCGAGCGCATCGCCGGGATCGTGCAACCGGAGATCGAGGTTGCTGGAGACGAAACGATCGACGCCTCCGGGCTCGTTATCCTGCCAGGCGCCATCGATGCCCACACCCATTTCATCCAGGATGACCCGGCGGTCGCCGAGCCGAATCCCGAGGAGTTCGAGGGGTTCGTCAATGGTGGCCGCGCGGCGGCGGCAGGCGGAGTCACGACGGTGGTCGAGATGCCGCAAGCGAACCCGCCGACGCTCGACGGCGCAACGTTTCGCCGTCGCCGCGAGTTGGCTGGCCAGGAGGCGATCGTCGATTTCGCACTTTGGGCGGGGTCTGCGGCGGCCAGCAGGCAGAGTCGCTCGACGAGCAGATCGCCGAGGGAGCGGCAGGCTTCAAGGCTTTCATGTGCGACTCGGATCCAATGTTCCCTGGCATCGACGATGCGCAACTCCTCGCCACGCTCGAGCATCTCAAAGACATGCCCTACCTCTTCGGGCTACACGCGGAGAGCGATGCGCTCCTGCAAGCGGGGTTGGCGGCGATGGAGCGGAGCGGACGAACCGATCCGCTGGCGCATCACGACTCACGGCCCCCGATCGTGGAAGTCGAGGCCGTCCATCGTGCCATCTTCTTCGCCGAGGCAACGGGCGGCTGGGTGCATATCGTGCATCTGAGCGCTCCGGATGCGGCAGAGCTTGTGAAGCAGGCGAAGGCGCGTGGTGTGCGCGTCACTGCCGAAACGTGTCCACAATATCTGGCGCTCGACCACGACGACCTCACGCGCCTGGCTGGCTTTGCCAAGTGCGCGCCGGCAATTCGCGATCGCGCGCAGGTCGAGCGGCTTTGGCCCTATCTCGCTGATGGCACGCTGGACTGCGTCACCTCGGACCATTGTGGATTCACCCTCGAGTCGAAGGTACGGGGGCAGGAGAACATCTGGCTCGCGCCGAATGGGCTTTCCGGCATCCAGACGCTTCTGCCGGTAACCATCAGCGAGGCGCGGGCGCGGGGCTTCTCCTGGCCGCGGATTGCGGAGTTGATGGCCACGGCGCCGGCGCGGCTCTGGCATCTGACGCCGCGAAAAGGGGCAATCCAGGTCGGCGCCGATGCCGACTTTGCGTTCGTCGATGCTCGGCGGACGTGGACCGTTTCGAACGACGAACTGCTCCATGCGCAGCCGTGGACGCCCTTTGCCGGCCGCCAGCTCCAGGGCCGGATCGTGCGCACGATGCTACGCGGCACGACAATCTACGACGACG
>CAYSXO010000497.1:0-2540 GCA_964434995.1 uncultured Sphaerobacteraceae bacterium
CGCGCTGCCTCAGGCTCGGAGAGCCGCCATGGTGGGCCTACCGCAACCGGCAATCCCCCTGGACCACCCAGGCCACGAAACAACCAGCGCCGAAGCCCTGGCGATCGCTCGTGCCCAGCGCGATCCGGCCGCGTTCGCCCCGCTCTATGAAACCTATTTCGATGCCGTCTACCGCTACTGCTACCACCGGCTGGGTGACTGGAGCGCTGCCGAGGACGCCGCCAGCATCGTCTTCACCAACGCGCTGGCGGCCCTGCCCCGCTTTCAGGTGGATGGCCGCTCCGGCTCGTTCCGCTCCTGGCTCTTTGCCATCGCCCACAACGTGGTGGTCAACCAGCATCGCTCCCGAGGGCGGCGCCCGCTTGTCGCGCTGACGCACGCGCACGCGGTGCCCGACAGCGCGCCCTCGCCCGAGGATGAGGCCGTCGCGGCCGAGGCGAGCCACTCGATCCATGCCTTGCTCTCGCATCTCACCGGCGATCAGCGCCGGGTGATCGAGCTGCGCCTGGCCGGGTTGACCGATGCGGAGATCGGCCTGGTTCTTGGCCGCCGCCACGGCGCCATCCGCGCCACGCAGTATCGGGCCCTGCTGCGGCTGCGCGCGCTCCTTGGCGCTGAGCGCAAGGAGGCCGCCAATGCCTGATGAGCGCGCCGTCATGGATCAGGTGAGCCGCTACTGGAATGCCTACGTCCTCGGGCACGAAGCGGGCATCGACGTCGATCCTGGCCTGGCCTCGGCGATTCAGCGCATCCACGAGCTTGGCGCCATCCCGCCATCCTCCACCCGAGACCGGGTCTGGGAGACGGTGATCGCCGGGCACGACACGGGACGCCAACGAGAGGATGGCCCCGTGCTTCGCATGCTCGCGCCCAGCCAACGTCCGTTCCTCCTACCCGGCGCTGATGCGAACGGAAAAGGCATTGGCGGCCAGCGCCGGCGCTGGCCACTGGCCCAGTTCGCCACGGCCGCACTCCTCGCCATCACCCTGATCGGCAGCTTCTTCGCCTTCGGCCCAGGAAGAGCCGGCCGCCCGCGCGAGACTTCCGTTTTCATCCCGGCCATCGTCGCCACGCCGGCGACGCCTCAGGCCGAGGAAGCGTCCTCCGTCGCCGAATTGCTCTGGGAGACGAAGGGCGGTCCCAACCGGCCGCTCGGCCTGCCCGGCCCGCTCGCGCTCGACCCCGCGGGAAACCTCTGGGTTACCGACAGCACCAACGACCGCTTCCAGATCTTCTCGCCCGACGGCACGTTCCTTGAGGCCTGGGGCAGGACGGGCGATGGCGAGGGCCAGTTCGAGTTCGAGCGCACGCTCTTTCCGGGGGGCGCCATCGCCTTCGCCCCGGACGGCGGGTTCTACGTCGTCGATACCGGGAATCTGCGTATCCAACGGTTCGCACCGAATCGAACCTTCGTCACCACCTGGGGCGGCGAAGGGATCGGTGAAGGGCAATTCAAATGGCCTAGCAGCGTCGCCGTCGACGATCAGGGCCACGTCTACGTGACGGATGACCAGCGAAATGACGTGCAGGTCTTTGACGCGAACGGCGCGTTCCTGAACACGATTGGCGAGTACGGCTTCGGCGACGGGCAGTTCTTTTTCAGCTCCGGAAGCAGTGTCTCCATCGATGCGGCGGGCAAGATCTGGGTCTCCGACGGAAGCAACCATCGCATCCAGACGTTTACTCCGGACGGAGCGCTTCTCTCAGTCATGCGTGGAGGAGCAGGCAAGGATCAACTCAGCAAACCCGCTCAGATCGGGATTGACCGTGAGGGCCGCATATTTGTCGCCGCTCCCGACCTCCGGGAAGTACAGGTCTTCGCCCCAGACGGCTCCTTCATCGCCTCCTGGGGCGATCCCGGCGCGGCCGCCTGGTCGAAGACCGATCTCCCGGGAGGAATGTTCCTGACCCCATCCGGCCTTGTCCTTGACGGCCTGGGCAACATCTACGTCTCTGATACGGAGGGCGAGCGGGTGCAGAAGTTCCGCCTCCTGCGGCCACTAGCGCCGCCCTCGTCAGCGGCGGCAACCCTTCCCCCGGCCGCCAACGCTCCCGTCGCCGAGTTTCTCTGGCGCTCGGAAGGGAGTCCGGACCAGCCCTTCAGCGAACCGAATCACCCCGTCATCGATCTCGAGGGAAACATCTGGGTGCCCGATGGCTGGAACAGCCGCTTCGTGATCTACGCCCCGGATGGAACAGTCCGCGAGACATGGGGCGCCGAAGGAAGCGGAGACGGCGAGTTCCTCTTTGAATCGACCGCGATCGGATTCGGCGGCGTCGCCTTCGACGCCGCCGGAAACATCTACGTGGCCGACGCCGGCAATCACCGCATCCAGAAATTCGGGCCAGACCGAACGTTTATCGCCGCCTGGGGAAGCGACGGGCTTGGAGATGGCCAACTCTACCAGCCGGTGGCGCTGGTGGTCGACAGTGGCCGGGAGCGCCTGTACGTCAGCGACCGCTGGGGCGAGATCGAGGTATTCGACACCGATGGCAGGTGGCTGGAGCGATGGGAGGGCCTCAGCGCTCCGGTCGGCATC
>CAYSXO010000498.1:0-2527 GCA_964434995.1 uncultured Sphaerobacteraceae bacterium
TGGTATTACCGCCGTTCGGTCCATCCAACACGGCCAACTTGCCGGGGGGATCGGAGAAGTTTTCACATACCTCTCGCTGCGCTCCGGTGCGCTCCGCGACGGTGGGGATTTTGGGCTTCTTCTTGTCGGCGTGGGCGTGTTGGACCAGAAAGGCCCCGGGCAGGAAGGCCGAGACCAGCGCGAAGAGGCCGGTCGAGAGGATGTGGCGCCGTGTCATGACGCTTGGCGAGACGTGCATCGATCGCTCCTTCCGGGTGGGCGGCCGGGCTGGCCGCCTTTGGCTCGTTGCGGCCACGGTACGGGAGCGATCGCGCCACGACGGCCATGCCGGGCACGGTGGGGGTGTCATTTGGGCGACAGAAGACGTGAGTCGGAAGCCGAAAGAGATGAGGCCGAGGGGCTTACAGCGCTTTCCGGCGTCTTGCCCTCTACCTACGACTTCCGACTCTCGACGTACGACTCACCAGGACATGCAGACGGAGGAGCCGTTGAAATAGCCTTCCATGAAGGCAGTCACACGATAGTCGCTGGAGCCGTGGGCGTTGTCGACGAACTCGTCCATCTCGACCGGGTCGCCGCCGAGGATGTTCATCACCACCGCCTCGGTGACATCGCCTTCCTGCAGAAACCCTTTCTGGAGGGCGCGCTGGGCGTAGGCGCCGGCAAAGCAATCGGCCTGCAACTCGCGGTCGATCGAGTTCACGTGCTCGATGCCGAGCAGGAGCTGAACATGGTGCCCATATTCATGGGCCAGCACGGTGATCCAGGCGAAATCGCCAACGGAGGTGTTGATGTCCTGGCTAAGCGGGATGGAGTAATAGACCGCGTCCTCCAGCGGGCAGAAGGCCGCCGGGTTATCGTACGGGCCGAAATTGCCGCAACTGGAGTAGACCACCTCGCTGACCGGCACGGTGCCGGCGGCGTAGTAGTCGTTGCCGTTGGCGGCGAATTCCTCGGCCCAGAAGGCGTCGATATCGCCCAGGACGGTCTCGGTAAGGTTGTCCGGGGTCAGGCCGGGCATGGTGAAGCCGGAGAAATCTTCGGGGACATACGGCGCTTCGGCCGCCGGGACCTCTTCGACGTACGCGCCCTCGGCAGTCCAGTCCTCGCTCCACTCCTCCTGAAAACGGACGGACGCGGCTGGATCGTGCGGGACGGCGGGCGACGCGCCAGCGCTGGGCGCGGCCACGGTCAGCATAATGAGGGCAACAAGCGCCTGAATCGGACGGCGCGGCATGGTTCACTCCCTCCGGCCGGCAGAGGCGCGGCGTGGAAACGGCGCACGGGCCAGCGACTACTGTACGCCATCGAGGCCTGGCGCGGCGAAGCGGACCGGGCGTCCGTGCGCCGCCATTCGTCCTCGTTTGCGTGCTGGTTCGCGGCGGCGCGACAGTCTCCTCGATAACCCGTGGCGGCGTCGTTCCGTTTCGGCGCGTGGCGATCGTCACACGTGGCGGCATGGGGCATGCTTGAAAGGCTGCATCATGATCGGCAGCAACGATAAGGAGTGAGGAAGCATGGCCGTCACCCGACACGATCCGGAAACCGTTCCCGCGGCGATCGCCGGCTACAGCCAGGGCATCGAGCTGGCGCCCGGCGCACGCCTCTTGTTCATCAGCGGGCAGATCCCGGAGCGGCCTGGCCAGGTGTTGCCTGCCGATTTTCGGGGGCAGTGCGAAGCCGTCTGGGAGAACATCGTGGCGATGCTCGACGCGGCGGGGATGGATGTCGGCGATCTGGTTAAAGTGACCATGTTTCTCGCCAGTCGGGAGTACATTCAGGAAAACCGGGAGGTGCGGAATCGCTTCCTGGGGAGCGCCCGGCCGGCCATGACCCTGGTCATCGCGCAGACGGTCGATGAGCGCTGGCTGCTGGAGACCGAGGCCATTGCCGCGCGGCCAGCGGTTCGCGGTTAGGTGACGGCGCGCTGGATGGTGACGCCTCGCCTCACCCGTCGCGCCATGGCTCGCGTAATTGCCGGGGCCGGTCTCGCGCCTCTCGCTCCTTTCGGTTCGGTTCGGGCGCAGGCGGCTGATCCAGCCTGGAGCTACCCGATGGGCCTGCCGGACCGCCCGCCCGGCGATGGCTTCCTGATCCGGCATGGGTATGCCTGCGAGAATACCTGGTTCTTCCCTGGCTACTGGCACACTGGTGAGGACTGGTATCGCGCCGATGGCGACACGGCCGGGCTGGACGTCAACGCGGCAGCGGCGGGCGAAGTCGTTTTCGCCGGTTCGGACTATCCCGGCCGCGTCGTCATCCTGCGCCACGACGACGGCCTCTATTCGATGTACGGCCATCTCGACGACGCGCTGGCAGTCGTAGAGGGGGATGCGGTCGAGCGCGGGCAGCAGCTCGGGACGGTGCTGGCGCGCACGGACGGCCGCTCGCCCAGCCATCTCCACTTCGAGGTGCGTACCTTCCTGACGACGCCGGAGGTGAATGGCAGCGTCCCGCGCTACGGGTTCAATTGTGGCGTCGAATGTCCTCCTGGTCCCGGTTACTGGCCAATCGACGCGCCGGAGCA
>CAYSXO010000499.1:0-2523 GCA_964434995.1 uncultured Sphaerobacteraceae bacterium
GGGCGACTTCGCCTTTACCGGCCCGGCGGCTTTGGCCCGCTTCGACCGCGACGTGTTGGCCCAGCCTGGGGCCACGCACCTGATTGTCTACCTGGGCATCAACGATATCGGCTTTGCCACCATGGCTGGCGAGGAGGCCCGCGCCGAAGAACTTATCGCCGCCTTGCGCCAGATCGCGGAGCGCGGCCACGAGGCAGGGCTCATCGTTCTGGGCGCCACCATCACCCCTTTTGCAGGCGCGGCGTACTACTCGCCGGAGGGAGAGGTTACGCGGCAGGCCGTCAATGAGTGGATTCGCACGGGTGGCGCCTATGACGCGGTGATCGACTTCGATGCCGTCGTGCGCGATCCGGCGAACCCCGCGCACGTGCTGCCGGCCTTTGACGGCGGTGATGCCCTGCACATCAACGACGCCGGCTTCGCCGCAATGGCCGAGAGCATCGATTTGCGCCTCCTGCGCGGCTAACGCCCCTCCGCTGTCGATTTCCGGCGACGCCAATCGACGATGTAGTGCCCCGACGTTCGATCGTTCTGGTGTCGCCTGAAACCGAGGAGATATGCGATGAACCGGCTGCTTTGGGTGCTACAAATCCTGTTGGCGCTCGTGTTTCTGGCCAGTGGCGTGATGAAGCTCATGATGCCGGATGAGGCGTTGACGGCGCAGTCGCCGTTTCCCGCTCTCTTTATCCGCTTTATCAGCGTTTGTGAAATCCTCGGGGCGCTCGGGCTCGTGGCGCCTGGCCTGACGGGCATTCGCACCTACCTTACGCCGCTTGCCGCCGCGTGCCTGACCATCATCATGATTGGGGCCACGGTCTCGACCATCCCGGTGTTCGGGCCCGCCATGGCGCTGATGCCGCTGATCATCGGACTCCTCGTCGCCTTCGTCGCGTATGGTCGCTGGCAGCTCGCCCCATTGAGCGAAGGGTCGCGCACTTTGGCATCCTGAGCACCCCTGAAGCTCGGAAAACCCAGCAATGCTACGAGCACGTGGAACCCTGGCACGATCGCCGCGCGGCAGGCGCGTGACCGCGGTTCCACGCGCTGACGTCGCCGCCTTGATGGAGAGAGGGATCGCACCTGATGTCGACCATGCACTTCTTGCCGGAACGGCTCGCGAAGATGCACGAGGTCATGGCCGGCCATGTCGCGCGCGGAGCCGCGCCAGGGTTGGTGACGCTCGTCAGTCGCAAGGAAGAAACCCATTTCGATGCTATCGGCACGGTTGCGGTTGGCAGTAGTGAGCCGATGCCGGTGGATGCCATCTTTCGTCTCGCCTCGGTGACCAAGCCGATCACCGCCGCCGCGGCGTTGATCCTGGTCGAGGAGTGCGTGCTGCGCCTCGACGACCCGGTCGATCCGTTCCTGCCCGAGCTGGCGGATCGGCAGGTGCTCAAACGGATGGATGGGCCAATCAACGACACCGTGCCCGCCAACCGCCCCATCTCCCTGCGCGATCTGCTCACCTTCCGCCTCGGGTATGGCTACGCCTTCGCGCCTGGCGACTTCCCGGTCATGCAGGCGATGGACGAGCAACGCCTTGGTTACAACCCGAACCCACATGACGCGCCAGCGACTGACGAATGGATGCAGCGGCTGGGCGCGCTGCCCCTGATGCACCAGCCAGGAGAGCGCTGGCTCTACAACGTGGGCGCGGACGTCCTCGGCGTGCTGATCGCGCGGGCCAGCGGCATGAGCCTGGGTGATTTTCTCCAGGAGCGCATTTTCGGCCCGCTCGGCATGGTTGACACCGGCTTCAGCGTGCCGGAAGGCAAGCGCGGCCGCTTGGTGAGCGCCTACTTCACGAGTCCGGAGGATGGCACGCTGGACCTCTTCGATGAGGGTTCTGGCAGCCTATGGCAGGACGAGCCGGCCTTCCAATCCGGGGCAGCCGGACTGGTTTCCACGGTCGACGATCTGCATGCATTCGGCAGGATGCTGCTGAACGGTGGCGCGAGTGATGGCGGGCGGATCCTTTCGCGGCCATCGGTCGCAATGATGATGAGCGATCACTTGACGGCTGAACAGAAGGCCGCCTCGTTTTTCCTCCCCGGCTATTGGGAGAGCCGAGGCTGGGGCTTTGGCGGCGTCGTCATCACCCGGCGCGACGATATCTCCGGGACGGTCGGCAAGTATGGCTGGGATGGCGGGCTCGGCACGTCCTTCCATGTCGATCCCGCTGAAGGGATGGTCACCATTCTGCTGACGCAGGCCGCGTTCTCCTCGGCTGACGTTCCGGTTGTGGTGCGCGATTTCTGGTCCTCGGCGTACCAGGCCATTGCCGACTGAATCCGACCGAAGAAGGACCATGCTTTGAGGCGACACCGCATGGTCGACGAGAGAGGAATGCGGAGCTATCGGCGGGCTCGGCGCGAGCCGGCGAGCCGTTCGTGCGGGCCAACGGTGTTGTCCTGCGCGTGGAATCCTTCGGTAATCTGGCAGACCCGGCCATCCTTCTCATTCATGGTGCGGCCGCCTCGATGCATGCCTGGGACCGCGAGTTCTGCCAGCGCCTGGAGGCAG
>CAYSXO010000500.1:0-862 GCA_964434995.1 uncultured Sphaerobacteraceae bacterium
GGTCCAATAGAAGCGAACGCTGGATTGCCCGTTTGTCGAGGACTCGCCGTCTGACGGCGCCCCTTGGTCACTCATGGCGGCAGACTACCAGGAGGACCGATGTTCGGTCATTCTCGGGAGGCAAAGATGATCGACATCGATGGACTGGCGGAAGTTGTCCTGAATGTTCACGATATGGGCCGCGCCCTCGATTTCTACCAGCGGTTGCTCGGGTTGCAGCGCATTTCTCCCGAAGGACAATCAGGACCGGTTTTCCTGCGTGCCGGAAACGCGAATACTGCTGTTCCGTCATTAGTCGTCCTCGTTCCACTTCCGGCGGGATCAGAAGCGTTTCGCGCACCGCGAACGCTGCATCATCTGGCCTTGACCCTACCGGCGGAAACGTTCGACGACGCGCGAGTCTTCCTCGAGCGGGCCGGATATGAAGTCCGTGGCGGGAAGCACCCGGTTCTCGCGGTGCGGACCATGTATGTCACCGATCCGGACGGCAACGAGGTGGAGTTCATTTCACCCGAAATTGCTGCATAGGAATCTCGGCAATCGTGCCTAGATTGCCGCGCCCAACAGTGGCAGCAGGAGCCGCTCCCACGACTCAGCGACGGCTTCCCGATACGGTTCGGCAGCGACGATTCGGATCAGGCGACGGTGCTCTTCATAGCGTTTGAAGTCGTCGTCCGTGAGGCCGACAACGTCTCGCCATGGCATCACGTGCGCAAACCCAACTGGTGGCCGATTGAAGACGACCCAGACATCGGTACGCCATCGCTCCGGTTTCGGGATGTCGATCAGGATTGCCTCCGGAGGCACCTGAGCGCCGAGGTACTTTTCGAGCGCTGAGGCCAGTTGAAGCTCGACGTCGCGG
>CAYSXO010000500.1:872-1639 GCA_964434995.1 uncultured Sphaerobacteraceae bacterium
AAGAGATTGCCAAGTCTCGCATAGAGCTCGAAGGCCCGCGACCCTATCTCAAGGGCGCGCTTGTGGAACTGGCGACGCCGAAGGGCAAGCGCCAATCGACGCGTGCTTGCCGGCATCTCCGTGCTCGCCAGCAGTTCGAGGAGCGTCGCATCGTCGAGGCGATGGAAGATGCCGGGTTCCAGGGCGCGAGCGATCAACGCCTCCTGGACAGCACGCAGGAGCATGGCCATGCACGCGCGGTTGGTGTGGTGCCAATAGACATTGTCGAACATCTCCTGCCGCGCGTTGATCAGGGAATGGAGAGGACTAACCCCCTTTTCGTCGATGGCGACTGTCGGCGATGGCCATGGCTCACTGCCACCCGCGTTGGTCACCGTGATTGCGTCGATGAGCCGCGCCGTATCGACGCCCCCGTAGGGAACGTTGCAGGCGCGCGCGTCCCTTGGGAGGTAATCGAGCTTGTCCATGTCGAGCGCGCCGGACAGCACGCCACGCAACAACCTGTCCGCTGGCGGAATGTCATGTCCGTCGGGATCGATCATCCCGGCGACGCGAGCGGGATCAACGCCCCAAACCTCGGCAAGGATCGGTGCGATTTCGGGACCTTCGATGATGGCTCGTCCCGCGCGCTCGTGCGGAACAATGGGAGCCCCCAGCTCTTCAATTGCGTGCGAGAACGGGTAGTGTCCGATGTCGTGCAACAGCGCGGCGGCGACCGCAACCCGGGCATCCTCGTCGGTCAGGAAGTCTGCGCCCGCGGCGGACCG
>CAYSXO010000500.1:1649-2517 GCA_964434995.1 uncultured Sphaerobacteraceae bacterium
GACCGCAAATGATCGACCGCTAATCGGGTCAAGTGCATGACGCCGAGTGAGTGCTCGAAGCGCGTATGGCGTGCGCCGGGCCAGACGCGCGAAACGAATCCAAGCTGCTGAATCCGCTCGAGCCGGGAAAACGCCTCCGTGCCGATCAGAATCCGCTCTACATGGGTGACGGGGATTCGATCGTAGAGGGCATCACGGATCGTCGTTTCAATCCGAAACCGCGTGGCCGGTTCGATGCGGTCGCTGGTCATGAACGGAAGGATACGCGGCGCGGGGCGCGGGTATGCTCCGCGCCAGATTGTCCTGGGCATTTGATGGGGATCTCATTGAGCGAAAAGGCCGCGGCCGCTGGGCCAACCTCAGTGAATCAGGTGGCCATGCCGCGCGGCGATGCCCTGCCTCTCGGGGTGACCATTGTCGTCCTGATCTTCACCTATTGGTGCGTCGATATCGTTTCCCCGGCATTGCCGACGATTCAGGAATCCCTCGGGCTGAACGCGACCAGCGCGGGACTGATTTTTTCTGTCTTCTTCGCCGGTCGACTCATTACCAATCTTCCCGCGGCATGGTTCGTCGAGCGCTCTGGGCCGATGTGGACAGCGGCATTGGGCGCGGGCGCACTTCTCGCGGGGTCACTCCTTGCTGCTGGTGCGTCGTCTCAGGCAGTGCTGCTCCCTGCCAGGGGAATTCAGGGCGCGGGCGTGGCGTTTCTGGCAACGGCCGGCCTCTTGTCGGTGCTTCGCTTGCTGCCGGGCGGCGGCGCGGCGATGAGCGCGTTCAACGTCGCCTCTGGCGTCGGCAGCAGCGCCGGACTGCTGAGTGGAGGATATCTCGCGACAAACGTTGGTTGGCGGGCTATTTTCCTGCT
>CAYSXO010000501.1:0-2468 GCA_964434995.1 uncultured Sphaerobacteraceae bacterium
GACGCCGCGCTCCCCGCTCCCATCGCACTGGCTGAGAGGGGGAGGTATGCCGGGTCCTCCGCGATCGCGGCCGTCACACGCCCCTCGCCCATCGCCCTGGGAGCGGGAGTGAGGTGGGGGCGCTCTCCGCGCATGAGGCACTGATCAACAGGATTCCGTATCAGGGCGCATTGGGATTGGGACCGGACCATGGGCGGAGCCAGCCGGAGCGCAGGCCGGGTCCTGCCACTCATACCGTGCGTCGCTACCTCGCTGGCTCTAACTCCGCAATCGCCAGCGACCATCCCTCTTCGCGCGCGAAAACACGGGCCATCTCGGTCACCATGCGGCGGCGGTCGGCGGCTTCCGGGAGAAATGTCGTGAGCATCAGCTCATCGGCCCGCGTCCTCGCGGCCAGGTCGCTGACCTGCCGGTAGACCTCGTCCGCGTCGCCAACGAACGACCGCATCGGCATGGAATCGATCATCTGGCGCTCGGCCGCGCTGAACTGATACTGCCGAGCCTCCTCCAGCGTCGGGTACTTGCCAAGCTGCCCGCTGCGCAGGCGCAGCAGCAACAGATCGTTGACCCGCGACAGTTCCCGCGCGTGCTCCGCCGTTTCCCCGACCGTCACCGACACGGTCAGGATCGCCCACGGCTCGGCAAACCGCGCGGACGGCGCAAACGACTGCCGGTAGTCGAGCATCGCCGGGATCGCCCCCCGGCCGTTGATGTGCGCCGCAAAGGCGTAGCCGAGGCCAACCTCAGCGGCCAGGCGCGCGCTGAAGTCGCTTGAACCCAGCAGCCAGATTGGCGGCAGTTTCACGTCCGTCGGGACCGGCCGGATGGTGCGAAAGGGATGATCGGCCGGAAACGAGCCGTCGTCGAAGGCGATGAGCTCGGCCAATTGCTCGGGGTAGTCATCGGCGCGCAGCGCTTCGGCGGAGCGCCGCATGGCGAACGCGGTGATGCTATCCGTCCCCGGCGCCCGGCCAAGCCCGAGGTCGATACGGCCAGGGTGCAGGGCTTCGAGCAGACGGAATGTCTCGGCGATCTTCAGCGGCGCATGATTGGGCAGCATCACGCCACCCGCGCCAACGTGAATGCGCGATGTGCGGCTGGCAATGTGCTCGATCATGATCTCCGGCGAGCCACTCGCCAGCCCAGGGGAGTTGTGATGTTCGGCGTACCAGACTCGGTGATAGCCAAGCTGTTCCGCCAGGGTCGCCAGGTCGGCTGAGAGTTGCACGGCTTCGGCCACGGTTGAATTGGTGGTAATCGGGGTCAGGTCGAGCAGAGAAAGCGGCCGAGCCACGCGAGGTCCTTTCGTGAACGAGTTACGGGAAGCAGGAGACGCAATGGAGTTACCCCGCGCTCGGGGTTGGAACCGGCGTGGGCGAGCCGGCCTCGCCTTCATCACCCGGCCGGAGTAGCTTCGCCGTACGCTCCCAGCCAAAGGCCCAGGCCAGCGCCAGCACGCCGCAGACGACGTTGAAGACGAGCAGAATGGCCGACTGGGAGAGGGAATAGGCGGCGATCACGTCAACAGGCGCAAATCCCTGCAACGCCACCAGATCGAATGCCTGCGTCGTTCCCAGCCCGCCAGGAGTGACCTGGACGGTCCGGGACAGGCCGTGCGACACATTGACTCGTAGCAGGGTCTCCCAGACGACCGGGATGCCGAATGCGGCCATCAACGTACCGGTCACGGCCCAACGCAGGGCAAACGCAAGGAGCGTTGGCCCGGCAACCAGGAACGCATAGCGCCGCGGCGTCTTCAGGATCGCCCCACCGAGGGCGACCTGCACGCCGAACGCGCGCATCCATTCTCGGCCGCGCAGCACCAGCGTCACCATCCCGGCGGCAATGGCCAACGTGATGGCCGCCGCCAGGACAGGCTGCTCCGCATAAAACGCCAGAATGCCGTCCATGACGCCACCTTCGTCGCCGCCAGCGGTGGTGAACCCGAATACGACCAGCATCACCATCCCCAGCAGCACCGACGGGGTGCCCTGCACAATGCGCGCCGCCAGTACGGTGGTGATCGGGAGGTCAGGAAAACCCACCCGATAGAGGCCGAGCAGGGCCACGCTGCCGAACTTTGGCGGAATGACCGACGTCATCCCCACACCACCCTGGACGACACCGAACATCTGGCGATAGGTAATCCGCTCCGCTGGGAACGCCGCGCGCAGCGAGTTCATCCAGGCAAAGGCGTTGAGCGCAACCTCGGATATCTTCATGGCCAGGGCCGCCACCAGGAACGGCAAGGGAATGGCGGCAATCAGCGACCAGACGCGGGTGAGCCATGTCCAGGGGTCGATCCCCTGCCGGCGCAAAAACTCCACGGAAAGGAGCAGGACGGCGACACTGAGGGCGACGCCGGCCAGCCACAACACCTTTCGGCCGCGCACCTGCGCCCGCCGTCGATCAGCGACGCTCATCTCATCATTTCGCTCGGACCTGTTCACAGGCGCACTCTTCCACGA
>CAYSXO010000502.1:0-2458 GCA_964434995.1 uncultured Sphaerobacteraceae bacterium
CCCATCACCCTCGAACCTCTTCGCCACACGTTCGTACCGGTCTCATAATCTCTCCGCAATTCCCGCCTAACGTGGGGACAGATAGAAGAGCCGTGTTGCCGGCGCGCGGTCCGCGACGCTCCGGGCAGATGCACGGCTCGCCTCGTCCCGCGTGGTCTCCAGACCGCGGCGGCCAGCGGATTGGAGATGCATTGCCGCACCCGCGCGTGAGGTTACGATCGACACTTCAGGGATCGGGCCATCCGGTGACGTCGATGACGGCGCGCGCGTTCTCGCCGCGCGAGGTGCGGCTGGCACGCCTCGGCGTGATGCTTGGCCTGGCGGCGGCCATCGCGGCCGCCTACCTGCTGCATGACGGGGTGCGCGCGGAAGTCGGCCACGCGTTCGCGGTTCTGGCAACCGGCGACGGCGCCGCGATTGGCGGCTACCTGCTGACATACGGCGTTTGGGCGCCGGTCGTGTCCCTGCTGTTGATGATCCTGCAGGCGCTTGCCGCGCCGGCGCCGGCGATTCTGGTGGCGTTTGCCAACGGCCTGGCATTTGGCGTCGTCTGGGGCGGGCTGCTGACCATGACTGGCCAGACGCTGGCGGCGGCGATCTGCTTCGGGATCGCTCGTGCCCTGGGCCGCGAGCCGGTCGAGGCGCTGGCCGGCAAGCTTGGCCTCGAGGCCGCTGACCGCTGGCTGACGCGCTGGGGGGCGCGGGGCATCCTCCTGATGCGGTTGATCCCCGGGATTTCCTTCGATATCGTCTCGTATGGCGCGGGCCTGACCGGCATCGGCTTCCGCCCCTTCGTGCTGGCCACGGCCATCGGTACGGCCCCGCAAGCCTTCCTCTACGCCTACCTGATCCGCGAGGCGCCGCAATCGGCCTGGCTTTTCTTCGGCGCCTCCTGGCTGGTGATCGGCGTGATCGGCACGGCGGCGATTGTGCGGGTGAGACGGAGTCGAGGGGTCGAGACGGCTAGTCGGAAAGACCCCTCAGCCCCTGAGAAACCCTCGCCCCCGTTCCCTGAGAATCCCACACCCCCAGCCGCCACCCAGAGGGTGCCCGGCCCTGCGCGCGGGGAGAGGGGAGGCGTGGCGGCGGGCGTGGCGGCGTGTGCTGACGCCGGTGGCCGGCATCCTGACGTTACAGGGAGGCGTGATGCGGGCAGCAGGGAGAGGGAGCATCACCAGCCGGTGATCGAGCGTCGTTAGCCGCGTTTGCTCTGCCGGCGAAGTCGGCCAGGTTTGCCGAGTTTGCCAAGGCCATGGGCGTACGGGCGAGTGGCAACGCTTCTCCCATCACCCATCACCCCGTCACGCGGCCCACTCCGCGCCGAGCAGCTCGGCCTGCTCGATGACGAGATCGGTGGCCGCTTCCTGCTTGTCGGGTGGGTAGCCGTGTTTTCGCAGGACGCGGCGGACGAGGCGGCGCAGGTTGGCGCGGGCGGTTTCGCGCACGGTCCAGTCGATGGTGGCGTTGTTGCGGACGGTGGCCGTGACCTCAGCCGCGATGAGGCGCAGTTGCGGATCGCCCAGTTCATTGACCGCGCTCTCGTTGGCTGCGAGGGCATCGTAGAAGGCGACCTCGTCGCTGGTGAGGTTGAGGCGTTCGCCGCGTCTTTCGGCTTCATTCATCTCCCGCGCGAGGTCGATGAGCGCCTCGATGATCTGGGCCGTCTCCAGGGCGCGGTTGTGATAGCGCTTGATCGACTCGTCCAGCTTCTCCGAGAAGCGGCGCGCCTGGACGACGCTGGTCCGCTTCTGGGCGGTGATCTCGTCGTTCAGGAGCTTTTTCAGCAACTCGAGGGCGAGGTTCTTCTGCGGCATGTCGCGGATTTCGGCCAGGAAGCCGTCGGAGAGGATGGAGATGTCCGGCTTCTCCAGACCGGCGGCGGCGAAGATGTCGACCACGCCCTCGGGAGCGATCGACTTGTCGACGAGCTGGCGGATGGCATGGTCGAGGGTTTCGTCGCGGCCGGCGCTGGCGCGCCCGGTTGTCTTGCCGAGGGCGGCTTTGACGGTCTGGAAGAAGGCGATCTCCAGCTTCACTTTCTGTGCTTCTGGCGTGGCGCTGGCGATGGCGAACGCCTTGGCTAACGCGGTGGCGTGGTCGAGGAAGCGCTCGATGACGTGGTTGCCCCTTTCCAGATAGTCGCGCAGGATGAGAAACTCCTGCGCCGTTTTGACGACGTGCAGCCGCTCGGTGGGCGCGCCGGTGAGGAAGGCGTTGTAGTTGAAGCCATGGAAGGCCTCACGGCAAAGCTCCAGCTTCTCCAGCATGGCGTCGACCAGCTCATCAACGCGCAGCTCGTCGTTTTCGATCGGGGCCGTGCCCGTCTCCGAGTCGCGCATGTAGGAGCGCAGCGCGGCCTTGAGGTTGTTGGCCAGGCCGAGGTAGTCAACGACGAGGCCGCCCGGCTTGTCGCGGAAGACGCGGTTGACGCGGGCGATCGCCTGCATCAGGCCGTGCC
>CAYSXO010000503.1:0-2448 GCA_964434995.1 uncultured Sphaerobacteraceae bacterium
CAATGTGTACCGCGGGCGGCACGTGCCGCATCAGCGGCAGCCAGGGTGAACTGCCTCCTGGCTCCAGCGGAGTTCTGACTCGCTGGGGATTGACGCGGATGCTCTCGTGGACCAGTATCGGCGCCGCCACCTTGGCCGGGGCCGCATCCAGCGCCCGAGCATCCCACCCGGTGATGCGCGGAATCAGCGCCGAGCTGATGACCTCGGGAAGCGCCGGCGCCCGGTTGATGATGCGCTCTTTGAGGACAGGGCCGCTCCCCTCCAGGAACATGTCGGCGAACAAGCCGTTCAGCAACGTGGTGCAGCCGACCGCCGCGATCTGTTGGCGAACGGCCTGCTCGACCACCTGGGCATCTCCGGCGCCCACGCGGCCGCCATCCACGAGGGCCAGACCGGCCACCCGCTCTGGCGCAGCGACGTAGGCTTGCAGGACGACGCGAACACCCATGCTGTGCCCGACGAGGATGGCCGGAGGCAGGTGCAGGGCAGTCAGCAGGGCGCTCACGTCGGCCCCGTACGTCTCGATGTCGCACTGCTTCAGCCGGGGCACCCAGCAGCAGGCGTTTCACCGCCCTCGATGACCTCCAGATTGGGCACGCTCGTCGACTAGGGCTTGCCCGTGGTGGTCGCGCTGCTCTCTGGCTTGCGGAAGACGAACGTTGACCAGCCATTCATCGTCGTTTGCCGATTGAACGCGAGGTCCTCGGCTAAGAACGCCTCCCGAACGACGTCTACCTTGTCGTCGGGGATGCCTCCCAGGATGAGGTCGCCCCCCGGCTTGATCGCGGCGGCTAGCGCTGGAGCTAGCTCGATGAGGACGCGGGCAATGATGTTTACGACGACGACATCGTACGTTCCCGGGAACGGTCCATCGGGTCCGGGGCTCCCAAGCGCGACGTGAACTTTGTCGCCCACACCGTTCCGCTCTGCTGTCTGCCGCGCCACGCGGATTGCGGCCGGATCGATATCCAGGGCGTCGACGGAGCGGGCGCCCAGGAGCGCCGCCGCGGTGCACAGGGTGCCGGATCCGGTTCCAACGTCAAGGACCAGGTCGCCGGGCTCAATCTCTTCTTCGAGTGCCTGCATGCATTGCCTGGTGGTGGCATGTTGGCCGGTGCCGAAGGCCGTGCCGGGATCGACCTCGATGACCATCTCTCCGGACCGCGGCTCATACTGATGCCAGGGGGGCCTGGTGACGAAACGGTCAGTCACGCGCACGAGGGAGAAGTTGTCCTTCCAGGTGTTCTCCCAATCTTCCTCCTGCCGTTCGAAGAGCTCGAGCGGGCTGACCGCATGAGACCGGCCGATAACCCAGAGATTCTGCCGGACGACCCACAGTGAATGGCGAGTCTCCTCCAGTTCAACAGACGTCATGTCTCCGGAGTCGAGAGCTGAGCTCACGGATACCAGTTTGCCTGGCGCCACGGCGAAACGGCCATCTTCGCCTTCTGGCGGGGACTCCTCCACGGTGACGACATGGCGCTTGAAGCCATAACGGGAGAAGAGGTCGATGACCTTCTCGACGGCCTTCAGGTCACATACGACCTTCACCTCGAGCCAGTGTTCCCGCGTCGGATCCGCGCTCACGCTTTCTCATCACCTTTGCTGCTAACGTCGAACAGGACGACTGGCATCGCCGTTCATCGCGAGGCGTTGGTCCTCCATCCGCCTTGTGCCTGGGCGGTGCGAACAGGCGCCCAGAGCGGCTCAGGCAGCAAGATTGCCGTCCATCGTTGCCACTGGACGGTGATGCCGGCAAGTTCCAGGACTACCCAACCGACGATCCACGGCCAGCGAACACCCTGCGTTCGACCTCATCGCCCATCGTCATGGCGCCGACGATGGCTAATGCCGCGCCGACCAGGGCCGAGGCAACCACGATGATATCGCTGGGTGCATTGAACGTCATTTCCGTGAGCGCTCCCGGAAATCCGGCGAAGAGCTCCACGAAGACCAACACCCATCCCCACGAATCGGGCATGTGCGAATGCAGGGATCCCTTGACACGCAAGCATCGTGGCGTGGCGGCCCTCACGCCAATCGGCATCTGACCGGCCTGGACAAACTCCGGCACGGTCACTGGGACCGCCTGTACCGCCTATGCCCAGTTGAGGGCTGCCCCCGAGTCCGCGTTCGGGCCAGTTCGTGGTGCTGGATGACCGTAGTGGGGCTTCCCCCTCCGGGCTAAGTGCTATGAGGAATGCTCTAGTGCTTGTTGCCCAGGTCAGTGGTGATCGGAGTGAGTGTGGTTCTTGTCGTTCATGTCCATGTCCATGTCCATATCGTGATTGCCCATCGTATTCTCCCTTTCTCGACGTGCCTGCTCCCATTGAATTGGCCAATGGGCAATTCCGCCGTGGACACCCGAGCAGGCCAAGTCTGGTGCAATTGGTCCCATCGTGCGATGTTCGCTGGGGATGCGGTAGCACCATTTTGGTGCATTGCAGG
>CAYSXO010000504.1:0-2194 GCA_964434995.1 uncultured Sphaerobacteraceae bacterium
ATCGAATTCGCGCGCCGTCAGGTGGATGTTACGGCCGGCGCGATCGACGGCTCGGCCGGTGAGATCGAGGGTAAGATTGCCGAACTGCAACACGTCGCGAACGGGTCCGGCTTCGGTTGCTGGAGCCGATCTCCGCAGCAACGCCTCGATGCGGGCGAGCAACTCCTCGAAGGCAAACGGCTTGACCAGATAGTCGTCCGCGCCCGCGCGTAGACCGGTGACGCGGTCCGCCACGGCATCTCTCGCGGTCAACATCAGGACCGGGATGGCGTTCGAGCGCTCGGCCATTTCCGCTGTCCGCAATCGTCGGGCGATCTCGAAGCCATCGACCCCGGGAACCATGACGTCGAGGATGAGAAGGTCGGGCGGAGCATCGCGTAGAGCCCGCAAAGCGTCGGCTCCGTCGGCAACGACATCAACGTCGTAACCTTCAAAATGGAGGCCTCTGCGCACAAACCCGGCGATGCCAGGCTCATCCTCGACGACGAGGATTCTGACAGGCCGCTTGCTTGCCGTCCCGCTGAGATCTGCCACGTATTGCTCCACGCTCCGGCCTACGATAGTACCGCGCGCGAAAGGCGCCAGCCACGGGGCAGGGAACAGCCGTGAAACGCGAAGGAGGGCAACCCTTGCGGGCTGCCCTCCTTCACGGGAGAAAAGGGGGGGATGGTGACCCAGCGGGATGGGTCGAGCGATTGATAGCTACTCGGTGATTTCCGGGCGCTCGCCCAGCGTGACCTGAAACGTCTTCGCTACGCCATCACGATCGACGGTCACATCAACGACATCGCCGGGCTCGTGAGCGAAGAGGAGGTCGATCAGGGACGTCTGGTTGTCCACGGCTTCGCCGTTCAGGCCCGTGATCACGTCGCCGGCCTCAATGCCGGCCTCATCCGAAGGACCGTTCTCGACGACCTCAATGATCGATTGGCCAGCGGACGTCGCCTCGCCTTGCAGACCCATGTACGGCCAGACGATTTCCCCATCCTGCAGGAGCTTCGCGGCCGCGTTGCAGACCGTGTTGCTCTCAACAGCGAACGCCATGTCGGCGGAGCCGGAGTCGATGCCCATCATGCCGTCGCTGATGCCGGCGGTATTGATGCCCACGACTTCGCCGCGAAGGTTGAGCAGCGGGCCACCGGAATTGCCATGCCAAATCTCGGCATCGTGCTGAATCATCGTCGTCAGGCCGCCAGTGCCGGGGAAGTCGCGATCGGTGCCGTTGACGGTGCCTTCACTGACGGTGTTGGGGAATGAACCCAGCGCATTGCCGATCGCGACAACTTCGTCGCCGGCCCGCAGGCTCGTGGAGTCGCCAAACGAAAGGGTGCCAGGGACGTCGAACCCAGCGGGCAGATCGAGTTGCAGCAATGCGACATCGAGAATTGACTCGCTGCCGACAACCGTCGCGTCGAGCTCAGAGCCATCGGCGAGAACCACCTGCAGCTCCTTGGCCCCGGCGACGACGTGCGCGTTCGTGACAACGTGACCGGCATCATCAACGATGAAGCCCGAACCGCTCCCGACCGGGACGACGCCTTCCGGCGCCTGTACGTCGCCTTCGACCCCGTCCGCGCCTGGCACTTCGTCGATCCCTGGGAGATCCTCGATACCGGGGAAGCCGGGGATCTCGTCGATTCCGCCAAACCCGCGCAAATCGGCCTGGCCGAGCTCCTGGAGATTGACGATGGTGACAACCGCGGGGTTGGCCATCTCCGCGACGTCCGCGACGGACATCTCAGATGAAGCGGCGGGGGCGCCAAATGCGTTACAGACTCCGCTTGTCAGGACTGACTGTGCGGATGCGGTCCGAGTGGCGAGGCCAGCCAGTCCGTTGAAGCCAACGGCGCCGGCGACCCCGAGCATCAGGCCCGGGACGAGCACGCCCGTCAGCGCAACGTTCCGCAGGCGCTTCTCCTGCATTTCGCCCATGGTTTTCTCCCTGGTCCCTCATGAGGGCGATGCCCGCCCCTCCGTGTGTGGAAGTATTCGAGTGACCGGACTCGGGAGCGGAATGGCCCGCCCAGCACCGCTCCCGAGTCGATCGTGAGGTGATTATGGAGAACAGGCCTGAACGTGCCCTGAGGCGATGCTGAGGATTTGCTGAACGTTTTTCAGCGGGTTTGCAGCGGCCAGAACTGAGGGCAGACTTGGGAGGCCGAACGGCTTTCCCAGGAATGCCTGAGTCGCGGCA
>CAYSXO010000504.1:2228-2436 GCA_964434995.1 uncultured Sphaerobacteraceae bacterium
TGACGATGTCGTCGGGATGTTTTGCTCAGGCGGGGGAAAGGGCGTTCTGAATCGCCCCCGGAACTGCCGAGGGGCGGTCGACGACGCGGACGCCAACGGCCTCTAGGGCGGACATCTTTTCGGCCGCCGTGCCCGTACCCCCGGAGATGATCGCGCCGGCGTGGCCCATCCGTTTGCCTGGTGGAGCGGTCTGCCCGGCAATGAAGCC
>CAYSXO010000505.1:0-2397 GCA_964434995.1 uncultured Sphaerobacteraceae bacterium
ATGGCGTCACGGGCGACCCTGATGCATCAAATGGAAAGAACTCGGCCAAGATCAGGAAACTGCAGCAGAAGATCAAGAAGAGCAACGGGAAGAAATCCGGCAAAAAGAACAAGAACACCAAGAACAAGAAGCTGAAGAAACGATTGAAGACGCTGAAGAACCAGGACACGCAGCCCGGTCACCTGGAGCCAGTGCTTTGGCTGGCAGGCATCGGAGGGTGATGGGTGACGGGTGATAGGGAGAACGACGGGAGCCAATAGCCAGCGGCCCGTTACCCATCACCCATCACCCGTCACCCATCACCCCACCAACGCCGTGCATTCCACCTCGACCAGCGAGCCGAGCGGGAGCTTCGCGACCTGCACGGTCGATCGGGGCGGCGGGTTGCTGCCCAGGTAGCGGCCATAGACGGCGTTAAATGCGGCGAAGTCGTTCAGATCGGCCAGGAAGCAGGTCGTCTTGACCACGCGGTCGAATCCCGAGCCAGCCGCGGCCAGCACCGCTGCCAGGTTCTCCATCACCCGCTCGGTCTGCGCGGTGATGTCGCCCTCGACCAGCGACATCGTCTCCGGATCGAGCGGGATCTGTCCCGCGGTGAAAACGAAGCCGTTGGCCACGATCGCTTGCGAATATGGCCCAATGGCGGCTGGCGCCCCATGTGTGGCAACGATCGCGCGGTCTCTCTGCTCGGACACTGACGTTCCCTCCCCTCCTGGCGTGGTTCTCGCGCGGCATGAGCCGCGCGAGTCTAGCCCGAGGCATCGATCAGGGCAAGCGGCGCATCGGTGTATAACGGGCACAGGAACCACCCATGTGCCCATGATTGCCCTCGGTCACCAGTTTTACGATTCACACATCATCCGTTCATATTGCGAGGGATTAGACTTCGACTTTCCTTCAATGACCTCTAATCTATGTAATTATTACGTACTTCCGTATGTGATATCCGGCCTAACCCTAGTGTATGATGTGTCCATCAGCCGAACAGCTGTCCCCGAAAACGTCGTCGTTTGGAAGGCGGGACACCATGGTCAGAACACTCCGTCAATGGCGTACCAATCAACTGAAGAGCATCCGCGAGCTCGCGGATGATGCGGGCGTGACTCCCAAGACCCTGACTGACATCGAGTATGGCCGGCGCCGCCCAACCTTTGAGACGATGCGGGCGATCTGCAAATCGCTCCAGGTTCCGGCAGCCGATATCGTGGAGTTTCAGGCGGCCATCGAGTCCCGCTCGCAACGCAACGCGGAATCGCCGAGGCTGCATCAGTAAGTCGCGTCAGGCGACTTCCCCTCGTCGAGCGCCTGCCCACGCATTCGCGACGAGCGACGTCCTGCCAGGGCGCGTCTCAGGTCCGTGCCCCGGTGTGCCCGAGGCGCGAGGTGGGGCGCCAGGCGCGGCGACACGGCGTGAAGCCTCGCCTTGCACCGGGCGCCTACCCTGGCTCCCTGGTCTGACCGTACCTCGTCGCATCGCCACGGAATCGCCGCGGGAAAGCAGGTAGACTACGTATCGCGATCCGGCCGCGAGACATCGTCCGTGGGTGTCCGCGCGGGAACCTGGACATCGGCGATGGACGACTCAACGCTCCGCGAACATCTGACGATCGTCACCCTGTTGCCAGACTACGCGCTGGGCGCGCTCGATGAGGCGAGTCAACGGCTCGTTGCCAGGCATCTCGAGGAGTGTGCGACCTGTCGCGCGGAGTTCGCCAACGCGCTCGACGCGCTGGCGCATCTCGCGGAGGTTGCGCCACCGCCGGCGCGGGGCCGCGACGACCTGCTGCGGCGCGCCGCCGCCGAAAAGCCGCATGATGACCGGCAATGGGCAACGGCCATCCCCCCGCGCGGACCCGGCAGCCTTGCACGAGCCCAATCGGGCCCGCCCCGATGGCGATGGCTCGCCCAGCATCCCGCGATCGTCGCGGCGTCGTTGGCGGCAATGCTGATCGTTGGGGCCATCGGCGCCCGTGGCGCGCTGTCGCTGCCATTTGGCGCCGCGCCCAATGATGGCGTTTTCTCCTCGGCCGCTGAGCCAGAGGCATTTCCGCTGGAAGACAGCGACCTGTCGGCCGAGGCGGCCGGGGTGCTTTTTGCCGAACCCGACGGACGCGAAATGCTGCTGGTCGCCAGCGGCTTGCCGCCGTTGCCAGGCGATCAGCGCTATCAAGTCTGGCTCTTTACCACCGACGATGAGCTGGTGAGCGCCGGCCTGGTGAACGCCGGGAACAGCGGCGAGGTGCGTGTGGTGCTCCGAACGTCCGAGCCCTTCGCAAATTACGTCGGGGTGGGCCTGACCGCCGAGCCGCAAGGGGGCAGCTCCGCCCCGACCTCGGGGATGGTTCTGGGCGGGTCGTTGCCGCCGATGGATCCGATCCCACCCGAGTCGGCGTGATT
>CAYSXO010000506.1:0-2379 GCA_964434995.1 uncultured Sphaerobacteraceae bacterium
GTAGCCATCTTCATACTGGTCAATCAACGCATGGCGTTCGGCGTCGTTCATCGCTGCCCCTCCTCAGACTCAAGCTACCCCCGCATGTTGCCGCACTGGGTTGGCTCGCGATATTCGGCACTATGCCAAACCCCACAATTTGGCCTGCGATCGCCACATAGAACGCCTGGACGGGCGAATGGTGAGACGACCGCCGCGACCGTGCTGCCATCCTGTGCGCTCAAAATACGTACTCTGCTCTCCATCAAATGACCAAATGTGATTGCAAATTGGGACTTCGGCGTTCCAGAATGTTAACGAAATGTCATCGACCAGAGAGGGGCGCCCTATGTCCAGTGCGCCGGAGACGGCGTGTCACCTCGTCTGGCTCGACTGCTCTCCCGCGAGCCGCTCGCACGTCGGCGGGAAGGGCGCGAGCCTCAGTCATCTCGCGGACCTTGGAGCGCCGGTGCCGCTGGCTTTCGCGCTGACGACTCACGCCTACGCCGAGTTCGCCAGCGCCCTCGGGCTGCCGCAACGAACGCTGGACGTCGCCGCATCCGGACTTCCCGCGCTGCGAGCCGCGATCACCGAGGGTCCGCTTCCGGCTTCCGTGGCAGAGGCGCTCGAACGCGGGTTCAGCGCCTTCCAGAATCGGCTCAACGGCCAACTGGCGCTGGCCGTCCGCTCATCGGCCACGGCCGAGGATTCTGAGGATCGCTCCTTCGCCGGGCTGCACGACACCATCCTGGACGTGCGCACGCTGCCGGCGCTGGAGCGTGCCGTCCGGCAATGCTGGGCCTCGCTCTGGTCCGATCGAGCGATCGCCTACCGGCAGGCTGGCGGCATCGCGGCCAACGATGCGGAGATCGCCGTGGTCGTCCAGCACCTGGTGCGCAGCGATGTCTCGTTCGTGGTCTTTACCACCGATCCAGTCACCGGCCGCGACGACCGCCTCGTCATTTCCGCCAGTTGGGGGCTCGGCGAAGCAATCGTTTCAGGCCTGGTGACCCCCGATCACATCGTGGTCGGCCGGGATGGCCAGATCGTCGACTACGTCGTCGGCGACAAGGCGGTCATGGTGATCCCGGGCATAGGGCCGACCGACGGCCCGCGCCACGTGCCAACGCCCCGTGCGCTCCGCGCATCCCCGGCCCTGACCCAGGACCAGATCACCGCGATCGCCACCATGGCGTACGACCTGGCCGAGCGGCTTGGCTACGCGGCTGATCTCGAAGGAGCGATCGCGAACAATGCCGTGCACCTCTTTCAGGTGCGCCCGATCACCACGCTCTCGCTCCCAATCTCTGCCACGAATGGCGCACCCCTGCTCATGACGCCGGCCTCTCTCCAGCAAGACCAAGGAGCTGCTCCCCGATGACCATTGCGACCACGACTGCCTCCGCATTCCCGGCAAGCTGGGAGGAGCCGTTCGACGACGGCGAGGCGTTCGTTCACGATCCGATGCACTCACCGCATCCGCTGACGCCGCTCACGCAATCGGCGACCGCGCCCGCGGTCTCTGCCGGCTTCCTGATCGCCGCGCGCGAACAGCAGACCCCAATTCGGGAGTTCGACACCCGGCATCGCAACTACTTCGCGTTCACGCGCACCGTGGTGGCGAAACCAGCGAGCGAGGAGGAGGCCCGCGCCCTGGGCGAGGCAGCCGAGGCCGTGGCGCGCACGGAGATCGGCCGGTTGATGGAGCGCTGGCACGGCGAGCATCTGCCGCGCATCCTCGAGCTGCAGGAGCGGTTGCGGGGCATGGAGACCACGGCCGCGGCGGACGACAAGGTTCCGGCCCTGCTTGACGAGGCCGATGCCATCACCGAAGAGCTCTGGACGATCCATTTTCGCGTGGCCTTCCCGATGCTCCTCGCCATGCAGCTCTTTGACGAGTTGTACGGCGATCTCTTCGGCGGCAACGATGCCGACGCCCACGCCCTGCTGGTGGGAGGCGTGTCGGAGAGCGTCAAGGCCGGGTTCGGGCTGGCCGATCTGGCGGACACGGCGCGCGAGCTTGGCCTGGCTCCGCTCTTTCACGAGACGGCAGTCGAAGGACTCCTTCCGGCACTGGCGGCCAGCGCCGAGGGAAAGGCATTCCTCGCGCGGCTGGACGCGTACCTGGAGACGTACGGGCTGCGGCAAGATCTCTTCGAGCTAGCCACCCCGACCTGGCAAGAAGACCCCTCGTTCGCACTCGCCAATGTCCGCAACCTCCTCGCCAGGGGCCGCGACACGCGCGCCGAGCATGCGGAAATGGCGCGCTCGGCCGAGGCGGCGCTGGAGTTCGCGCGGGGGCAACTCTCCGCCTATCCAGCCGCGGTGCGCGAGCAGTTCGAGGCGATGGTGCAGTTCGCCCGGGAGGGAGCCTTCCTGCAAGAAGAGCACAATTTCTAC
>CAYSXO010000507.1:0-2366 GCA_964434995.1 uncultured Sphaerobacteraceae bacterium
CCGACGGCCTGCTCGATGCGGGCTCGGCCTCTGTAGAGCGCCCTGGAGAAGAAGGCCGGTTCGACACCGCCGTCAAGGGCGGGCAAACTCAAACTGATGAGGTGGACGGCCCCACCTGCGGCATCGACGTGCCAGGATGAGGTCATTGGAGATGACCTTATGGAGAGGAGCCGTCCATGAAGGAAGTTATCACGATCGGTCTGGACTTGGCGAAGAGCGTGTTCCAGGTGCATGGGATTGACGCGTCGGGCCAGGTGCTGGTGCGCCGGCAGTTGCGCCGCAAGGAGGTTGTTTCGTTCTTCGCACGGCTTGCACCCTGTCTCGTCGACATGGAAGCCTGCGCCACCGCCCATTACTGGGGCCGTGAACTGACCAAGCTCGGGCATACCGTCAAGCTGATGCCGCCCGCCTACGTGAAGGCGTATGTGAAGCGGGGCAAGACCGACGCGGCGGACGCCGAGGCCATCGCCGAAGCGGTCACTCGCCCAACGATGCGCTTCGTCGCCGTCAAGAGCACGGATCAGCAGGCCGTTCTCATGCTGCACAAGGTGCGCGATCTTCTGGTGCGTCAGCGCACCATGCTGATCAACGCTTTGCGCGGCCACCTTGCCGAGTTCGGGCTCGTGGCAGCGCGCGGGCCGGCCGGGGTCAAGGCGGCGATTGTGGACCTGCACGCGGTGCAGGATAGCCTGCCGCCTTTGGCGAGGATGGCCTTGCATGGATTGATCGACCGGCTCGAATCGACCGGCGCCGATATCCGCAAAATAGAGCGGGAGATCGTCGCCTGGTGTCGCCATGACGCCGCGAGCCGGCGGCTGATGACGATCCCCGGCATCGGGCCGATCACCGCCAGCGCGATCGCATCGGCGGTGCCGGATGCGTCGATGTTCCGATCGGGGCGGCAGTTCGCGGCCTGGCTCGGCCTAACACCGCGCGCCCATAGCAGCGGCGGCAAGGAGCGGCGCGGCGGCATCAGCAAGCAGGGCGACACCTACATCCGCCGTCTGCTCGTTACGGGCGCCACCGCCGTCATCCGGATGGCGCGCCAAGCCAACCCGAGCAAGGTCTGGGCGGCAAGACTGCTGAAACGCAAGCCGGCCAGGGTCGTCTCGGTCGCATTGGCCAACAAGACCGCCCGCATTGCCTGGGCGGTCCTCGCGCGCAATCAGTCCTACATGGCGCACGCCACGTAACGTCCCTTCCATGTCGGTGGCCTTCGCCAGGGAGAGGCTGCAAGAGTGCTGAGATGTAATGACGAACCGGTCGAACCGGGAATGGGGCAAGCCCGTAGTGTCTCATGCGCCAACAGCGCGGCAAACTGATCGGGACCCCATTCGCCGACTTCATCAGGGCCAGCGGCCATGGGCGCCGCGTCAACAGGCCGGACACATGACTGCACCCGACCGAAACGCATCACAAATTAGACCTTGTACACAAGGGGCCGTCCACACATGAGACACTACTGAACCTTCGCCTCCCTTGCCCGCACATCGATGCAAACGATAGTCTCCCGCACTGGAGTTCAAACTATCGGGAGAGGCATATGCCCCGAGTGAGCGAGGCGGGACGCGAGGCGCTTCCGGAAGCGCTTGGGCCACTTTATGAAGCATTCACGAGCGGCTCGTCCGATTTCAAGAGCCAAGCCGACATTCTTGCCCACTCACCTCCGGCCTTTCGGCACCTCTATGAACTGATCGATGAATGGCGCTCGACCGGATCGCTTTCGCGGCGCGTCATCGAAGTCGCGGTGGTCACGACCAGCCAGGTCAATGCCTGCGGATACTGCGTCGCTCACCATGGCGCCGTCCTCATGTTGGAAGGGCTTTCCGCCGAGGCTGTCGAACGTATCCTGGATCCGGAGCCGCCGGGCTTCGACCGTGTCGATCTCGTGGTGCGCGACTACGCCCGCTACATGACCGAGCGCGCCTGGGGCATCCCCGACCGGATGTTCGAGCGGCTCCGCGCGGAATTCGACGAGCGTCAGATCGTGGAGCTGACGGTCCGAATCGGCATCTGCGGCCTTTTCAACAAGTTCAATCAGGCGCTGCAGATCGAGCTCGAGCCCGGCCTGGTCGCTGACAAGCTCGTTCCCTGACCCCGGGAGCGGGATGCTTTGAGGCCGAGTCAGGTCTCATCCTGAGCTTGTCGAAGCATGAGGGCCGGGACGGCGACCACGGCTGACTTCCATCACACCCAGGACGCTCGGATCGCGCCTTTCGCGATTTATATTGACTATCTCCATCTTTCCGATAGAGTTAATGGAAATTAAAGCACGGAGCGGTCGAATCCCAATTCGGCATGCAGCGGCGATCGAGCACGCCTACGGTGTCGTCCGGGACACCTTTTCGCCTCCAGCGGGAAGGGAA
>CAYSXO010000508.1:0-2364 GCA_964434995.1 uncultured Sphaerobacteraceae bacterium
GGCGCCGCCGTGGATGGAGATGCGCAAGGAAATCCGCGAGGGCCGCGCGGCCCTCGCGGCGCAGCTCGACCGCACCAGCCGCTATCTGCAAGAGCAGGTGCGTCTGATGGAAGCCTCGCCCGAGTCCCCAAAGCCGGAGGAAACTGCTCGATCCCGATTCCACTGGTGGCCGTTTTGGCGCGCCCGGTCCGGACTGCCGGCAGAGAAGAAGCAACGGGACGATCGCGCCGTCCTCCTGGATGCCCTGGATGCGGAGCGCCGCCGCGCGCGGCGCGCCTACCTTGATCGAGCCGCCCACCTTGACGAGGTGATCGCCGCCTACAACGGGTGGCTGCCCGACAATTTGCGTCGCCTGCAGAAACCGCGCCTATCGCCCGCGAGAGCCGCGAGAGAGTTCGACGCGGCTTGCCCGCCGGTGGCGAGTTGAGGAGGCGAGGAGCCGAGATGTCGAGGCGGTTAGGCGGCGATTCGACCAGTCGGCAAGGACGGTTGAAAGCCACCAGCCAACCGCCAGCGTAAGTCCGTCTGCCACAGCTCGCACCGCTCAGCGCCCAGGCGCCAGAGACCCTGCCAGAGGATCGCGCGGATGGCGCGAGGGCAAGCCCGCGCGTTGTCCATGTTCGCCCCACGTTTCCTGTTGTGCGGCTCGCGAGTCGCCGCGGGCGCCGCTCTTCGACGACCTGGCCATGACCTTCGGCTTTCGTCACCGCTCACCGGTTGTGCTCGGCGGGCGGATGATGTCGATCCCGTGACCTCTCCAGCAGACCTGGCCGTGAGGCCTGGAGGGCGCGCATCGCACGCCTGGATCACCCGCGATAGGAGGGATGACGACGCTCGATCTTATTGGCCGGGGACTCGTGCTGCTCGCGGGCGCGGAGGGTGGACGCTGGATTGACGCGGCGCACTCCGTGGACAACGGGTGGGCCGCCTATCGTGCCGGGGACGATGGCGATCTTGCCGACCCGGCAGGCGAGAGCGCCGCTATCCCATGCGCTCTCGCCTGCCATCTGGGTCCTGACCCGTTCCGATGGCTTCGTAGCCTGGCAATCGACCAGGGAGGACGCGCCGCCGGCGCTGAGCAGGGAGGCGCCGGGAACTGATCCGAGTAGACAGGCAGGGCCTCGGCATGTCGAGCCCTTGCCGTCAAATGACGTCTTTCGCCTCCATCTCGAAAATGAATGGGTTCGCGGCCGTACAATCCCGAGCCGAGGTGCGGAGAGTTTCGGGTGAGCGCCGCGAAATGGCTTCGGCCAGGAGCGCGGCATAGCGCAGCAGGGGAAGGATGGCATGTGGCAACCGGACGGCTGGGGCTTTCGCGCCCGGCTGGGCATCCTCGTCCCGCACGCGGCGATCGGCACGGAGTCGGAGTTGGCCGCCATGGCGCCGGAGGGCGTCTCCATCCACGCCACGCGCGTGCCGTTGGGGGTGATGCGCGCGGGCGGCCTGATGGACCCGACCATCGCCATCGACCCCGTGCGGGCCTTCGCCGATCCTCCCCTGGTCGACGAGGCGGCCGAGTTGCTAGCGGCGGCGCCGCTGCACGCCATCGGCTTCGCCTTCACCAGCTCGAGCTATGTGCGCGGCGCGTCGGATGACGAGGTGCTGCGGTCGCGGTTGGAGGCGCGGACGCGCGGTATTCCGGTGGCAATTACCAGTGCCTCCGCCGTGTCGGCGCTGCGTGCGCTCGGTATGGGGAAGGTGGCTTTGGTTGATCCCCCGTGGTTCTCCCCGGAGCTGACCGCGCTCGGCGTCGACTACTTCGCCCGGCAGGGGTTCGAGGTTGTGCAGGCCGCCTCGGCAGGGCTTCCCAGCGAGCAGCGAGCCATCAACCCCGGCCAGCTCTTCGAGTGGGCGCGCGCCAACGTCCCCTCCACCGCCGAGGCGGTCTACATCGGCGGCAACGGCTTGCGCTCGGTCGGAGTCATCGCCGCGCTGGAAGAGGATCTGCAAATCCCGGTGGTGACGGCGAATCAGGCGCTGTTCTGGCATCTGCTGCGGCTGGCTGGGACTCGCGTGCCGGTCAGGCACTACGGCCGCCTTTTTGCGTGCGAGCTGCCCGAGTAGGCATCGCGGGTGGTGCGGACTCCCTGGTGCTCTGGCGCGGCCGCGAACTGGCCGACCGCCTCGCTGGCGGCGGCATCGAGCCGCCGCTCCGCCTCCACTGCTGACAGGAGGCCGATCTGCAGGACCAGGCGATCGACCCCGGCCGCGGCGTACAGGTCTGCCTCCGCGCGGCCCGTCCAGGCTGGCCATCCGGGCGGCGTGACAGTCACTTCGAGCCTGCCAAGCGACGCTGGACGCCCGAGATCGGCTTCGAGCCGGCGAAGCTCGGTGGCAATGCGCGCGGCATCCTCCGGCGTCTGG
>CAYSXO010000509.1:0-2343 GCA_964434995.1 uncultured Sphaerobacteraceae bacterium
GAATCGAAGACGACAACATCGAACGCCGCCTCGTCGAACGGCAAGTCGCGGCCATCGGCCTCCTGGAAGCTCAGGTTCAGCTGATCCTCAGCCAACTGGCGTGCCCGGACCAGCAACGACGTCGCTGGATCGACACCGACGACGGCGCCCACCCCGGGCCAGCGCGCGAGAGCCCGCGTCAGGACGCCGGTGCCGCAGCCTACATCCAGCACGCGCACGCCGGAAGGAATGGCGATGTCGGCGAGAAAGGCGCGGCGCATTGCCTGCTGCCGCGGGTCAGCGCCACGCGTCTCAAGCACGTTGGCCAGGCGGTCCTGGGTCGCGGGATCGAGAGTGGCAACAGTGGCCCACATGTCGGTCATTCGGGATTCTCTCCTCTGACGAAGCCGCGATGACGTTCCCCGCTACTCATAGAGTCGTTCTCACGGACGAAGCGTTACAGACGCTCTGGTGTGGGGGAGCGCGGGATGGCCGGCCTCGGCAGCCGAGATGGAACACGGCCACTACACGGACCGTTCTGCCAGCGGATTGCGACTGCCCGGACGCTGCCTTTCTGGAGGATGATCTGCTGGGTCCGGCCCTTGGCCACGCCTGCGCTCCCGAGAGCGTTCGTCCGTCCACCGATCCGGACGGCCTCTCGATCAGCGTGGTCGAGGGATTTGGCGTCTTCGCGCTCGACCGCTACCCGGGGTTCGAGCATGCCCCTCATACGGGCCCGAACCATCTCCGGCCCGACATCACCGCCGCCGTGGCCCACCGGGGAGGCAAGATCGTTGGCATCGCCGGCATAAGCGCCGATTGCGACACGCTCTGGCAGATCGGCGCCGCGCGGTCGTCGCCGGCGAACGCGAGGCTGGTATTGGCCGCGCCCTGGTCGGCCGCACGGCCGCGCTCGCCTGGGAGCACAATCGCGTTCCCTTCTGCGCGGCGGACATCGCCAACATTCGCTCGCCCGCCCTGGCTACTGGCCGGCCCGGATCGAGCGCTTCACCCGGCGGCCAGCCTCCACCAGCAGCGCCGACGAACGATAATTCCCGCCTGGGCTGGCGAGTGCGCGGCGCTCGCCTCGTTTTGGTGCGCCGCCACGGCGATCAAGTGGAGAACCGGAGTGTCGAATATCCTGCAGCATCTTCCCAAGAGCCAGAAGATCGGCCTCGCCTTCTCGGGCGGACTCGACACCAGCGCGGCCCTGCACTGGACCCGCGCCAAGGGCGCCATCCCCTACGCCTACACCGCCAACCTCGGCCAGCCTGACGAAGATGACTACGAGGATATCCCGCGCCGCGCGATCGCCTATGGCGCGGAGCAGGCCCGGCTGATCGACTGCCGGGAGCAGCTCGTCTCCGAGGGATTGGCCGCGCTGCAGGCCGGCGCGTTTCACATCTCCACCGCCGGTGTGACCTACTTCAACACCACCCCCCTTGGTCGCGCCGTCACCGGCACCATGCTCGTCGCCGCGATGATGGAGGACGGCGTCGACATCTGGGGGGACGGCAGCACGTACAAGGGGAACGACATCGAGCGCTTCTATCGCTACGGTCTGCTGGTGAATCCGCATCTGCGGATCTACAAGCCGTGGCTCGATCAGGAGTTCATCGACGAGCTGGGCGGCCGCGCCGAAATGTCGGAGTACATGCGCCAGGCCGGGTTCGACTACCGCATGTCGGCCGAGAAGGCCTATTCCACCGATTCCAACATCCTCGGCGCCACCCACGAGGCGAAGGATCTGGAGCAGCTCGACCGCAATGTCTTCATCGTCGAGCCGATCATGGGCGTTCCCTTCTGGCGCGAGGAGATTGCCATCCCCTACGAGGAGGTACGCATCACCTTCGAGGAAGGCATGCCGGTCGCCATCAATGGCGAGCGATTCAGCGATCAGGTGGCGCTGTTGGGCGAAGCCAACGCCATCGGCGGACGGCACGGGCTCGGCATGAGCGACCAGATCGAGAACCGCATCATCGAGGCGAAGAGTCGCGGCATCTACGAATCACCGGGGCTGGCCCTCCTCTTTATCGCCTACGAGCGGCTTGTCACCGGCATTCACAACGAGGACACCATCGAGCAATACCGGGAAAGTGGGCGGCGATTGGGCCGTCTCCTCTACCAGGGGCGCTGGTTCGATCCGCAGGCGATGATGTTGCGCGAGTCGCTGCAGCGCTGGGTGGCGCGGCTGATCACCGGCGAGGTGACGATCGGGCTGCGCCGCGGCAACGACTACTCGATCCTCAACACCGCTTCTCCCAACCTGACCTACGACCCCGAGCGGCTGACGATGGAGAAGGGCGACGCAACATTCACGCCGCAGGACCGCATCGGGCAGCTCACCATGCGCAACAACGACAT
>CAYSXO010000510.1:0-2337 GCA_964434995.1 uncultured Sphaerobacteraceae bacterium
TGGCCGCAAGGTCGCGCAGGGCAAGGACTCCTTCATGGCGTTCGTGCTCATCCAAAATGCCGGCGAGACCGTGCAATGTGGTGGCAGCCTGATCGCGCCGTCATTCGTCCTGACTGCCGCGCACTGCGTGCAGGATGATCAGGCCGAGGTTCTCGCTCCGGACGCCTTCACCGTCGCAATCGGGGCGGCCAATCTGAATGGCGTGCCCTCGAGCAGAATCCGGGGCGTGATTTCGGTCGAACAGCACCCCGATTGGGACCCCATCACCTTTGAAAACGATGCGGCCGTACTCGAGCTCGACGTGGAGGCGCCGGAGAACATCGCTGTCCCGATCGCGATGGTTGCCGCTGGGCAGACGACCTTTGACGGCGCCGGGCAAACTGCCGAGGTCGCGGGCTGGGGCATTACCAGCAGCGGTTTTCCCGCGAGCCATCTCCAGCAGGCCAGTGTCGATATTGTCGCTGACAGCACCTGCCAGGCGGCATACCCCGACCCCGAGCAGGGGTTTGTGGCGTCCGTCATGATCTGTGCCGCGGCGCCCGGTAGAGACTCCTGCCAGGGTGATAGCGGCGGGCCGCTCTTCGTTCAGGAGTTCGTTGGCTACAAGCACAAGAAAAAGAAGAACAAGCACGGCAACACGCGCAAAAAGAGGATCGCCATCTACAGCCCGGTGCAGATGGGGATCGTCAGTTGGGGTGTTGACTGCGCGGCCCCCGGGTTCCCGGGGGTCTATACCCGCCTGAGCGACCCAGGCATCAACGATTTCGTGGTGCAGACGGCTAGCTAATAGCCGTTGGCTGTTGGCTGTTGGCTAGTGGCTGTTGACTTTTGACGTCGCAATGACCTCGTGATCTGGTTGTTTGACGCGGCATGCAACCAACGCCGGTCGCGCTGGTAACTCAAGTCGCCAAGAGCCAACAGCCACTGGCCAATCGCCATTAGCCAATCGCCATCTCCTTCACCAACATGAAGCCGTCCAGCCTCGGCTCCCAGACGAGGTCGGCGGTCGTGCCGTAGAAGAAGGCGAGGTGGACGATCGGGATGACCGAAAGGCTTTCCTGAAATCGCCCGGTGATCTCCGCGAACGCCGCCGCGCGCTCCTCGCCAGTGAGTGGATTGGCGGCGTCGATCATGGCGTCCAGCTCCGGATCGCAGAAGCTGGCGACACCGCCGCTGCAGCGGTACCAGGATGCGGCGGTCAGCCCAACGTCCATCATCTCGTTGCCGTGGGAGAGCGTGCCAATCCAGCCGCGCCCCGGGGGAATCTGGTCGTACGGCAGAACGAATTGTTCCTGGTAGGCCGCGTGCTCGATGACCTCGGTGGTGGCGTTGAGGCCGATCTCGGTCAACGCGCCGGCGATGTATTCCCCAAGCTCCTCCGCGCGGGGATACGATCCGCGGCGCACGGCCACCACCAGCGGAGCATCGACCGCGACGCCGTCGGCGGCGGCCTCAGCAACCAGCGCCCTGGCCCGCTCCTGATCGAAGGGAATCGGCTCGATGCCGGCGTTGTAGCCGGCGGCGGAGGGGCCGACGAGCTGCGTGGCCACCTGGCCGCCCACGAAGACGGCATCGACGATCTGCTGGGTGTCGATGGCATGGGCAATCGCCTGGCGGATGCGGATATCACCAAGGGTGGGATGGACGGTATCGAGGCGCAATGGGACCGTTTCGACGCTGAGCGCCTCCTTGCAGACTGGCGTGGAGAGACAGTCCTCCGGGGCCAGGAAGCGGCCAATCTGGGCCTCGCCGGTGGTGACCTGAGCGGCCCGGACTGATGATTCTGGACGCCAGACGTAGTCGACGTCCTTGATCGACTGCGCACCGAGCGCGGCCTCGGGATCGGCATTGCCCCACCATTCCGGGTAGGCCGTGAGGCTGATGTGGTCACCGCGCGCCCACTCGACGAGTTGATATGGGCCGGTGCCAATCGGCGACGAGGGGAGGGTATCCGGCGCTTCGCGAATCTGGCGGGCGCTCGGGAGTGGGGCGAAGTAGAGGATCGCCGGCAGCAGCGGATCGGGATCGGCGGTCTGAACGTCGATGGTCAGGTCATCGACCGCGGTGGCCGTGATCTGGCTCCCCATGAATTGGGCGATGTCGAAGGCATTCTCCGGAGCCCAGGTGTAATTCATGCCGAAGGCGGCATCCTCCGCGGTCAGTGGATCGCCATTATGGAAGGTCACGCCATCGCGCAGGGTGAAGCGCACCGTGCGTTCGTCCTGCCATTCCCAGGCAGAGGCGAGTTCCCCGACCAGCTCGTTCGTCGCCGGGTCGCGGTTGAGCAGCGCCTCGTTGATGTTCCGCAAGACCGGGTGCCCGTCGATGCTGAAGGCG
>CAYSXO010000511.1:0-916 GCA_964434995.1 uncultured Sphaerobacteraceae bacterium
GAGTGGCGGCGGCGGCTACGGCGATCCGCTGGAGCGCGAGCCGGAGCGCGTGCGGGAGGACGTCCTGAGCCAGTTCATCTCCTTCGAGCGAGCGCGGGATGTCTACGGGGTGGTGTTCGCAAATACCGAGTTGAGCGACGCGCTGGAGGTCGACAGAGAAGCGACGGCAAGGCAGCGGGAGGTGTTGCGGGCGGGGCGGTGAGCCGTTATTGCCCCGCCCCGAGCCGGTCAAGCACCGGTGGCGAGAAGCGTGGCCCGCGTCTTGAAGAAGATAACCACGTTATCGAGGATGAAGCTGTCGAAGTTCCCACCTCCGGTCGCCGCGGCCTCGACACGGAGAACGTTGCCTTCCTCCAGCACGTACTCCCCGACGATGAGCGAGTGCGTCTGCCACAGCGGGCGGCGCGGCGCGGCCGAAATGGCCTGCGGTCCCACGCTGATGCCGCCGTAGATCGGGCTGCCGTTGATCTCGAGACTGTTGTTCGGCAGCGAGACGCCAAACGATTGAAACTGCAGCACGGCCTTCTGCGCTCGATCCACGTTCGGACATGTGAAGGCGTAGTTCTCCGAGAGCCCGACCCACGGGGCCTCTTGCGGGATGACCGCTTCCTCCCAATCGTGGCTCCGGTCGCCGAAACGCTGGCGCACGGAAAAGATCACCGTGAAGTCGATCGCCATGCCCGCCGCTCCTTTCACGCCGCGGGGCAGATCCCTGGCCCGTGGGGACCGCCGCGCGGATGTGCGGCCGGATCCACCATGCACCGCCACGACTACAGTACACGGCGATCGCCACCCGTCAACCGCCAAGGCCGTGAGCAGGAGAGATCATGCGCCAGGAGGGCAGGCCCGACGACAAAGGCGCCGGGCCTGCTCGAGTACTGACGATGGCACAGTGATGGCGGTCCCATCCCACCCG
>CAYSXO010000511.1:926-2266 GCA_964434995.1 uncultured Sphaerobacteraceae bacterium
AGCAGCAATCGCCCGAATCTCCTCCGCGATAGCCAGATACCTTTCCGCCACCTCGTCGGCGTTGCCGATCTCGACATCAGAGGGCGCAACGCCCGGCCACTCGGTGCTGGCGCCGAGGAACCAGCGCTCTTGCCCGATTACCCGAGCGGTGTGGAAGGTATTGCCGGGAATCATCAGTTGCACGCGCTGGCCGCCGCGCAGGTCCGGACCCACGATGACGCGATCGCTGCTGCCGTCGCCGTGCAGCAGGAAGACTTCTATGGGGTCGCCGAGGTAGTAGTGGTAGAGCTGGTCGTTTCGAATGCGGTGCAGCCGCACCGGCGCTTCGGGCGTGGCCAGGAAGTAGAGCGCCGAGCCAAGTGGTCCACCGGCCGCGAAGGGCGCTGGCAGACAGCCGGGCGCGAACGCCAGCGAGCTGGTAAAGGTCACGCGGACGAACCCACAGGTGGCGTTCGGCTCCAGGTCGAGCAAGCGCTGGATTTCTTCAGCGGCAGATCAGCAGGCATGTGCATCCCTTTTGGTATGTCGTGTCCTTTCACTCCATGCTGCCCTGCGCGGCATTGCTCTGCAAGGCCCGCGGCGCTCCTCCCGCTCACCATGTGGAACGCTAACCAGGAGTATTTCCGTCTTCTTGCGGATACGTAGACGTCAACCTCCGCGCAGAATGGATGCAACGACGGCGACACGTCCAGCACAGGCGCGCCATCACGCCGACCCGCCGTCGTGCCATCGCGGAGGAGGTCGCGACATGCCCCCTTCACTCTCCAGGCGCTCGGTCCTCCAGGGAATCGCCGGTGGCGTTCTCGGGCTCACCGCCCGGACAGAGCGCGCATCGGCCACCATCGGTCTGGTCCATCAGGAGCCGTGGCGCGGCCAGTGGACCGCCAACTGGTCGCATTTCAAGATCTTCTCGCTCAATGGCGAGCAGCACCTCCTCTCATTTCGCGCGTCGACCGGTGAAGCCGCGATCGGCCGCTTCCTCCCGGACGGCCAGGGCACGGAAGTGCTCTGGCGCGGGCAATGGACCCCGGACTGGACGGACTTCATCCTGATCGAGTGGGACAGCACGTATCGCTATCTGCTGTCGTACACGCGCGGGATCGGCACAGCGGCCATGGACTTCGTCGATGTTGTCTGGCAAGGCACGACGGAGCTCTGGCGCAATCGGTGGGCCGGAGAGTGGACCCACTTCGTGCTCTTCGAGCACCAGGGGTTCCGCCAGCTCCTCTCGTACAGGAGCGGCGACGGCACCGTGGCCAAAGACCGGTTCTTCATCACGGAATTCTGAGCCCGCGCGGACGAAACGGCAGTGGCGCATGAGATCTTGCAGGCATTGCTGA
>CAYSXO010000512.1:0-2218 GCA_964434995.1 uncultured Sphaerobacteraceae bacterium
GCTTCTACGCCGAGCTGTACAACAGCCAGTTCGCCCAGCCCGTGACTGCCGGCCGGTAGCCCGACCGGTCAGAGCGTAGGCCGCCACCCTTCTGCCAGTTGAACGGGGCATCCACCAGATCTTCGAGCGGGATCCCATGGAGCAGAAGGTCGAGCGCCTAGCGGTTGGCTGAATGCGCGACGACGAGGACGGTCTTTCCGTTGCAGCCCTCAGCCAGATGACGCGGGAAAGCTCGTGTTTCTTCGGCCACTTGCCGATAGCTCTGTCCGCCCGGGAATGGCATGTCGATGTGCTGAATCCGGACAGATGCCACATCCTTGACCAGCGACCCATTCACTGCGCCGTAGTTGCATTCACACAGGCGCGGATTCTTGAAGATGGGGAGGTTGACGGCGGCAAAGGCGATCTCCGCCGTCTCGACTGCCCGCGCCAGATCCGAGGTGGAGATCGCTGTCAGGTCATCCCCTCGGCGCCGCTCTCTCATTTCCCGGGCCTGCCGACCGGTCCCTGATACGTGGCCCGGCAGCCAGCCCGTGGCGATCCCCGCTTCGTTGTCTGTCGAGGTGGCATGTGTTCCGTAGGCGCTCCCAACGCTCATCGTGCCCCCTTCGAGCTATCCGCAAAGAAGCGCATAGTTGCCCAACGGCGCGCCTTTGAGCCTCGCGCGGGCGACGGCCTGGCCCGATCGCTGATAGGATGCCCCGAGAGACACCGTCGCCATGATGGCCGACGGCTCGCCCGGATCACGGCGCGGCCGCGGGCGCAATCAGGATGGATCGCAGGCGTTCCGCCGGGACGCGGACGTTCTCGGCGCTTGCCATTCGCAACTACCGGCTCTGGTTCATCGGTCAGGGCATCTCCCTCTCGGGCGCCTGGATGCAGACCGTTGCCCAGGGGCTGCTTGTTCTGCAACTGACCGGGTCAGGCGCCGCACTCGGCTTCGTCACTGCCCTGCAGGCGCTACCGGTGCTGCTCCTCGCGCCCTGGGGTGGGGTCATTGCCGACCGCTTCCCGAAACGCCCAATCCTCTATCTGACGCAGGGCGTCTCCGGGGTGCTGTCGCTGACGCTCGGCGTGCTGGCCGCCACGGTCCGCGTGCAAATCTGGATGATCTCTCTCATCGCGCTCGGCCTCGGGGGGGCGAAGGCGATCGACACCCCAACACGGCAATCCTTCGTTCTGGAAATGGTTGGCAAGGATGCGCTGGTCAACGCTGTTTCACTCAATTCGACCGAGGTCAACCTGGCTCGCGTCATTGGGCCGAGCCTGGCGGCGGCGCTGATCGCGACGGTTGGGCTCGCGGGGTGCTTCATCGTCAACGGATTGTCGTACGTGGCCGTGCTGGCCATGCTGGCGGCGATGCGCACCAGCGAATTGGGGCCGGCGCCGCTCGCCTCGCGCGCGCCAGGGCAGATTCAGGAAGGGTTGCGTTACGTCTGGGCGTCACCGGTGATGCGCTCCACGCTCCTGATGATGACGGTGATCGGCGCCTTCACCTACGAGTTTTCGGTCAGCCTGCCCCTCTTTGCCGAAAAGACGCTCGAGCGTGGCCCCGCTGTCTACGCGGCCATGACCGCCGCCATGGGGCTGGGCGCGGTCGTCGGAGGTCTCTACACGGCGAGCCGGGCGCCCGGCTCGCCGCCGCGCCTGCCGCGTGCGGCCATCTGGTTCGGCGCTACGGTGCTCCTCACCGCCATCGCGCCAACCGTTCCCCTGGCGCTCGCGGCGCTCGTGGCAGTCGGATTCTGCTCGATCAGCTTCACCTCCGTGGGCAATGCCACCTTGCAGCTCGCCAGCGCGCCGGAGATGCGTGGCCGCGTCATGGCGCTCTGGACGGTGGCCTTCCTGGGCTCGACGCCTATCGGCGGCCCGCTGATCGGGGTCATTGGCGAACGTGCCGGCGCGCGCTGGGCGCTGGCGGTGGGGGGATTCGCCGCGATCGTGGCGGCAGGGATCGGCACGCTGGCGCCGCGCATGGGAACGAAACGCATCCAGCGGGCCATCGAAGGGGGATGATGCATGCTGTGCCCAAGATTCAAAAGGCTATCGGGTGCCTCGCCTACCATAACGCGGCTCAAGAGGGTGATCCCGGCAGGCCGAACCTGGGGAGAGGTCAGGGCGCCTCGGCACGCGGTCGCCAGGGAGCGCCGGGCCAACGACATGTGGGGGCTATTATGGTCAACGATCCGGAAGCGGCTCGACTTTCTGTGTGGACGGC
>CAYSXO010000513.1:0-2206 GCA_964434995.1 uncultured Sphaerobacteraceae bacterium
TCGGCGGACTGGCGGCCAGATGCGCCGGGCGAGTACACGCTCGTCTCTCGCGCTGTCGATGGCACGGGGGCTCCGCAGCCAAGCGAAACGCGCGGCATCGTGCCGCAGGGCGCAACCGGATACCACCGGGTGGTGGCGACCGTCGTTTGATGGGCCATGGGGTGATGGGGTGATGGGGTGTTCGGGTGATAGGGAGTGGGCTGTCAGCCATGAGCGAGAAGCGATCAGCGACGGTGAGCGACGACTCAACCACGCCCCAACACCCCAACACCCTAACACTCTCGTCACCGGCGGCGCGGGGCTGATCGGCTCGCACATCGTCGATCAGGCGCTGGCGGCGGGGTGGCGGGTACGGATTCTCGACAACCTGCAGCGGCAGACGCATCGCGGTGGGAAGCCTGCCTGGGTTCCGGCTGAGTCTGAGTTTATCCAGGGCGATGTGCGCGAGCGGAAGACGTGGCAGCGGGCGCTGGAAGGCATCGACATCGTCTTCCACCAGGCGGCCTACGGTGGCTATATGCCGGAGATCGCCAAGTTCATTGACAGCAACGGCGTAGGCACGGCGTTGATGCTGGAGACGATCCGCGACCGCGATCTCCCCGTGCGCAAGGTGGTTGTCGCCTCGTCGCAGGCGGTCTACAACGAGGGCGCCTATCGCTGCCCGGAGCATGGCCGCTTCTATGGCGCGACGCGTCCCACCGACCAGCTCGAACGGGGCGACTGGGATGTCCATTGTCCCGAATGTGGGAGTGTCGCCATCCCCATGCCGACCGATGAGGCCGCGCCGACCGGCGGCGAGAATGTGTACGCCGTCTCGAAGATGGTTCAGGAGCGGCTGGCGCTCAGTTGGTCGCGCGCCACGGGGATCCCGGCCGTGGCGCTGCGCTACTCCTGCACCTACGGCCCGCGACAGTCGCTGTTCAACCCCTATACCGGCGTCATCGCCATCTTCTGCACCCGGCTCGTCAACGACCTGCCGCCGGTCGTCTATGAGGATGGCCGCCAGTCGCGTGATCTGATCTTCGTCGAGGATGTGGCGCGGGCCAACCTGCTGGTGGCGCAGGATCCGCGCGCGGATGGCCAGGTCTTCAACGTTGGCACAGGACAGGCGGTGGCCATCGGCGACCTGGCCTGCCTGCTGGCCGAGCGGCTCGGCAAGACGATTGCCCCGGTGATTCCCGGCGAGTTCCGCCCCGGCGAAATGCGGGCGCTCATTTCCGACGCCTCGCGGATCGAAGCATTGGGCTTTGTGCCGCGCGTCAGCTTGAGTGAAGGGATCGACCGCTATCTCGACTGGGTGCGTGCTCAGGGGCCGATCGCGGAGTACTTCGCGCGCGCCGAGCGGGTGTTGCGCCGCCACCGCGTGGTGAAGCGGGCGTCGGCCTGATGACCATGCAGGCGTCAACGCTGCCTGAGATCGCCGTCGTCATCCCGGCATTGAACGAGGAGGACGCCATCGCCGGACAGGTGGCGGAAATCGCCGCGGTTGCCGGGCGGGACGACCTGCCGGCGCGGATTGCGCGAGTGATCGTCGTCGACAACGGCAGCGTCGATCGCACCGCCGAGCGCGCGGCGGCAGCAGGCGCGATGGTCGTCTCCGAGCCGTGCAGAGGCTATGGCCGTGCTTGCTTCAGCGGAGTGCTGGCGGCGGGCGAGGTCGATCTGATCGTGTTGATGGATGGTGACGGCAGCGACAGCTTCAACGAATTGCCCCTGTTGCTGGCGCCGCTGCTGGCCGGGGAGGCCGATCTGGTGCTCGGCTCTCGCACCCTGGGCCGCTACGCGCCGGGATCGCTCCTGCCGCAGCAGATCTTCGGCAACTGGGTGGCGGCGCGGTTGTTGCGCCTGCTGTATGGAGTGCGCGTGACCGACATCGGCCCCTTCCGCGTCATTCGCCGCCGCGATCTCCTTGCGCTCGGCATGCGCGAAATGACCTACGGCTGGTCGGTGGAGATGATTGCTCGCGCGGCGCGGCGTGGGTTGCGCGTGCGCGAGGTCCCCGTGACCTACCGTAACCGCGCTGGTGGCGAGTCGAAGGTGAGCGGGAATCCGCGCGCATCGGTGCGGGCTGGCGTACGCATCATCGGCACGATCCTGCGTTGCCGCGGCGACTTGAGGCGCCCTGCACTGACGACCGGGGAACCTCGATGAGCGCCGTCGAGGGCCATGTCCCGGAACCCGCCGCCGTCAGCCGCGAACAGGGCGA
>CAYSXO010000514.1:0-372 GCA_964434995.1 uncultured Sphaerobacteraceae bacterium
AAACTGAAGGACTTCTCATGCCAGACCCCGCGCATGATGGCGATGTATTCCTCCAACTGGTCCTGGCGCACCTTCGTCGGGGGGTAGGGAAGACCGAGCATGTCGAACTCGTTGCGTCCCATCTCCCATTCCGAAGCATTCCAGCCGATCCCGAGCCCGTTGACCGCGCGACCATTGCTGAGATGATCGAGGTCGGAGACCAACCGCGCGCAGACCACCGGGTTGCGATACCCCGCGGCGGCCACGATTGGTCCGAGACTGATCCGCTCGGTCACCATCGCCATCGCAGCGAGATGCAGGTAGATATCCGGCGTCCAGATGGGATGGTCTCCCAGGAAGACCGCGTCGAATCCCAGCTCCTCGATCCCCTTG
>CAYSXO010000514.1:382-1452 GCA_964434995.1 uncultured Sphaerobacteraceae bacterium
TCGACCAGCGTCTTCCCCGGCTCGGGATGATCGCCCGCATTCAACTGCGCGGCAAACCGGAATTGCCCTTTCCGCTCGACAACCCAGGGATTGATGGTCGTTGGGATGGACATGAGGCCTCCGTGGAGTTAGGAGTGAGCAGCTCGAAGTTGGCAGTTTTCGCGATCATATCCCAATCGCCAACGCCCAACTCCTAATTCCTCACTCCTTGATGCCCGTATGAATCGCCACGGTCCCGAAGCCCAGCATCGTCACATGAGTATTCGTCAGTCCGGCCCGGCGCATGAGCATGACGAGCTGCGTGCTGGTCGGGAACGCCATAACCGACTTGGGGAGATAACGATAGGCCGCGATATCCCCGGTGAGCACGCCCCCCACCAACGGCATGATCCGCTCGAAGTAGAAGGAGAAGAGGCGCCCCAGGACCGGCTTGCGATACGGCGTCATCTCCAGGCAGATAAACTTGCCCCTCGGCCGCAGCACGCGGGTCATCTCGGCAATAGCGGCGGTGTAGTCGGGCATGTTCCGCAGCCCGAACGAGACGGTGCAGGCATCGAACGTGTTGTCGGCAAATGGGAGTGACATCGCATCCCCCACCAGAAACTTGACATCGGCGTCGCGCTCCCGCGCCTTGGCGGTGGCTGCGCCAATCATCAGCGGCGAGAAATCGAGCCCGATCACTTCGCGCGCGACGCCACCAGCGATCGACGTTGGCCGAGAGCAGGTGATTCATCAGGTCGTAGCGTGGGACGATGCGGTCGAACATCGTGCGCACGGTCTGCCACTCTTCGATCGCGCCGGGAGCGTTGGAAACGTGGGTCATCGGGAAATCACCAGAGCCGCCGACAGAAGCAGGCTGTAGAGCAACAGCGCCTTGCCGGTGTTGCCGAGCGAGGGGTTGAGGGCTGGCCCGGTCTGGGTTGTGATCGCCTGCCAGAGCCGGTAGAAGACCGGCCATGCAAAGACGGTCAGCATCCATGACCAGTTCAGCCAGCCAAGGAAGAACAATGCGAGCGGCGTCGTCACAGCGATGACGAGCATCAGCCCATATTCGTACTGCGTGTTGCGCG
>CAYSXO010000514.1:1462-2189 GCA_964434995.1 uncultured Sphaerobacteraceae bacterium
GCCCCGATCCGCACGGCCAGCGTCCGTTTGCCGGTGGCGGTGTCGGTTGGGATGTCGCGCAGGTTGTTGACGATCAGGATACCGACCGCCAACGCCCCAACTGGAACGGATACGACCGCCGCCAGCCAGGTCAGCTCCAGCGTTTGCACATAGGCGGTGCCCGCCACCGCCAGCAACCCAAAGAAGAGGAAGACGAAGAGCTCCCCCAACCCCAGATAGCTGATCGGAAACGGTCCGCCGGTATACGCCACCGCGCAGACAATGGCCGCCAGACCCAGCAGCAAGAACGGCCATCCGGCCCGCCAGACGAGATACAACCCGCAGACCGCCGCCAGCACCAGCATCACGCCGGTGGCTTTCAGCACCGCGTCAGCGCTCAGGATGCCGCCGGCCGTGACCCGAGTCGGACCTGCCCGCTCGGCGGTGTCGGCGCCTTTCTTGAAGTCGATGGCGTCGTTGGCGAAGTTTGCCGCGATCTGCAACAGCAACGCGGTGATCAACGCCGCCAGCGCCGCCGGCAGATAAAACCCATGCTCGTGGATCGCTACCGCACTCCCCGCAATCACCGGCGCGATCGCGGCCGGCAGCGTCTTCGGCCGCGCCGCCAGCCACCACGCCTTCCAGAGGGGCATTTGCGGTTTCGGGTTCAGGCTTGTCGGTTCGAGGGATTGGATGGTCGGCATTGGGTGCGGTCGGATTGGATTTGCGGCAAGGGACGATCCAATGC
>CAYSXO010000515.1:0-2187 GCA_964434995.1 uncultured Sphaerobacteraceae bacterium
CCGGCAGGGTGGTTCTCCGGAATCTCGTACTCATAGTCGAACGTCTCGTTGTCCTGAACATGAATGAAGATGTTGTCGCTGTTGCCGCTGGGCGAGACGTGCATGCCGTGGACGTGCAGATTGGTATCGCGGCCGCCGAGATTGTTGAGCAGCCGGATCTTGAGCCGGTCGCCCGGCCGCACGCGCAGGGTCGGTCCCGGGATGCTCCCCTCGTAGCTCATCTTGCCCAGCCCCTCGGAGAGGTCCGGCAACGCATTGAAAGTCGTCTCCAGCAGGCCATTCTGGCTGGCCCGCACGGGCGGTTCGCTGAAGAGAACCGGCCCCGAAGGCTCGCCCGGCGACGCAACCGGGCTGGCATCGAGGGCGACAGGGGTTGCCTGTTGGGCTTGCGCCGGAATGCGCCAGAACCCGGCCGCGCCGGCGCCAAGCGCGCCGAGGCCCAGCCCCGCCATGCCGCCACCGACGAAGCGCCGCCGGTCGATGCGGCTCGCGCGCGCGCTATCCTGCCCGCTTCCCGTTCCCTCAGGCACGATCTCCCCCATACCGCTGACATTCCCCAACACATCCACCGCCTAGGCTGAATCCCATTCTACGGGGTGTCGGGGCGCCAGGAAGCGATCGTAATACTCGTCAGCCCCAACACCCCAACACCCCAACACCCCAACACCCCATTTATGGTATACTCCCCAAACGTTAGGGATGCGCGGGTTCGCCGCGCGCCAGTACGCCTTCTTTCCCCTCAAGACTGCGACGCCTGGGGAACGCCGAGCTGTACTGACCGGCTCGGGCCGTTTCCCTGTGGGCTGGAATGCTCCAGCCCCATCATTGTGTGGCGTCGCGCGAGAGGAACCGTTTTCATTGATGTCCAAACCGCAGATTGTTGATGCCGTCGAGACCCCGCTCTCGTTCGGCGATTTTCGGCTGAGCAACGCCTCGTTGCAGGCGCTTGCCGGTATGGGGATTACGACCCCAACTCCCATTCAGGCAGAAGTTCTGCCGCTCCTGCTCGATGGCCGCGATGTCATTGGCCAGGCGCGGACCGGCTCTGGCAAGACCCTGGCCTTCGCCCTGCCCCTGATCGAGGTCATCGACCCGCGCCAGAAAGGCGTGCAGGCGCTGGTTTTGACGCCAACGCGCGAGTTGGCGGTGCAGGTGGCCGGCGTCGTCAACGAGCTTGGCGCCGGGCGCGGGATCAAGACGTTGATGATCTCCGGTGGCCGCGCCTTTGGCCCGCAGCGCGACGAGCTGCGCCGCGGCGTCCACGTTGTCGTCGGCACGCCGGGCCGTGTGCTTGACCTGCTCAATCAGGGCGCGCTCTGGCTTGACCGCGTCCGCTTCCTCGTTCTCGACGAGGCGGACGAGATGCTCGACCGCGGCTTTGCCCCAGACGTCGAGAAGATCATCGCCCGCACCACGCCCGACCGGCAGACGGCGCTCTTTTCGGCGACCGTCCCGGCCTGGGTAAAGCAGACCGCGCACAAGCATCTGCACGATGCGGCCACGGTAACGATCACGCCCGAGCCAGGCGAGGTGACCCAGATCGAGCATCTGGCCTTCGATATCGGCCAGACCGACAAGATGGCCGTGCTGGAAGAGCTGCTCGACCACCGGGGCGAGGGCTCGATCATCGTCTTCGGCCGCACCAAGCATGGCGTCAACAAGCTCGCGCGCCGCTTGCAGGCCTCCGGCTACCCCGTGGCCGCCCTGCAGGGCAACCTCTCCCAGAACGCGCGCGACCGGGTGATGGAAGATTTCCGCAATGGGCAGGTGCCGATCCTGGTGGCGACGAACGTCGCCGCGCGTGGGCTCGATGTCAGCCACGTGGAGCAGGTGATCAATCTGGAGCTGCCTGAATCGCCGGAGCTGCTGACCCACCGCATCGGCCGCACCGGCCGCATGGGCCGGCAGGGGCAGGCGATCACGCTCCTGGGCCCCGAGGATCACACCAAGTGGCGTCGCCTGGAACGCGGCTTCACCCGACCGATCCCGCGCGCCCCGTGGCGCGGCGCGAAGGCGCTGGCGGCGAACGGCAATACGCATGCAGTCGGGAACGGCCATGCCAGCGAGCATGCGCACAAGCATGGCACTGGGCATCGCCACGCCGAGCCGCTGGCGATGATCGCCGCCGCGCCCGCGACGAGCGCGCCGCCGCGGGAGAGGAGCCACACGCGGAGCAACGGACGCCGC
>CAYSXO010000516.1:0-2181 GCA_964434995.1 uncultured Sphaerobacteraceae bacterium
CTCCTCATAGACGCCGCCGGTCGGTGGCGTTTGCACATTTTCCGTCGGGCGGGCCAGTCGATGGCAGTTGGTGCTCTGCTTCGTGTTGACGCAGGTTCCCGCGCCGCCATCACCCCCGGTGCACGTCGTGATCGTGCTGCCGAACGCCGTCTCCTTCGACTCGAACGAGCCGCCACCGACTTCACAGAGATCTCTCTGCGCTCCCACCCGTTTGGCGATCGATGCGCCGTTCGCCGGCATCTTCTTGGCATCGACACTCTGCGCGAGCAGGGAGCCAAGCAGGAGCGCCATGACCAGGACCAGCGCCACCCGCGAAATGGCAACCAGATTCACATTCGCCGTTGATTTCGTTTCTCCCATGATATTTTCCGATGTCCTTTCAAGACACACATTCTTCGTCCAGAGCCGCAATTGCCTGGCTCAATTACGGTAATACGGTCTGAGGGCAAAATATGTTCGCCAAGGAACCGTCCCGCTGTCAAGTGCGGCACGCCGGCCAGCCGTCAATGCGCTCCGCTTGCCGTCCGGCAGGAAGTCACGATGTAACGACATCAAATGTCGAACAGCCGGCAAGGGATCGCGATCCCTTGCCGGCTGCTGCCGAACGTGTCGAGTTAGTTGAGTCGTCGGAATGCGGCCTACTTCTTCCGCTTGCCGCCCTTCTTCTTCTTGGCCTTTTCCTTGGTCTTGCCAGGAGACTGCTCACCGTCGTTGCTGTCCGGACTGGCGACCAGACCGAGCCAGCCAACGTCGCCCACGATCACCGGCGAACCGCTGCCCGTCGTGACGCCTCCCGCGTTGGTGCCGGTGCTCGGCGCGGGCCCGTAGGGGCCGTCCGGCGGGCGAGTCAGGGGCTTGCTGCAATCGGTGAACTTCTCCATATTGACGCATTTGCCCAGGCCGCCACCGCCACCGGTGCAATTGGTGATCGTGGCGCCGAATGGCGTCTTCGTCTGCGTAAACGTGCCCCCGTCGATTTGACAGTAATCCTTCTGGGCCTGAACCCGTTGCGCGATCGGAACGTTGGTGGGAATCCGCTTGGCCTCGGCGTAGTCCGAGACGACAGTACTGAACAGCACTGCCATGGCCAGCACGACCGCGATGCGCGATATGGTAATGAGAGGGATTTTCAACGTTGAGTTCGCTCCTTGCATGATGTCCTTCCGAATGATTGAGCCAAACGTCGTCCGGGGTAGCCCCTGAAACCCCTTCTCGCAAGCGTATTGGCGCACCTGGCCGACGCCTGCCAGACCGGGAACGGTGGCATTGTCAATCGCGGAACCTGGGCGGCGAATTGATCGCCGCCCTTCCCGGTCAGCCGCCGGACCAGACGCGCGACGGCTTCTTCGGGAAGAGGACTGGCAGCAGCGCGCGGGCGGCATCCGTGCTGGCCGACGCATCGGGCCAGGCGTGCAGCACCTCGTCCAGCGAGCGGAACCCGAAGAGGAGGGGGAGGAACGAGCGCTCGGGGAAGGCCGTGTCACCCGCTTCGACACGTTCCGGCCGCCAGCGCTCGACGGCAAGACAACCCTTGTCGAACCGCGGCCGGACGCCATCCGTAAAGATGCTGACGCACAGGTCTCCGTGAAAACCGGCCTGCGCCGAAGCCGCCAGCCTCTCCTCCAGGGCGGGCGCGATCTGGCCCAGGAAGGCGACGAGATCGGGCACGCGCACGTACCAGGCGTAGGGCCGCGTGATGTGCAGCCGGTGTGGAATGGTGTCGAACAGGGGATGCTCGGCGCCCAGCCCGAAGCTGATCCCGCTGAATTCGCCGCCATCCCGCTCCGCGCACGCCACGCCCGCGCGCTCCAGATGGCGCAGCAGGCTCGGCGCAACGGACAGCCACGGCGCGCCGGCCGTCACCTCGCAGAGCCGGACATCGAGTTCCGTGCCCCAGAGCCTCTTCGAGTAGATGGCAAGACCAACGGCCTCGCCGCCCGAGGCCGGCTCGATGATCCGGAAGTCGGCGCTCATGCCACTCTTGGCATGCCGTCCTTCCAGATCGAATCGCCAGAGCGCCTCGTCGCGGACCGCGGCAACCGCCGAGCGGGACGCCTCCTGCCGCGCAATCGCCAGGAAGAATGGCAGGTCGCTCGTGGCGGCGGGACGGAAGCGGAACGTCTCCGCCACCGCCGCCTCCAGCCGGGGCACATTGGCACGCAAGGCGACCCGGCCAGCATC
>CAYSXO010000517.1:0-2180 GCA_964434995.1 uncultured Sphaerobacteraceae bacterium
GGCATCGCAGAGCGGGCCGCAGAGGCGGTCCAGAAGGCTGGTCTGCAGGAGAAACGATCGCGTTGCATCAGGGAGGTGAGTCAGCACCTCTTCGAACAGATAGTCCGCGATGAACCGGTGCCGCCCACTGACGACTGGCAGCGCGGCCGCGCGATCTCGGCGCAACCGGAGCGAGACGAGTTGCAGGCCGGCGATCCATCCTTCCAGTCGCGCATGGAGGGCGGCGATCTCGTCCGCGGTAAGGTCGAGCCGCGGCAGAGCGTTCAGGAACTCGGCGGTCTCGTCCTCGTGAAACTGCAAGTCCCCGGACCGCAGTTCGCAAAGCTCCTGACGGGCCCGGTAACGAGCCAGTGGCAGCGGAGGATCGGTGCGGCTGGCCAGCACGACGTGCATCAGTGGCGGCAGGTGATCGAGCAGGAAGCCCAGCGTCTCGTAGATCGCCGGGTCTGTGATGACGTGAGCATCGTCGAGAACGAAAACCAGGTGGTCTTGTCGATTGCACCCGGCATTGATGAACGCCGAGCGCACCGCCTGCTGGTCCGGCTCACGTGAACCCAGGAGGAGACCCAAGGGCGTTGCGTTGATCGCGGGCTCCAGGCGCGCCCAGGACGCCAGCAGGCCGCGCCAAATCCGCTCCGGGGCGTTGTCTTCCTCGCCAAGCGAGAGCCAGGCGACGTCAGCCTGGCTGGCGCGCGCCCATTCGGCGAGCAGCGTCGTCTTGCCGTAGCCAGCCGGGGCCGAAACAAGGACCAGTTTGGCGCCTTCGTCGATGACGCCACGTTCGATGGCCGTAACCAGCCGGATCCGGTGGACCAGATGGGGGGACCGTGGGGGAACCTGCAAACGGGTTTGCAGCAAGAGGGAGTCCATGCGCCGCCTCGTCGTCGACCGGACGCAGCACAGACTGTACCAGGTGGCGATGACGCCCCTCGGTTACACTGCATAACGAGATGTTTCGCCGCGCCAATGCGCGTTTCGGAAGGATTCCGGTTTGGCGGACCCGCCCAGCACCCCGGCTCATGAGATCACCGCTGCCGCCGCGCCGCCCGAGCCGTTGACGATCGGCCCGGCGGAGCGCATCGACCTGCACTTGCACACCCTCGCCTCCGATGGCGCCTGGACCCCCGCCGCGCTGGTCGATCACCTGGCGAGCCAGGAGTTCCGCGTCGTCGCGGTGGCCGATCACGACACCCAGCGCTCCGTGCCGGAGGTCACCCGCCGCGCGGCGAAGCGGGGCATTCGCGTCGTTCCCGCCGTCGAGGTCACGACCCGCTGGAGTGGCCGCCAGTGGCACGTCCTCATCTACGGCATCCAGCCGAACCGGGCCGACGACGACGCCCGCGCGTTTCGCTCCGTCCTCGCTGATCTCGACGCGCAACTGCTGACGCTGGCAGAGGACGCGCGCAACCGCATCGAGGCAGAAGGCAAACCGCTCCCGTCACTGGAGGAGATTGCCGGGGGGAGGCCGCTCTGGCCCTACCACGTCCTCACCTCCGCCATCCGCGAGGGGCATGTGCGGAACCTGAAGGAAGCGGCCGAGCTCGTCTCCCGCCTCGGAGGCGGCTTCAGCGCCGATGAGCCGCTGGAGCGCGTGGTCGATGCCGCGCATCAGGCGGGCGGCCTCGCCGTGGTGGCCCACCCCGGCCGCGCCGATTCCGTGGGCGCGCTCCTGGCCGAGGACCTCGATCGCATGCTGGCCGATGTCCCCATCGACGGCCTGGAGGCGCACTACCGCTCCCACACCGACGAGCAGACGGCCCTCTACCGCCGGCTGGCCGCGGAAAAAGGACTCCTCATCTCCACTGGCTCCGATTCCCACGCCCCGCACCAGCCAGTCAACCCCCGCCCCTGGCGGGCCATCTGGGCCGCCGATCTCCTCGGCCGTCTCGGCATTACCGTCGAGTCCGTGGCCGGCGGCGAGGCGATTTGGGAGCCAGGGATGGACCCTTTGGCCCCGATCCCAAAACCAGAGCCAGCTTCGGACGCGCCCTCTGGCGACGGCTCTGGCCCTGACGACAAGACGGCTGAGGAAAATCCAGCCTCTGCCGCGTAGGGCCACGCACCGTCACCTTCCTCCCCGCCACGATTCTTGCGTCAATCCTCGCGTTGGCGGACCTGATACGGGATCCGGGTTCGTCGCGGCAACGACATTGCATGAGCCGATACCTCCCCCTGTCAGG
>CAYSXO010000518.1:0-2175 GCA_964434995.1 uncultured Sphaerobacteraceae bacterium
GACCCAATCGGTCGAGACGAGCACGTCGGGATTGGCGTATCCGCTCTCCGTGAATGTGGGGTCGACTGCAACGCTCATGGTGGCCTCCTGATTCCACTAACGCCAATGCATTAGACGGGCCAAGCACGCCATCGCATTGAAACCATGCCGGACGGCGCACACGTATTCTAGGGTTGTCCATCAAGAACTTCCAGAATCAGGCAATGCGGCGGCGTGCTCCATCTATGCCTGCAGGGTTTCGCAGGGGGCAGCCGTGCGAAAGCCGATCTGCGTCCACAGCCCCAAGAGAATCATGATCACCTCCTGCAGGATCTCGAGCCGCGTGTCTTCGTCCGGCGCCACCATTGAACGAGCCAGGTTGAGCGTGGCGTACGTCGTCGCATCGAGAGCGGCCGTGATCACCTCGGGCGGCAGGGGATGCGTATGGGCGACATCTGGCAGTGAGAGGGAGTGCTCTACCCCATCGACAAGAAACGTGAAATCTCCCGGCATCGTCCCTCTCCAGAATGATGCACCGCGCAAACAGACGATCAGGCGCGGCACTGTGCGGTCTTAATCTCTTTGTGACCGTGCCCGGGAGCAATGCTATACAATAACGTGCCCTGGATTATTCATTGATTACGCGACGTCGTCGCTGGGTCAGCTGCCGAGTGCCGCGCCTTTGCGGCCCCGGTGTCGCTGGCCGGATCGTGCCGTCTCCACTGTGCTCTGAGGCTTGAGCGGGGCGAGAATCCCAGTTCCCGCCCCGTATCCTGCAGGTGATGGCTAGACTACTCGGAGCGGTTCGGCCCGGCGGCCCAGGTGGCAATGTTCTGCCAGAGGGTTGCGTAGCCGTCCCAGTTGACAAAATCCGGCGGCGCCCAGTGGGGGCCACAGTCGGAGGCGAACGCCACGGCATGGCCCTGGCCGAACTTCCAGGCGGCGACGAGCGGGTCCGCGCCAGCGGTAGCGACGACCGTGGCGCGTGGCTTGGCCGTCAGCCGGTTGTAGCCGAGGATAGCCGGCCACGTCTCGGGGAGGCCGGTGGCCAGGGGGTGATCTGGAGCGCTGACCTCGGGCGTTACGCCCTCGGGCGCCTCGACGCGGTCATCGAAGCGGTCGATGGCGACCGGCAGCGCCTCCTCCACCGCTGTTCCCGCGTACTGCCCTTTGGCCTCGATGCCCTGGAACGTCAGGTAGCCGCCAACCATCACCAGGCCGCCGCCGGCGGCAACCCAGTCGCGGAGCAGGGTCAACCGGTTCGGCGCGGTTCGCGAGCGCTCGAACGTTGCCGGTGAGAGGAGGAGCGTGTTGGCGCCAATATCGCTCAGGATGACGACGTCGTATGCGTCCAGCTCCGCCGTGCTGGTCGGAAACTCGGCGGCGGCGAGATGGTTGGGTAGGTGGACCACGTCCCAGCCGCCCGCCTCGAGCGCCGCTTGCAGCCAGGCGTGCCCGGTCCCGTAGGCTGTGGTGGTGAAGGCGTCGAACCCCTTCTGGTGGATCGTGTGCATGATCCATGATTCGCCTGCCAGCAGTACCCGCCGTCCCTCGTGTGCCATATGGTGCATCTCCTCGCTGATCTCGTCGATCTCTTTGGTGTCTGCATTCCCGTTCGTCATGCGTTGGCCCGGGCTATGGGCCAAGCAGCAGGAGCCTGAGGCGCGGCACCTGGAAGTCCTTTCCATCGTTGGTCAGGAGCGTGGCATCCGCAACGATTGCGGTGGCCGCCATCAGGGCGTCGGGGACATGGAGTGTTCGACCCTGCCGCGCGAGATCGTGGCGCAGGATGCCCGCGAGGTCCGCTGCCTCCCGCGAGATGTCCCAATACTCGAAATCGGCGAGCCAGCCCAACCATTCTTGACGCTGGGAGCTGGGCACGCCTGCCATGAACTCGGCCACGGACACCGCACAGACCCCGATCACCCTGCCCAAGTCGACGAACGTGCCCAGCGTTGCACGAACGTTCCCGTGCCCCTTTGAGAGGTCAATCAGGACCGTGGTGTCGAGGAGCAGTCGATCCACGAGGATCAGCGTTCACTGTCGGGCGAAACCACCAGAGGATCGCCCCCGCGCTGGGCGCGGACCCACTCCGCGGCTGCCCGCGACGTCTCCCACCCAGGGATATCAAACGCCGCCAGCGATCCAGCCATCTCCGAGAGACTCGCCTGTAATCGCAGGCGGCGGAGCTTCTCC
>CAYSXO010000519.1:0-2160 GCA_964434995.1 uncultured Sphaerobacteraceae bacterium
CGTGACCATCAACGCCGCCAGTTGGCACGGCCAGACGCTCGACAATCGCATCGTCAGCGTTGACCAGCGCTAACTTGAGGTTCGTCCCTCCCAGGTCGATGCCGATCGCGCCGGAGCCCGACATACCACTCACGGCACGATTTCCAGGTCGGGATCGACCCAACGGCGTTCGCGGGCGCTCTCCACGATGGCGTCGCCCAACCGTAACGAGCGGACGCCGTCGGCAAACGTCGGATAGTCCGGCTCGGCAGGCGGGCCGCCCGCGGCGATCGCGGCGTAGACTGCTCGAAAGAGCGCGCGATGGGTTTCGATATATCCCTCGGCATGGCCGCCCGGCGCGGTATTGACCGCCCTGGCGTCCGCGTCAAGTGCCGGTGGATCGCGCAGGAGGAGCTCGTTGGCGCGGTTGCGGCGCCCGATCCACAACTCTTCGATCCGCTCCGAGGTCCAGGCCAGCGAGGCGTCCGCGCCGCTGATCTCGATTTCAAGCCGGTTCTTTCGGCCGGCGCTGACCTGGGAAACCCGCATCGTTCCCCGCGCGCCGCCATCGAAGTGAATCAGGACGCTGCCATAGTCGTCAGTCGACATCTCGACCGGCTCATACTCGTCAGGCCGCAACTCCTTGCCGGAAAACGTCTCCACCGGGCGAGTGGGCCGCTGCCGCACCTGAAGAACTGTTTCCAGGTCGGAGACGAGCGATATTGGGCGCTGCCCGGTGATGAACCCCGCCAGATCGAGCCAATGCGAGCCAATGTCGGCCACGGCGCGTAGTTCTCCACCCAGCCGCGGATCGAGCCGCCAGTTCCAGTCGGTCGGATAAAGGAGCCAGTCCTGCAAGTACCCGCCGTGAATGAGGTAGATCTGGCCAAGCGTGCCGTTGCGAACCTCAGCCCGCATCTGCCGCACCAGCGTGTAGAAGCGGAAGTTGAAGTTCACGGCATGAACGACGCCCGCCTCAGTCGCCAGGCGCAGTAGCTCCGCGCCTTCTGCCGCATTCATCGCGAGCGGCTTGTCGCACACGACATGCTTACCCGCTGCAATCGCTTCACGCGCCAGCGGCGCGTGCAGGTGGTTTGGCGTCGTGACGTGGACGCTGTTGAACGATTCATGCGCCAGAGCATCGGCCAGCGAGGAGTAGAAGTTGACGCCGAATGCCCTCGCTCGTTCGCGGCCAGCCTCGGAGCCGGACCCGATCAGGGCAACGACATCGACGCCATTGCGGCGCAGGGCGTCCGCGTGGACCATGCCGATATACCCTGGACCAATCACCACCGCCCGCGGATTGCCAGCCATCACCCCTCCCCGTCTGTCACCGAGTGAGCGCCCGTCTCCGCGTACCGTATCAGGCTGAAGCGTCTCCTGCACGCGGCACGTTCGCTGTCGAGTCACCTATATGGTAAACTGTACGTACAGAGCGTCCGTGCATGGGATTGCACCCCCGTTGACGCTCGTGCCCCCGCGTTTGCTTGGCGCCGTCGCTGCTCCCCACCCGGGCCAGCGGCGGTGAGAGCGTCGAGGGAAGACGTCATGGCGAACCAACACGAACAGCATCACCGATCACCGCGGGATGTGCCACCCGTGGGACGGCCCAAAGGGTCCGTCTGGCGCTCTTTGCAGGCCGATGGCGTCGTCTGGGAGGGTCAGGTTCTCCTCGTCGGCGGCAAGGTCGATCTCGCCGCGCGCATGATCGTCACCCACCGCCGCGTCGTCTTCGTTCGCGGCGGCGACGCCGTCCTCGAGATCCCGCGAGGCTGGTTGCGCCAGGAGCCGGTCCTGCGCCGGGACGGCGTGCTGGAACTCTTCGTCGCCACCCCGGAAAGCAACCCCTTCGCCGAGCCGATGCCGGTGCGCTTGCGCATGCGGGAGGGCCATCCGGCGGCTGGCCACATCATCGCGATGCTGGCGCCTGGCGGCGTCCGCCGCATTACGCCCGACTCTGTCTCTGCCATCGAGCGCGCTCGGGATGCCGCGCCTACGCCGACCTACGGCGGGTTCTGGGACGGCGTCGATCCTGTTCCCTCGCCGAACCGCGACGACTTTTCTTCATCCACGCGCTACCTTTCGGGCAGCGGTGCGATACCCGACGAAACGCTCGACGACCTGCCACCGCTCGAGCCGCCGGACCGGCTGGTGCGCGCTTCCTCGTCTCCACGGCGACAG
>CAYSXO010000520.1:0-2138 GCA_964434995.1 uncultured Sphaerobacteraceae bacterium
CATCCGGGGAGGCAGCAAAGCGTCAGGCAGAGGAGCATGAGGCATTCCGGGAACTTCTCCGGGCATGCTATTCAGCCACCGGGGATCATGGAGTCAGAGCGATTCTGACATTCCTCGATCGACCGGACATTGGCGCGTTGTCGGTGCCCAAGGATTTCGATCCGGGCGGAACGATGACATTCCGCGTCGATGGCGAATTCCCCATCGATTCTCCGGCGGTTCGCGCGTTCTGGTCCGCCAGCCAGGTGGATGGCGCTGAGATGGCATGCATCATCTGCGGAGAGGTCCGGCCGGTCCTATCGGGTCATGCGGTCACGATCAAGCCAATCCCCAATGGTCAGACGTCCGGCAATTTCCTGATCTCTGCCAACGCCAAGGCATTCGAGTCGTATGGCCTGGAACGCTCCCTGATTGCGCCAACCTGCTCGCCCTGCGTCCAGAAATACGGCAACGCACTCAACCTGCTGCTGGCAGACGAGGAGACCCGGCTGAGACTGAGTGGAGTCGTCTATGTCTTCTGGACCGCCGAGGACGTGGCATTTCGTCCAGGCAAGTTGCTGTCCGATCCCGATCCAGGCGAGGTCCGCGAACTGCTGAACGCCGCTCGCTCCGGGAATCAAGGCGCGGCCGACATCAGCGAAACCGCGTTTTTTGCGCTCGGACTGAGTGGCAGCGGCGCGCGGATCGCCGTTCGCGGTTGGATCGACACCACCGTCGCGGCCGCACGGCAGCGTCTCACTCGCTACTTCTTGTTGCAAGACATCGAGGACACCAACGGGACGGAAGGACCCCCTCTCCCCATCTGGCGGCTCGCGGGCGCGACAGTTCGGGATCCCCGCAAGGACGACGCCGCGCCAGGTGTCAGCGACGGGTTGCTCAATCTGGCGCTCTCAGGCAACCGCCTCCCGGAAGATGTCCTCAGCCGGGCCATCCAGCGCTGCCGCGCTGGCCAGGGGGTCACACGGGAACGGGCGGCGCTGATCAAGATGGCGCTTGGTTCGGAACAGGGATGGAGTGAGGAGAGGATCGAGGCAATGAGTGGGCTCGACGCGACGAACCGTGATCCGGCATATCTCTGCGGGCGGCTGCTGGCGGTCATCGACGCCATCCAGCAACGCGCCATCAGCGCCAACGCCACCGTGATCGACAAGTTCTATGGCTCGGCGTCATCCGCGCCAGCATCCGTCTTCGGGAACTTGCTCGACAATGCGCAGAATCACCTCTCCAAGTTACGCAAAGACCCGCGCACCAGAAGCGCGGGCAACGCGCTCGACGCTCGCCTGATGGAGGTCCTGGACGGGTTGGATGCGTTCCCCAGAACGCTTACCCTGCCGGAACAGGCCATGTTCGCGCTCGGCTACTACCACCAGCGCGCGGCGGATCGCCGCGCGGCGCGAGAGCGCGCCGAAGAGCGGCGGCAAACCGGCGATACGGACGAGGCGAGCGACGGTCAGGCCCAATAGGGCGGATCTCCGAACGACACGGGCGAACAGGAGGACATTCCATGAGCACGACAATGGCAACTTCCGCGCACCTTGACCCATCCCGGCGGCACGACGCCGTTCTGCTTTTCGACGTTATGGACGGCAATCCCAATGGCGATCCAGATGCGGGCAACCTTCCCAGAGTCGATCCCGAAACCATGCAGGGCCTCGTCACCGATGTCAGCATCAAACGCAAGATCCGGAACTGGGTCGATGCCACGCGCGGCGCCAAAGAGCGATACAAGATCTACGTCCAGGGCGATGAGGCGCTGAACACCAAACACCAGCGAGCCTACACCGCACTCGGGCTCAAGCCAACCGGCACCAAGCAGAAACGAGACGACGTCGATAACTTCTTTGACATTCGGACGTTTGGCGCCGTGATGTCGACGGGCATCAATGCTGGGCAAGTGCGCGGGCCGGTGCAATTGACGTTTGGGCGATCCATCGACGCAATTGTCCCTATCGACCTCACCATTACCCGGATCGCGATCACCAAGCCAGAAGACATGCAGGTGGTAGGCGACGACGGCGGCGAAGGCGAAGGGAAGCGAACGGAGATGGGCCGCAAGCCGCTCGTTCCCTACGGTCTCTACCGGGCGCAGCTCTTCGTCAATCCGCATTTCGCCGCGCGCACGGGCTTCGATGGCGACG
>CAYSXO010000521.1:0-2106 GCA_964434995.1 uncultured Sphaerobacteraceae bacterium
GACGCGCTGACGGAGAATGTTGCCGGGGCGATCCCGATTCCAGAACCTGGATCGATCGAATCGGATTTGCGGGCGCTGGCGCGAGGGTTGGTGCGCTGGCTTGGGAGCCCGGTTGGGCAGGCGGTGACCGGTACGATGCTCTCGGGGGATGCCGCGCAGGTGCCGGAGATCGCCGACATCAAGCACCGGTTCTACGCTGATCGCTTCACCCGCGCCGCGCCGGTCATCGTCCGGGCCATCGCGCGCGGAGAGCTGCCGGAAGGGACCGATTCCGCGAGCGTGGTAAAGGCCCTTGTCGCGCCGATCTACCCGCGGCTTCTGGTCACTGCCGAGCCTTTGGATGAGGCGACGGCTGACCAGGCGGCGGGCATCGCGCTGGCGGCCGCGAGAGGTGGATTGTTGCGATCACCAGATCGGGACGCAAACGAGCGACAGAGAGAATGAGTGGCTTTCTGGCCGTCCGGCCGGCCCGATAGCCTGGCGAATCCGGACAGATGGGAAAATGGCGGAGCTCGGTTCGGCCAGCGAAACGTTTTCCACGTCGGAGGGAGCAGCGAGCATGGATTTGGCCGGTTACCGCGTCACTGACGCAATCCCCCTACCCGACAGGACAGACTACGGTATCGGCATCATCGGCTGCGGCGGCATCGTCAACTACGCGCACCTGCCGGCGTATCGCAAGGCAGGATTTCGCGTACTGGCCTGCCACGACCGGGATCCGGGGGCCGCCGAGCGCACCGCGCGCGATCACGACATTCCTCGCGTTGCCGCGAGTATCGACGCATTGCTGAGCGACCCCGACATCGACATTGTCGATATCGCCATCACCCCTTGGGATCAGGCGACGGTCGCCGGGCAAGCAATCGCTGCCGGCAAGCATCTCCTCTGTCAGAAGCCGCTTGCCGACCGGTATTCGGACGCGATTCGGGTCGTGGACCTGGCCAGGGAGGCTGGGGTGAAGCTGGCGGTCAACCAGCAGATGCGATGGGACGCGGGCATCGCGGTCTCAAAGCAGCTGATCGACCAAGGAGCGCTCGGCATTCTGGCAGACGCGCGAATCGAGGTCAGCATCCGCACGCCATGGCATATGTGGCCGTGGATCGCCAGGTCCGAACGGCTGGAGATCATGTACCACAGCATCCATTATCAGGATGCCATGCGCTGCCTGTTTGGCGATCCCACGAGCGTGACCTCGATTCACAACACATGGCCCGGTCAGCCCGAGGTAGGCGAGACGCGAACGTTAACCGTCTTTCACTACCCCGACGATCGGCGCGTGGCGATCGACGTCAACCACCACAATTGGAGCGACGACGCCTACGCTCGCTATCGCTTCCTCGGAACGGAGGGGATCATCACCGGCACGCTCGGCCTGCTCTATGACTATCCGACCGGGCGCGTCGATACGCTTGCCTATCAGCCGCGGCGCGAGCCAAGGGGCTGGCACGAGGCCACCCTCTCGACCTGGTGGATACCGGACGCCTTCGCTGGTCCGATGGCCTCCCTCATGCACGCGATTCAGACCGGCGGCGAGCCGATCACCTCCGGGGAAGACAATCTCGGCACGCTGCGCACCCTCTTCGCCTCCTACCGCTCCGCCGCCGAGGGTCGAACCGTCGCGCTCGAAGAGATAACGGCATAGGGGAAACGGAGCCTGGCGGTCATCTGGGAGACGACGGATCGCCTGAGACGAGTGGTCGTCCTGACCGAAGAAGGATGGGCGCATGTGCTCGCGCGTCACGACGACATGGCTCCCTTCCAGCAGGCAATCCGCGTGGCGGTCGAAGAGGACAACGAGGTGTTCCAGGACGGCCGATACCCACATCACGACGAACACTACCTGGAGACTGACAGTCATCATCCTTCGCTCAAGGTCGTCGCCAGATCCCATCCAATCGCACCGTCGGGCTGGATCGGGGAGGTCATCACGGCAGTTCGAACGCGTCGAAAAGGGAAAGGCGACCGACGAATATGGCCCTGACCAAACCACGGTTTCCTGGCCAGACATGGCTATCGCCACAGTGGCCGTTTCCTCTGCCCGGCGCGCGTGGTCTCCGAGCGGTCTACGGGCCTGAGTCTGATGTGCTTCCCATTCGATTTTCGAGA
>CAYSXO010000522.1:0-2050 GCA_964434995.1 uncultured Sphaerobacteraceae bacterium
GCGCCCGCGCGGACCACGCGCGCATGGCCCGCCGCTGATGATCGGCGCTTCAGATGCCAGGCCGCGCATGCTCGAGCTCGCGGTTCGGTACGGCGATGGCTGGAACGCCTGGCTTGACAGCACCGGGAACTCGGTGGCGGGGCTGATGCCGCTACTGGCGCGGGTCGATGCCGCCTGCGACGCGGCCGGCCGAAACCGCGCCACCCTGGAGCGCAGCGCGGCGGTCTTCGTCGCAGCCGGCCCGCACCCGCCATCGTTCATGACCCAACCTCCGCTGACCGGGAGCGCGGAGGATATCGCCGCCGGTCTGCGCGCCTACGCCGACGCCGGCGTCTCCCATATTCAGGTCTGGTTGGAGCCGATCACCCCCGCCGGGATCGAGGCATTCGCCCCGGTGCTGGCGTTGCTGGACCAGAACTGACAGGGCGACTTCGCCCGCGGCACGCGCACTCCAGGAGGCAGATACCATGGGTGACATCGCAGAACCCATCGTGGGTGACAGCCGGCACGAGCCCTCCCAGGCGATCTTCCACCAGGCGTGGCGCATCTATCGCACGATGGTCGAGGAGAACTATCTCTTCCATCGCGAAGCCTCTGCTTGCCTGCGCCAGGTCCTCCTCACGGAAGCCAGACAGCCGTTTCGCTTTCTCGATATTGCCTGTGGCGATGCCAGCGCCAGCCTCACCGCGCTAAAGGGAACGCCGATCGCCGCCTACCACGGCATCGATCTCTCCAAGCCCGCGCTTGAACTGGCGCGTGAGGCCCTCATGGAACTGGATTGCCCCGTGACTCTCGAGCAAGCCGATTTCGTGACCGCGCTGCGCGAGCGCCGCGAGCCGGTGGATGTGGCCTGGGTTGGGGTGTCTCTCCATCACTTCCAAACGCCGGAAAAGCTGGCCGTGATGCGCGACATCCGGCGGATTCTGAGCGAGGAGGGGCTTCTGCTGATCTACGAGAATGCCAGTCCAGACGGCGAAGACCGCGCGGGCTGGCTGCGCCGCTGGGACCGCCAGGAGTCCACGTTTACCGCGTACTCGGGCGAGGATTGGCAGGCGATGCGGGCGCATGTTCATGCCGCCGATTTTCCCGAGACATCGTCGCGCTGGCTCGCGCTCGGCCATGAAGCCGGGTTTGCTGCCGTCCGTGAGGTATTCGTGGCTCCGTCGGATCTGTTCCGGCTCTACGCGATGCATGCCGATGTCGCTGAAGCCCTGCATTGACCCTTCAATCCGCGTCCTTTCGGGGCCGCCCAAACCAGGTACCCCGCGCGAGGGGCGAGACGCATCCGGGCGATTCGGTCTACGACAACCGGCTCATGGCGAGCGTCCTCGAGGGCGAGCTCGACCGCGAGCGCCGGTCTGGCATGCGGTGCGAAAGGAGATCAGCGTGGCAGTCATTGAAGTATTGACGTACGATGTCAAGCCGGGTCGATTGGACGACTTCCTTGCCGATGTGCGCCGGTTGGAGCAGATTCTCAATCGGGTCGACGTTGGGCTGACGAGTATGCGGGTGCTGCGCTACATGGTTGCTGGCGCTGAGTCCGGCCGTGTTGCGCTCATGGTCGAGAATACCGACCTGGCCTCATGGGGACAGAGCCTGGACGCCGAACTCGGCGACCCGGATGACCAGGCGATCTACGCCCGGTGGCAAAGCCCCGAGTCCCCAGTTATCCTCGTCCATCGCATGCTGTTGCGAGAGATCCCCATGTAGGGCAGCAGAGATCCCGATGTTGCCACGGTGTGCCGGAGTGCTTCGTGCTCGCCTCGCCATGTCCCGCGGCCTCGCCGGGCGCGAGCGAACAGAGCAAGCGAATCATTCTGTGCCCACCTCGGCCTCTGCTTCCTGTCGCAGCCGTTCCTTGAGCCACATCCGGGCGAGGGGCGAAGGGCCGATCCCCATCGCCTTCGCGCGGCGTGCAAGATCCTGTCGGTCTGCCTGGTCGAGCCGCACGGTCAGCCGCTCAGCCAGCTCCTTCCCAATCGTGATCTGAACGGGCGACGACTCGTCCAGGAAGTCCGTGAAGTCGTGACTGTCCCAGAATGCCGCTTCC
>CAYSXO010000523.1:0-572 GCA_964434995.1 uncultured Sphaerobacteraceae bacterium
CGCATGTCGAGATCATCGGAACGGATGCGCCGCGGCTGCAAACGTTCTACGCCGATCTGTTTGACTGGAAGGTCAACGCAGACAACCCATTCAACTACGGCATCTTCGATGCCAGCGACGCCGGCATCGGAGGCGGCATCGGCGACGACATGGGCGGTGGCAAGCGCGTTACCGTCTACGTCGGTGTCGATGACTTGCAGGCGTATCTCGACAAGGCGGAGTCGCTCGGAGGAAGAACGGTCATGCCGCCGACAGAGATCATGGACGGCGTCACCATCGCCCTCTTTACCGATCCCGATGGGAACGTCACCGGGCTTACCCAGAACTAGGCCGGCATCCCATACATCTACATCGCCTTGACGCTCATGGTCCGCGAGGAGCGCCTCGCGGACCATGTCCAGGGCGAAGGTCATTTGCACGTTCCAGCGAAAACTCGGGCCATGAACTCGACAGCCCGCGGGCGTCAGGCGTCGCGCGCTGGCGATCTGGCAACGCCACAATGCCGTGGGCCAGATATCGCGCGATGTCTATTCCGAGACATCACGGGCAGCGAAGCGGCCCAAAACTCCCAG
>CAYSXO010000523.1:582-2036 GCA_964434995.1 uncultured Sphaerobacteraceae bacterium
CGAACCGGCACTATCGCGGGGGTGATCATCCCGCGGACAACGGAGCGGCGACTCCCGTTCCTTCTCTCAAGGTCAGGAGGCAGTCGCTTCCCGATCGGCGCCCGCGGCAACCTGGCCGAGTGAGCGTCCCGGCGCTGGCGCCTCGACCAACGCGACTGGCAGTGGCTCCATGGGCCGCTGCGTCACCACGACGCGCTCCTGCAGGAAGTCGAAGACCACGCGCGCCACGGCGAGCATCGGCACTGCCATCAGGGCGCCCCAGATCCCCGCGATCTGGCCGCCGCCGATTACTGCCAGGAAGATCATCAGCGGGGGAACCCGGATCGCTTGCCCCTGCACGCGTGGCGCAATCAGATTGCCATCGACGAAGTTCATCACGACATAGGTCAGGGCTGTCAGGACGCCGACGGTCGGTGAGACGGTGAAGGCGATAATCGTCGACGGAATGCCGCCGATATATGACCCGATGTACGGCACAATCGCGCCCAATGTCGTCCAGATGCCCAGGAGAATGGCATACGGCACGCCGAGAAGGGTCAGGACGACGGTCGAGGTAATCCCCTGAAACGTCAGCGAGACAAGCAGGCCGCTGAGATAGCGAGAAAGCGCGTGGACAACGTCGGTCCAGAGCACGAGGATATCGTCTCGATACTGAACCGGAAACATGCGGATGATCCCGTTGCGGAAGCGCTCGCCATCGACGAGAAGATAGGCGGCGATGAGGATGGTGCTCAAGGTGGTGAAGACACCGGCGACTGTACCGGAGAGCGTATCGAAGGCGCGGGTGACAACCGTTTGTAGAAGGTCCTGCACGCGTTCCGCGCCCGTCCGCTGCAATTGCGCCATCGCTTCATCGGGGGTGGTATCGAGCAACCCCCGTTCGGCGAGATTCTCGACGGCCTCGCGTGAATAGCCGTATCCCTCTTCGATCAAGGCAGGCATCTGCTCGGCGAGGCTCACCAACTGACTGACCGCCAGCGGCACGAGGATAATTGCCGCCAGGACGAGGATCGCAAGGAGGGCCAGGACGACGACCGCGACGGCAACGCCGCGCGGCACGACCCTACTGAGAAAGCGGACCGGGAAGGAGAGCACGAGCGCGACCGCCATGCCGCTCAGGAGCAACTTGGGGAGGGTTGGCGCCAACCAGAAAAGCAGCAGGAGCAGGAGCATGGCGAGCGCAATGAGCCAGTTGCGCGTTCTCGGCGAGATCGGAATGTTGGTCATTTCGATTGGCATCGCTCGCCCTTCCCCGACGTAATCCACGCATTCTCCGGCGATGCGGCATGGCCCGCAAGACTTCCGCCGGACGCTACCACGACGCCAGCCGCCGTGTCAGAGCCCATGCCCAAAGTTGGCACTGAGGGTGTACTCATCGGCGCTCCATGGGCGCATCCAGGCATCGTTCGAGAAGCGATCGAGCCGGAACGGCCGCATGTCGACCCAGTCGACCA
>CAYSXO010000524.1:0-2031 GCA_964434995.1 uncultured Sphaerobacteraceae bacterium
TGGCGCATCGGAGGAGCGGACATTACGCTCGCTTCCTGTCACCCTGTCACCCTGTCACCCTGTCACCCACTTCAGGACACCCAGTACCAGAGCGCGAACTGCGTCGTCAGCAGCACCAGGAGCGTCACCGAGAAGACGGCCGCCGGGATGCGAATCCAGCGCGGGCGCAGGAGCATGCCGAGCACGATGAAGAGCGGAAAGAGGACGAGCACAAAGCGCGGCATGCTCATCAGCGCGTGCACCTCGGAGGGTTGCAGGAGCGGAATCAGCATGCCGGGAATGACCCAGGCGGTCTGATACCAGGGGAGCAGGCGCAGGCCGAAGAGGGTCAGGACCAGGAAGAGCACCGTCACCACCAGCTCCAGCACGTCGCTGTTCGCCACGGCGACGCGCCATTCGGTGCTGGTCAGCGTCGCCCAGGTCGGGCTGCGAGCGAAGTCGCTGACCCAGCCCCAGGAGACGCCATCAGGCTCGCCGCCGAGGGTGTGGCAGGTGTTGATGGCGCACTGCAATGTTTCCCATGGCAGCGCGCTGTAGCGGTTCCACTGTTCCTGCACGTCGATGAAGGCGTTCCAGTTCCCCTGGTCGCGTTGCAGAATGGCCCCGAAGATGACGGGCCCTAGCGCGGGCAGGAGGGCCGGAATGATATCCGGCCAATACTCCCGCCAATCGCGCCGGTTGCGGTCCCAGAGCAGCACCAGAAACGGGAGGATGAGAAACACGCCCCCGGAGCGGCAGAGCGCCGCGCCGACCGCGACCAGGCCCGCCGCCCAGACGTGATCTCGCCGCCAGAGATAGAGCGCCGCGACGACAAGAAAGAGGAATAGCGACTCGGTGTAGACCGCCGAGAAGAAGAGCGCCGTTGGAAAGAGGGCAATAGCCCAGAGGGCGCGCTTCGCGACCTCTGGATCGCCGTAGTCGAAGGTGATCAGGCGGTATATGAGGAGCAGCGCGCCGAGAAAGGCGAGGTTCGCCACCAGATAGCCGACGGTTTCCACCTGCCAGCCGGTCAGCGCGGCGCCGCCGTGCATCATGCCCGGATAGGCGGGCCAGAATGCGGCGCGAGCGCTTTGCACGCCTCCCGCATAACCCTCCAGGGCGATCAACCGGTACCAGAGGCCGTCCCAGTTGCGCAGTGGCTCCACGATCCAGTGGGCCAGACCCTCCAGCGGTGGCGGCATCTCGCCGTAGGGCGGAGAAGGCTCGTTGGGGACGCCAAAGCGGATGGCATAGGTGGCGGGGATTTGCACCAGCAGCCAGTGGATGATCCAGACGCGGAGCGGAAATGCCCACGCCTCGGCGCTATCGCCGCGGCGGGTTCGGCCGGTTGTCCCGCTCGCGCGCTCGCGCCCCCCGTTCGTCATGCGCGACAGGATAGGGTCCCGCGGGTCCGCGCTGCCACTTGTTGACGGGTGAGGGGTAATGGGTGATGGGTGATGGGCAGGAAATGGACGTTGCCGGGGCTACCCGCGTTTGGCATACGCGAGGCCGCGCACCAGGCAAGACTCTCCGCGATGAATGGCCTCATGGTGAGGCAGGTTTCAAATGACCCGTTCGAACCGTCGGCATACGCGGCTTCTTCCAGGTCATGCCGGACAGCCAGGTAGCAAGCTCGCGGCAGCAGGATGGTGTACGGCAGCCTGAAGCTGACCCGCGGGGAGACGCACGCATTTCGGTTCGAGTCTCCCATGGGGCGCTGGCGGGCCCCGATTGCCCCGAGGCCTTTCCTGCCGTGATCCCTGATTGCGGCCAGTATCACTACTGCTGGAACCGGCTTTCGGCGACGACAACGTTACTCAGCTCGCGGTGGCAGAAGCCCAGCCCTCCGCGGGCCCCCGACGCGATAGCGCTCGTCTGGCGCTATTGCCCACCAGGGAGCGGCAGGTGGCGCGAAACACGAGCTCGGTGGGCAGCTCAACGCGCCCCACGCCGCGGTGAGGGTCCTCGATCGACTGGCAGAGCATCCGCGTTGCCATCCTGCCCATGTCTCGCAATGGCTGGCGCACGGTCGTCAACGGCGGGTTGGCGCTT
>CAYSXO010000525.1:0-2027 GCA_964434995.1 uncultured Sphaerobacteraceae bacterium
GCCGTCCTGTCCCTCATGCCCGCGGCCCGAGCGGCGCAGTCCGAGCTCGTCACCGAGCTGCGCCGCGCGCAGCGCATGGGCTGGGAGGGCGTGAGCGTCCTCGCCCAGGCGATGTTCGCCTCCTCTTCAGCTGGGTCGAGCCAGCGGGCGATGATGGCCAGGTTGTACTCCGCATCGCGGTGGTCGAACGCGGTCTCGTCCCGCCCGACGCGCGAAACGGCCCCGCCCACGTGCTCGACCAGCACCGCGCTCAGGGGCGATGGCGCCGCATTGGCCCCGGCGACGACGATGTTGATCGCCTCATCCGGCAACCCGGTCAGGAAATGCGAGCGCCAGTAGACATGGGGGCCGGGCTGGAAGCCCTCATCAAGCATCTGCTGCAGAGCGGTGTACGGCATTGGCGCCACGAGGTCGGCCACTGGCTCGCCGAAGGCGCGAAAGCCGGCGATCGCCGCCTCGCCCGCGGCCGCGTCGCCCGCGTACGCGAGCACGTAGGCGACCAGCGGAGCGCCATCGGGCGAGGTAAGCAGCGCGCAGAAGGCGGTCAACTCGTCCGGGGCAGCGGCGGTCAACTCGCGATAGGCGCGCAGCGCGGCCGCAGCGCGCTCTCGCGGGTGCAGGATCAGCCCGGCATACGTGCCCGATAGCGGATAGAGCTGAAAGGCGAACTCGGTGACAACGCCGAAGTTCCCGCCGCCACCACGCAACCCCCAAAGGACCTCCGGGCGTTCAGTCTCGCTGGTGGTCACCACCGTGCCATCCGCCAGCACCACCTGAGCACCGATCAGGTTGTCACAGGCCAGCCCGTACTTTCGCATCAGGTAGCCAAGCCCGCCGCCAAGGGTCAGCCCGGCGACGCCGGTCATCGAAATCGCGCCGCCCGTTGCCGCCAGCCCGTGCCGCTGGGTGGCGGCGTCGAAGTCGCCCCAGGTCGCCCCGCCGCCAGCGCGGGCGATCCGCCGCTCGGCATCGACCTCGACCGCGTTCATCTCGGTCAGGTCGATGACCAGGCCGTCGTCAATAACGGCAAGCCCGGCGGCATTGTGGCCGCCGCCGCGCACCGCGATCGGCAGATCGTGCCTCCGCGCGAAGCGCACGGCCGCGACCACGTCATCGACAGACCGGCAACGGGCAATCGCATCCGGGTAGCGGTCGATCATGCCATTCCAGACGTGCCGGAAGGCGTCGTAATTCGGACTATCGGGGAGGATCACCTCGCCGCTGATCGCGGCGGCCAATTCGTGCCACGGGCGGGAGGGCAGCGATTCGGTCACTTGCTGGGACACTGCCATGGTCGTCTCCTCGATGCCGAGAACTCGTACGCGAACGCGCCGCGGAATCTTGACACATTTCCTCATGCGGATGCGCCAGGGGATGGTTGTGTATTCAACGCCTCGCGGAGCCATCCGCGAGGCGTTCATTCCGATATCTGGCCCCGTCCAGCGCAAACGCCATGTTGCCGGGACGGCATGCCGCTTGCGCAGACGACGGCTTCAGGGAGCGATGGGCGTCGCCATGGCCGCCTCTTCGCGCTCGGGTGTCAGGGACGGCAAGGCAACCTGAAAGAGCCACTCCTCGAAGAAATCGCTCAGGTCTTCGCCGCTGATCTCCTCGGCAAACGCGATGAAATCCTCCGTCGTGGCATTGCCATTCTGGAAGCGCGTGGGCCAGCCGCGCAGGATCGCAAAAAACGTCTCGTCACCAAGGCGTAAGCGCAGCGCGTGCAACGTCAGCGCCCCTCGCTCGTACACGCCTGTCGGCGAGAACAGGTCCGCGGGACCGGGATCGGCCGTGTGCACGGCGATCCCCGGAAAGAGAAACGGCTCTACGCCCAACGCCTCGAGCTGCGCGAGTCCTTCGGTGGCAGCGATCGCGTCCAGCCCTTCGAGACTCCCCGCCTCCAATGCGCCGATGTAGCGATCGACGAATCCGTCGCTAACCGGGCTGCGGTAAAAGCGCAGACTATAGGCGCGGTAGCCCTCGATGACGTCCCTGGCGGTCAGATCGGCCAGCGACGCGGGATCCTG
>CAYSXO010000526.1:0-2007 GCA_964434995.1 uncultured Sphaerobacteraceae bacterium
CCCGCTTGAGAGGGTTCGGGCCGACGCGCGGCCTCGCTGGCGGGGCGCCCAGTACTGGCGCGTAGCCGGCGAAGGCCGAGCCCCAGTCGCCTTCACCGCGGGTCAGGCGCGACAGGCAGCGTTCGACCTCTCGCAGTTCGGCAGCCGGGATCCGGCAGACGATCTGGCGCGATGATCCGTCAGGCAACGCATTCTCAATCACCGCGCGGGCATTCACCAGCAGCCCGCAGACCGCGCCAAACGCTTCTTCCGGAACCTCGATCTCCAGTGTTTCGACCGGTTCGCGAACCTCGGTTCCGGCTGCCAGCAGCGCTTGCATCAGCACGAGTGGGGTGAGCTTGCGAAAATCGCCGGCCGTGCTGACGGGCGACCAGTAGCCAACCTGGGTGAGCGTCACGATGCCGTCGGTCACCTCCCAGCCATGCAGGCCCTGCATGAGCGTTTCGTAAACCGTCTCTTCGATGGCCCGGTAGAAGGCCGGCGGCAGGGAGCCCAGCTCGCGAACGTAGCGAATGCCGCTTTCGCACGCTGCTGGCTCGATGCGGATGCCGACCGTCGCGGCAAACGGGTTCTCCGGCGCGCCGATCAGCTCGACCGCTTCCCCCGTACCGATCGGGCGCTCCATGCAGATCGTCCGCGTTGGCCCGAACGACACGCCGATGCCGTAGTCGCGTGCCAGCGTTTCCGCCATCACCTCCTTTTGTACCTCGCCGTAGAGACGGAGCGTGATCTCCCCCGCATCGTTCCGCTGGCGCAGCGAGATAAGCGGATCCTGGTCCGCCAGGTCCTCGAGGGCCGAGCGCAGCCGCGTGATATCGCCCGGTACGAGGGGCAGCACCGTACTCTCCAGCGCGGGAGCCGGGAACGTCTGGGCGATGGGCCGCGGATGTGCCTCCGCCGCGCCGATGCGGTCTCCGATGCGCGCGGCCCGCGGCCCATGCAGCAGGACGATTTCTCCAGCCTCTGCCGTTTCCGCTCCTCTTGCCATGCTACCCACGAAGCGATCGATGCCGGTGATGCGCTGCTCGATCTGCTCGCCCTCGCCTCGGGGATCGGGGCGCCAGATCGGCACGCGTTGCCGATTCGCCAGCGCGCCCGCGAAGAGCCGCGCATAGACCAGTTTCTCCCCGGTCGGCCGGCGGGCGATCTTGAAGATCGTGCCGGCGACGGGTGCATCGTTCGCCGCCGACGCTGCCGGCAGCCACTCCGCGATGCCAGCCAGCAACTCGGCAACGCCCGCGCCAGTGGCGGCCGAGCCGAAAAAGACGGGCACGAGAGTGCTCGCCGCGATCTGCCCGCGCAGCGCGGACGAGAGAAAGGAGGCGCTCAGCTCGCCGCTGCGCTCGAAGGCGGCAATGATGCGGTCATCGGTCTCCGCGAGGAGGTCGGTCAGCCGCGCTCGCCATACCGGGTCCTCGCGGCAGCATGCCGCGACCGCCGCGCCCCTGGTTCCGAGGCCGGCCGCCGCGTTCATGGCCACGACGCGCAACTTCAGCTTGCGCGGCAGTTCCGCCAGCAGCTCGTCGCCGCGAGCGCCGAGACGGTCGATCTTGTTCACGAAGACGAGCAGCGGCAAGCCCGCCTCGCGCACGGCCCTCGCCAGGCGGCGCGTCTGCGGCTGCACGCCCTCGACGGCTGAGACAACCAGGACCACGGCATCGAGCACGCCCAGCGACCGCGCGACCTCGGCGATGAAGTCAGCGTGCCCTGGGGTGTCGATGAGATTGACGGTCATTCCGGGCAGCGGAAAGGAGGCGACCGCGGCCTTGATGGTGATGCCGCGGGCTCGTTCCAGATCGAGGGTGTCGGTTTGCGTCGTGCCCTTGTCGACGCTGCCGGCGGCGGCAATGACGCCGGTTTCGAAAAGGATGCGCTCGGTGAGGGTCGTTTTACCGGCGTCTACATGCGCCAGGATGCCGAGATTGAGGATCGCCATGCACCACGCTTTCGCTGAAGAGGCTGCCGATTGCTGGACTCTTCAACGACTGCCGCATGGGATGCTCCTCC
>CAYSXO010000527.1:0-1979 GCA_964434995.1 uncultured Sphaerobacteraceae bacterium
AGGCGGGCTTCGAAGCGCTGCTTGGCAAGCACGGCATCAGCAACGACACGACCGTCGTCTTCTATGGCGACCGCAACAACTGGTATGCCACCTATGCCTATTGGCTCTTCAAGTACTTCGGCCACGACGATGTCCGGGTGATGAACGGCGGCCGCGCCAAATGGGAAGCGGAAGGCCGCCCCTTCACGCGCGACGTCCCGTCGTATCCGGCGGCGGCCTACACGGCGAATGAGCCGGACGAGACGATCCGCGCCTACCGCGACGATGTCCTGAAGCAGGTGAAGTCGGGCAAGCCAACTCTGGTCGATGTCCGCTCGCCAGCGGAATACACCGGCGAAGTGCTGCATATGGCAGGCTATCCGCAGGAAGGCGCGCAGCGCGGCGGGCATGTCCTCGGCGCTCAGGGCATCCCCTGGGCGACCGCCGCCAACGAGGACGGGACCTTCAAGAGTCCGGTCGAGCTGAAGGCGATCTACGGCGGCAAGGGCATTACCGCCGACAAGGAAGTGATCGCCTACTGCCGCATTGGCGAGCGCTCCAGCCATACATGGTTCGTCCTGCACGAACTTCTCGGCTATCCCGACGTGCGGAATTACGACGGCTCCTGGACAGAGTGGGGGAGCATGGTCGGCGTGCCGATCGCCAAGGGAACCGAGCCGGGGCTGTAGGGACGAAGACGACGAGTCGGCAAGTCGGCATGCGTCACCTTCGGGGCGGGATTTCTCCCGCCCCGCCTGATTCTCTGAAAGCGCGTCGGTAGCGACAGCATGGTCCGCACACTGGCGCCGCCTGAACATGGCGGCAATGCACGCGTGCGGCGCAGAAGGCATCTCCACCGCCAGGGGCATCTTGAGCCATTGGGTGGATCCCGGCTGAGCGCTCTCCCTTGGACGTCCGGCGATTGTTCGCCGCGCTCGACAATCCGAAATGCACTATGTTTCATACTGAATTGAGCGCTCAGCGCCATGTGTAATACGGATGCCGGGTGAACCCGGAACGTCGACGCGCTGGCCCGCACCCCCTGCGCGTGACCCACTTCGTGGGCGCCCCGCCAGCGCGCTGGGAGTGGGGAAGCGACGAGAACGCGTGTGGCGGAAAACAGGACATGATCAAGCCAATTCCGAATCATGTGCCATATGTCACGTGACATGGTGAGCGGAGCGAAGCAACTCGATTCGGAGCGCATACGTTCGCGGGGGAGCCAAGATTCTTTCGCTGACGCGGAGAATGTCACGATTCGCACATCAGACACGATGGCGCGACCTCGGAGCATGGAGCACTTCCTGCATGAGATTTCGAACCCTGCGAGTGGGCCTGGCCGCGTTCTGCCTGATCATGTTGCTGCCCACAACGGCTTTCGTCGCCAGAGGTGAAATGGTGGCCACCCCGGTGAGCGAGCCGGGAACGATCGTTGAAACCGCATCCGGCCCCGTGCGGGGCACGATTGGCGATACCTACCGGCTTTTTCAGGGCATCCCCTTTGCCGCTCCGCCGGTCGGCGAATTGCGCTGGCAATCGCCGCGAGCGGTCGCGCCATGGAGCGAGCCGCTCGACGCGACGGCGCCGGGGAGTTGGTGCATGCAGCCCGCCGGCGTGCCGGGCAGCCTTGGCGGCGGGAGCGAGGATTGCCTATTTCTGAACGTGACGGTCCCACGCTCAGCCAGCCCGGAGCAGCCAGTCCCGGTAATGGTCTGGATCCACGGCGGGGGTTTCTTGAGCGGCGCTGGCTCCATCCTCGACCCGCGGCGACTGGCCGTCCAGGGCGACGTGATGGTCGTCACGGTCAATTACCGCCTCGGCATTCTTGGCTTCTTCGGCTACCCTGGCCTGACGGGTTCTGGCGCGTTTGGCCTGGAAGATCAGCTTGCGGCCCTACGCTGGGTCACGGCGAACGCGGCCGCGTTTGGCGGCGATCCAGCCAATATCACCCTCTTTGGCGAATCCGCCGGCGGCATGAGCGTCTGCGCCCTGTTGACCTC
>CAYSXO010000528.1:0-1928 GCA_964434995.1 uncultured Sphaerobacteraceae bacterium
GCAAAGCGGGCGGTAGCTTCGCTCTACCTCCCGGCCCCCTTGCCACGTCGAGCCGGGCAAGGAGGTGCTGAGATCGCTCCATGCCCCCGTAGGCAATCTGGCCAACGGCAACGCCCCCCTCCCTGTGCGCTGGCTGGCAGGGGGAGGTTTGCGGCACAAGGCAGGCTCGTGATCGCCAGCGTCCGCCCTCGCCCCAACACCTCTCTCCCAGTGCGCTGGGAGAGGGAAGCCGTGATGCCGGAAAGGGGCGCCTGCAGGCGGTGCGGCGCGCCGCCTGCCCCCTTGCTCGCGGCTCGACGGGAGCAGGGGTAGGGGATGAGGGCGGCCGCTCGCGGTCACGACTCGCCGGTGCGCCAACCCCTCCCCCTGTCAGCCAGTGCGCTGGGAGAGGGGTTGGGGTGAGGGCCCGTGGCGGGCTGCTACTCGGCCTGGAGTGTTTCGTGCAGCGTCTCGGCGAATTCGTCGGGATGGGTGGATGGCCCCGCGTGATCGCCCGGAAAGACGATGGGGGCCGTGCCGAGGAGCTCGGCCAGCGCGAGCGCCGTATCGGCGGCCTCCTGACCGGCTGATGCTTCGCCAACGCCCACGAACACCTGGGGCGTTCCGTCTTGCAGCGTGGCGATATCTGGCGTGTAGGTGCTGATCGGCATCAGGTAGTGGCCGAAGAAGAAGTCGAGGTTCTGCTCCATGCGGGCAAATTGCCTGTTCAACTCGTCCATCGCCTCGGGGCTCATCTCAACCGGCGGCGCGGATTCGCCCATTCCGGCGGCCGCCATGAACTTCGCCATTGCCGCCTCTGGCCCCTCCTGCAGATAGGTGTCATAGATTTCCTGACCCGCCTCGCGGCGCTCGTCCCCGTCGGGGAGGAGCTGAACCAGCGGTGGCTCGTGGGCCACCAGGGTCTTCACCACCTCAGGATGGTGTTCGGCCAGCGCCAGCCCGATCACCGCGCCGCCGCTATGACCCAGGACGTAAGCGGGCTCAGAGCCAACCGCCTGCAACAGCAGCCGCGCATCGCCGGCATGCGTTTCCACGGCAACATCTTCGGCCGGCCCAGCGAAGCTGCTGCGCGAGATGCCGCGCGGGTCATAGCGCACCACCGTGTAGCGGTCTTCAAGAAGGCGAGCGATGGGCACAAAGCCCTCGGCGTCCGCCGGTCCGCCGGGGATGATCAGGAGCACTGGACCTGCTCCGGCGACCTCGTAATAGAGCCGGGCGCCTGGCACGCTCAGGTAATCGGTCTTCACGGTTTCATCAGCGATGCGTGCCACAATCATTCCTCCTCGGTCCATCGGCGTGGTCGTTCGTCCTGCCTCGGCCCGCGCCGCCGGGACGAGGATCGCGGCGGCGAGTCCCGCCAGAACCCGGCGGCGGTTAGCGCGGCCAGCCAACAGGCGAGCCGCGTGCACCTTCCCTTCCATCTCTTCGACTCCCTTCACGGGTTGCCCAGCCCATGCTGGCAAACCGGCGTCATCGCCCTCGCGGCGACGTCAGGTAGTCGTCCGGTCAATCAGGGATTCGACAATTCGTCGCGTCGCTTCCCGTAGCGAGGCGAATGGCGGCCTGCCGCACGAGCGCCGGCAATGCCTGGCCACGATCCTTCGCGGCTCGCGGCGACGAGGAGGAAACGCCTCGTCAGAACGCGCGAATCTGATGCGGCGCGCGCGAGAGCACCTCGTGTCCCGTCTCCGTCACCACCACGTTCTGCTCCACCTGATACATACCATGGTCGAGGATGATTGCCGGCTCGACGGTAATGACCATGCCGGTGTCGAGGGTCGTCTCGTCATCGAGCGAGACATTCGGCGGCTCGGTGCTCTGCAGGCCGAGGCCGTGGCCAAGACGGCCTGAATCGCGAGGCTCCATCCCGGCGCCGGTCAGGGAGGCGTTCACCGCCTCGACCACGGCACGCACGGGAGCGCCAGGGC
>CAYSXO010000529.1:0-1927 GCA_964434995.1 uncultured Sphaerobacteraceae bacterium
TGCTCATGCTGCTCTGGACAAGGGAGGCGGTGCTTCTGTGGGCGCTGTTCTTCGGGGTCACCGCCTTCCCGGGCCTGGACAACGTGATTGGCGTGCTGATCGGCTCCGCCTACGGATGGGCGATGATCGTCGTCGGAACGGCCATCGGCGGCCTGTTTGCGGCCTTCGCCTTCTCGATCAGCGTGTATTCCGTGCCGATGATGCTCGACCGCAGGGTCGACGCGCTCACGGCCATGGGCACGAGCATGAAGCTGGTTTGGAATAATCTTCCGGCAATGATCGGATGGGGGGCGATTGTCATCGCGCTTTTCGCGCTCTGCGTCGCGACCGGACTGCTGGGCATGATCGTGATCTTCCCGCTGCTCGGGCATGCAACCTGGCATGCCTACGTCGCCGTGGCGCGGCCGGAGGCCTGACGCGATGAGCTGCTGCGCGCCCGGAGCAAAAGCTGCCCTAATGGTAGGGCCTGGCCGGGACGTGCCGCCCGAGGAAATCCGGCTGGCCAGCCGGGACCTCGGCGACGGGATCATACAGACCGACCTGAGCGTTCCCGGTGCGCACTGCGGCGCCTGCATCGTCGCTATCGAAGGCGCGCTTGGAACGCTCCCGGGCGTGACCGCCGCCCGCCTGAACTTGACCTCGAAACGGGTCGCGGTGAGGTGGCGGTGCGATGGCGTGGTGCCGCCGATGATCGATGCCCTGAGGAGAGCGGGATATGAGGCGGCCCTGGCGGACGCCGATCGCGGGAGCGATCCCGAAATGGGGCGCCTACTGCGCGCAACGGCCGTCGCGGGCTTCGCCGCCATGAATATCATGCTTCTGTCTGTCTCGATCTGGTCCGGAGCGGAGGAGGGCACGCGCCACGCCTTCCACCTGGTCTCGGCCGCCCTCGCTCTCCCCGCGGTCGCGTATTCCGGCCGTATCTTCTTCGCCTCCGCCTGGAGCGCGCTGCGCGTCGGCCGGACCAACATGGACGTGCCCATCAGCGTGGGCATTCTGCTCGCTTTCGGCCTCAGCGCCTATGATGCACTCTCCGGAGGAGAGCACGCCTACTTCGACGCAGTAACGTCTCTCCTGTTCTTCCTGCTGGCCGGGCGCGCGCTCGATCACTCCATGCGCGGGAAGGCGCGCGACGCGGTGCGGTCGCTAGCGCGGATGATGCCGCGTGGGGCTACCGTGCTGGACAAGGTCGGCGGACGTGAGTTCCAAGACGTCCAGTCGCTGCGGGAGGGGGACGCGGTGTTCGTCGCCGTCGGCGAGCGTATCCCGGCCGACGGCACCGTTCTCAAGGGCAAAGGAGCTCTGGACCTCTCCATCGTGACCGGAGAGACCTCGCCCGAGAGCATCGAGCCGGGGTCGCGGGTGCTGTCGGGCGCGTTGAACCTCAATGGTCCGATCGAGCTGCGCATCGACCGTCGACCCGGCGACTCGTTTCTCGCCGACATGGTCAGGCTCATGGAAGCAGCCGAGGGCAGCCGCGCACGCTACCGCAGGATCGCGGACCGCGCCGCCGCCCTCTATTCGCCGGTCGTCCATGCGGTCGCGCTTGCGACGTTCGCAGGCTGGTTCATGGCGACCGGCGACTGGCACCGTTCTCTCACGCTGGCGATCGCTGTTCTCATCATCACCTGTCCCTGTGCGCTCGGCCTCGCCGTCCCCATGGTCCAGGCGGCCGCCGCACGCCGCCTGTTCGGGATCGGCGTCACCATGAAGGACGGCAGCGCACTCGAGCGGCTTGCGGAGATCGACCACGTCGTCCTCGACAAGACGGGAACGTTGACGACCGGACAAATGAGGGTCTCCTTTCATGACGTGCCCCGGGCCGAACTGCCTGTCGCTGTCGCCCTTGCGCGGCTGTCCCGGCATCCGGGGGCCAATGCGGTCGCGGCGATCGGCGGCGATGAAGGCGTCGAGGTATCTTGGGCGG
>CAYSXO010000530.1:0-1910 GCA_964434995.1 uncultured Sphaerobacteraceae bacterium
AGACGGTTACGACCGGCGCGTCATCGGGGATGTCCACAGCGGCCAAGGCGTTTGGAACGCCCGCCTTGAGCGCCTCATAGGCGTCGATGTGCAGGCTGCCCGGGATAGCCCATTCGGCGCGATCCGCGGACTTGCGCACATCGAGGACGATAAGGGGCTGGCGTGCTGCCAGCATCGACTGCAGTTCGGTGACGTCGATGGTCGTGCGATGGGTATTGCGGAGCACAGGTACAGGTCCTTCGCTCGATGACATTGCCAGATTGACTCTTTCGAGCGTAGGTCGCCACCGCTATCATGACCAATAGTGGTGTTCAATCGGATGGATAACATTTCGTGATACCTGAACGCCCAACCATGCAGGCGCTGGCCATCTTTGCCGAGGTTGTCAAGCGCGGCGCCATGACCGCCGCGGCAAAAACGACCGGGATCAGCCAGCCAGCCATATCCGCCCAGGTCAGGGCGCTGGAACGCTACTTCGGCATGCAGCTGATCCAGCGCGATGGACGCGGCAGCGCACCGACCGAAGCCGGAAGGCTGGTCGCGGACTACGCGGCTCGGGTTCTGGCGCTCGTTGACGAGCTCGGGCGGGGCATCGCGGACCTGGAGGGACTGGAGGCGGGCGAGCTGGTCGTGGGGGCAAGCAGCACGGCCGGCGAGCACCTGCTGCCAGGCTACCTGGGCCGGTTTCACGCCGCGCATCCACGGGTGCGGCTGACGCTGCGAATCGGCAATAGCGCCGAGATTACCCGGATGGTGGCGGAGCGGGGGCTGGACCTGGCGATCGTCGGCGATCGCCCAGCCGATCATGATCTCTCCTCGGAGCTGGTGTTCGATGACGAGATCGTCGTTTTCGTGGCCCCCGGCGATCGCCTTCTGAACGCGCCAGCGCTCACCCCGCTGGAGTTGTGTGGCCGGCAGTTCGTGATGCGGGAGACGGGCTCGGCAACACGAGCGAACGCCGAGCGCTGCCTGTGGGAAACAAGCTGCGGCCCCGGGCATGTGATCGCCCTGGGGAGCAACGAGGCCGTCAAGCGGGCGGTGGAAGCGGGCCTGGGGATCGGGATGCTGTCGCGCTATTCCGTCGAGGCAGAGCAACGGGAAGGGCGCCTGGTCGAGCTTCCGCTGCGTGAATGGAATTGCCGCCGCTCGTTCTGGATCATTCGCCGCCAGGATCGGGCGTTGACGCGAGCCGAAAGCGCGTTCCTTGCGCTTTTGCCGCATGCGTAGCGGGCTGTTGGCTGTTGGCTATTAGCCTTTGGCTATTGCTCTCGGTTACTAACCTGATGGCGACCATTCTTTCGCGGCATGGGTCTTCTCTATCCAAGATCTGCCTGACTCGTTTTCGCTCGGACCAACAGCCAACAGCCAACAGCCAACAGCCAACAGCCAACAGCTCACAACCCGTCACCCGCCAATTGATGGGCCCGTAGTTGCGCGCGCAGGGCGTGGCGGGAGTGCTCGCGGGCCAGGTTTTCGGCGAGGTCCGCATCGCGGCTGGCGATGGCCTCATAGATGGCGCGGTGTTCGGCGACCGCCGTATCGACACGTTCCGGGGCGAACTCGTGCAGCCGGAGCGAGCGGTGGGCGTCGAGCATTAGGGCCAGCAGGCGGGGCAGGCGGGCGCTCTTGTTGCCGCCGCGCAGCAGGCGGTGGAAGGCGTTGCTCGCCTCCCAGAGGACGACGAGATCGGAGGCGTCGCGCGCTCTTTCGGCGCGCTCGACCGTTTCGCCCAGTGCCTCCACCTCGGCGGGGCCCATCCGCATCGCGGCCCGGCGCGCGGCCAACCCTTCGAGGACCTCGCGAATCTCGTAGATCTCGACGATGTCGTCGATGGTGAGCGTCGGGACGACAAAGCCGCGTGAAGGGGCCTTCTCCACCAACCGCTCCGACTCCAGGCGGCGCAGGGCATC
>CAYSXO010000531.1:0-1893 GCA_964434995.1 uncultured Sphaerobacteraceae bacterium
TCGCGGCGTCGACACGGACCCCGGCGTAGAAGCCGGTCTTGTTGGCAACTGTCGTTTCCGGGGTGATGCCGAAGTAGCTGGCGTACGGATGGTGGGGGAGGTAGCGCGGAATTTGATCGAGGTATTGCTGGCGCGAGAGGTGATCGCGCATGGCGGCGCACGATGCCGGGGTGAGAACGGCATCGGTGGCGATCAGCTCCATGAGCCGCGCCAGCTCGCGCGGGGTGGAAACGGCGTACTCGCGGATGCTGGCGCCTGGATCCATTTTCCAGACCAGCTCGGTCTGTGGCAGGCCCCACGCGCGCATCGTCTGGTTGATGCGCTCCTTCCCCAGCAGGCGGACCAGCATTCCGGTGGCGACGTTGTCGCTGACCACGATCATCATCCGGGCCAGGTCGTTCACGGTCGGCTGGAGGCCCGGAGCAAACTCCTTCAGCACCCCGGAGCCGCCCCACCAGTCCGTTGCGGTCACCTCGCGCCGCTCGTTCAGATCGACAAGCCCGGATTCTGCCTGCCGGTAGAGCTCGCCGAGGACGCAGACCTTGATTACGCTGGCGGTCGGCATCACTTCGTCCTCATTGATGCCGATGCTCTCCCCGGTCGCCAGGTTCCTGGCGAACATCCCGAACTCGCCGGAAAACTCGCCGGCCCGGGCAATGATTTGATCGCGCAACATGTCGTTCTCCGTGGGTGATGGGTGATGGAACGGAAGACGGAGAACGAATCGTTGTCCCGTCCCCCATCACCCATCACCCAATAACTCCAGCACTGGCGCAAATGCCTCGATGCCGGCGACCGAGACAGGGTCGATCCAGATCATCATGTGCTCGATGCTGGCGGCAGCATAAGCGCAAATTTGCTCGGCCAACGCTTCCGGTGTCCCGGTCAGCGGCCAGGGCGCCATCGTGAACTGGCGCGGCTGGGTCGCTTCACGGGCCTCGTTAAGCAGATCGACCTGAATGCCGATGACCCTCGACAGCGAGACCGGATCGCGGCCTACATCGGCGCAGGCGGCGTCGAGCGCCGCGTTGAGCGCCTGCACGCGGGCGATGTCGTTCTGGCGGTCAGCGTTCCAGGCGTCGGCGTAGCGCGCGGCCAACCGCATGATGCGCTCGCCGCTGCCGCCGATCAGGATGGGCGGCCCGTGCGAGCGCGGTCCGCGCGGGCGCAACTCGCACTCCCGCGCCTGATAGTACCTCCCGTCGAAATCGACCTGCCCGGTCCGCAACAGCGGCACGATGATCTGGAGCGCCTCCTCGAAGCGGCTGACACGGTGATCGTGCGGGAAACCGAAGGCGTCATATTCCGGCTTGTGCCACCCCGCGCCGAGGCCAAGGATGAAGCGGCCACCGCTGATTTCATCAATGGTGTCGGCCATCTTGGCGATCAACGCCGGATTGCGGAAACTGGAGCAGGCGACGAGTGGCGCAATCTCCATGCGCGAGGTCGTCGCCGCCGGTGCGGCGAGCAGCGACCAGACATCCCAGGCCCCCTGCTGGCGGACATCAGGAAACCGGAAGAGGAGGTGGTCAGGGAGCCAGAGTGAATCGAAGCCGACCTCCTCCGCCCGTTGGGCCATGGCCGCGATTTCCGCCCAACCGGGCGCCTTCCTGCCCCAGGGCTGCTCGAAGTGCGGGACAAAGAGCCCGATCTTGAAGGGCCGTCGCGAGTTCACCAGGGCGCTCCTCCCGTGTGCGTCGTACGGATGGTGGCGCAATCATGCATGAGCGATGTGGAAAAGCAATTGACGGGAGGCTGAGGAGGCGTTGCCCGCTCGTCGCTCCGTCAGTTTGAACGCGAGTCAGCGGGCGGCTCGCTCGATGTGCCACCGCGCGCCCTCACCCCCAGCCCGTCTCCCGCGCGCGGCTGACAAGGAGAGGTAGTGACTCAGGC
>CAYSXO010000532.1:0-1870 GCA_964434995.1 uncultured Sphaerobacteraceae bacterium
CGTCGGAAAAAGCATCCGGCGAGGACCAGGGATCGACTCCCATGGGAATCGTCCATCCGTAGAGCGAGCGAATGATCTCCCCTGGATCGCGGCCAATGGCGGCGCACGCTTCATCCAGGAACGCATTGCGCTCGCGAAGCTCGGCGACGGTCCCATGCGAGTTCCAGCGATCCGCGTAACGCGCGGCGAAGCGCAACATGCGCGGCCCGTGCGCGCCGAGCGTCAGGGGTGGGCGAGGCTGCTGGAGCGGCGCTGGCCGGAAAGGGGCTTCGCGAACCTGGTAGTAGACGCCGTTGAAGGTCGTGACGTCCTGTGTCAGCAGTTGGTCGACGAGGACGACTGCCTCCTGAAACCGGGAGACGAGTTCCGGCGGCTCGGGAAAGGGCACGCCAAAGTTCTCGTGCTCTCCCCTGAACCAGCCGGTGCCGATGCCCAGCTCCAGCCGGCCATTCGAGATGTGATCGACGGTAACAGCCTGCTTGGCTAGCAGCGGTGGGTGGCGAAAGGTGTTGCTGCTGACCAGAATGCCGATGCGCGGCTTCGTCGTTTTCATCGCCAGCGCCGCCAGCAAGGTCCAGCCCTCGAGGAAAGGCGCGTCGGGGATGCTCGGCCGCTGATAGTGGTCGGCGTGCCAGATCGAATCGAACCCCAATTCTTCGAACGCCCGCCAATGGCGCACCATCGTCTCCCAGGGCAGGTTCTGGTTCCGCACGATCCCAAACTGCGCTGCTCGCAATGCCATTCCTCCGGTGGGTGTCAGGGTGTCAGGGTGTTGGGGTGACGGGGAGTTCGAAACGTCGGCAAGCGGCCCTGGCCGACAGTTCGTTCCCAACACCCTGTCACCTGTCACCCTCGTCCGCCGTATCCTTACAAGCATGATGACACGTTTCGGGAAGCAGGAAAGGGACACAGTTGAACGACGTTCTGGCCGGAATGACCGCGCTGGTCACTGGCGCGGGGTCGGGGATTGGGCAGGCATGCGCTCGCGCGTTGAGCGCTGCTGGCGCCAGCGTTATCAGCACCGAGTTGCCCGATCGGCTTGGCCGCGCCGAGGCAACCGTGGCCGAGATTGCAGCCGCCGGTGGGAGCGCGGCAGTGGTGCCGCTCGACGTGCGCGACCTGAGCAGCATCTCCGCCTGCGTCGAAGCCGCGGCTGGCCTGGGAAATGGTCGGCTGGACGTGCTGGTCAACAACGCGGGCATCAACGTCCGCCAGCGCGCGTTCGACGTCACCGAAGAGGCGTGGGATCTTGTGCTCGACACGAATCTCAAGGGGCTCTTTTTCACCGCGCAGGCGGCCGGGCGCATCATGCGCGACCAGTCCCCTGCTGGCGGGAGCATCATCAACATTGCCTCGATCATGGGCCTGGTCGGCTATTTCGAGCGCTCGGCCTACTGCAGCTCCAAGGCCGGGGTGGTCAATCTTTCGCGCGTCCTGGCCATCGAGTGGGCGCCGCACGACATTCGCGTCAACGCCGTCTGCCCGGCATTCGTCGAAACGCCTTTCACGGCGGCGATGCTCGAAGATCCCGGCATACGGTCCGACATTCTCCAGCGAACACCGGCCGGGCGACTGGTGACCGCCGAGGAGGTCGCGGCGACGGTCGTCTTCCTCGCCAGCCCCGCCTCGCGCATGACCACTGGCGCGGCGATCACGGTTGATGGCGGATGGACGGCAATCTGAGCGGGCGCGTCGCCATCATTGGCGGCGGGATCACCGGCCTCGCGGCGGCGCACAGGATCTCGCGCGATGCTCCTGGCGTACACATCTCGCTGATCGAGGCGGAAGGTCGCCTTGGCGGGAAGATCGCCACCGAGCAGGTCGATGGATTCATCATCGAAGCCGGTCCCGACTCCTTCCTCTCTACCAA
>CAYSXO010000533.1:0-1855 GCA_964434995.1 uncultured Sphaerobacteraceae bacterium
GATCTGGTATGTCATCTATCACGCGCTGGTCTGGCTCGACCTCTATCTCGCGGGCGTCCCGGAGGACGCGTTTGCGCCCCCGGCGCCTTTTCTCCAAGGGGAGATCGATTCCGTCGAGACGATGCCCGAACGGCCGTACACCAGGGAGGAACTTCGCGCCTATCTCGCGTCCCTGCGCCAGACGTGCCACACTCGGCTGGCCGCGTTGACGGAGGAGCAGGCGCAACAGCCCGTCGCGTATCCCTGGATACGTGAAGAGCCGATCAGCTATCTGGAGTTGCAGCTCTACAATCTGCGCCACGTGCAGGAACACGCGGCGCAACTGAGCCTCTTTCTCGGCCAGCACCCCCTCCGGGACGCGGATATCCGCTGGGTCGCGCAAGCGAAAGACGGCCCAGGTGGCCGCTAACGTCAGGCTGAGTAGACCGACACGGTTGAAATGTTCTTCCGAACACGCGAGGAATTTCGTTTTCCCCGCGAACGGACGCGCAACTGAGTCGAGATCCCTCGTTCCTTGGGATGGCGCCTGATCTGTGTCGCCCCGAGTAGTGCGTCCACCCTGAAGTGTCTTCCTGAACGCAGCGAAGGATCTCGGCTCATGGCTCGATCGCTTGGTGGCGCCGAGATGCTTCACTCCGTTCAGCATGCCATCTGATACTGGCAAGACTGGCTGAGCGTCCTCACGTGTCGCCTGTGCCTGGCCAAACAGGGTTCAGAACCCGAAATCGGCCTCGCGCCTCGCCGCAGCGCGAAAGGTCTCTCAGCGCTTGAGAAGGAAATCAAGCACGAGCTGGTTGAACGCTTCCGGGCGCTCCATCTGCGGCAGGTGGGCGGCGTCGGGGATGACAGCAAGGCGCGCGCCGGGGATTGCGGCGGCAAGAGGGGCAGCCGCGTCGCGCACGTCAGCGATGTCCCGATCGCCATAGACGATCAGGGTCGGTGCGGTGATCTCGGCCAGGCGCTCGGCCGCGGGAGGATCGAGCGGGATCGGCTCGCCCTCGTCGTCATCGCGGGCAAAGAGGGCAGCGTTCATCTCGCGCACTCGCTCGCGCATGTCCGGGTCGACCGCGGCAGGTCCGCGCTCGGGGCCGTCAACCCACATTCGCAGTTCATATTCGACTGCCCCGGCAATGTCGCCTGACTCGACGAGCTCATCGACCCGGTTCCAATCGGCGCGCAGTTCTGGCGAAACCGGCATCCCCGTCCGCGCGGCGACCGCGACGAGGGCAGAGACCCGCTCCGGCGCGGCGACGGCCGCCTCGATGGCCGTTTGGCTCCCCATCGAAACGCCGATGAGCGCGGCGCGCTCGATGCCCAGATGATCGAGCAGGCCGAGCGCGTCAGCATGGGCGCTGAACGGCATCGGCGGCTTACGGGTCTCGCCGAAGCCGCGCGCGTCGTAACGGATAACCGTGAAGTGCTCGGCGAAGGGGAGGATTTGGGCACTCCACATTCGGCGGTCGCCCAACCCCGCGTGAAGCAGGAGCAGGGGTGGGCCGCAGCCGGTGACCTCGTAGGCGATCTGGGCGCCGTTGATGTTGGCGAATTGGGTTTCCACGAGCGGGTCTCCTGAACGGGCTATCGGCTATCGGCTGTTGGCGATTAGCGTACGACCGTTCTTGCCGTCTCACGACTTCCGACCTCCGACCTTTTACTCGCACAGGAGTATCCGTGAGTGTGAATCTCCATGAGCAGTACGCGACGCTTCATTCCGGGATCGTTGGCGAGAGGAGGTCCGATGCCCGGCCATCAGATCCGCCGCGGCGCAGATCGACCGCGCCGAGCTTGGGGCGAACGTCAAGCCCGGCTCGCTCTCCGGCGCGCTGCATCGCATGGAGGCGGTGGTCGGCGTGGC
>CAYSXO010000534.1:0-1829 GCA_964434995.1 uncultured Sphaerobacteraceae bacterium
CGCGATAGCGATACTTGCGATCATGGCGAGCCGCACGAGCCCCTCCGGCCTCGTCCAATCCGGCCGGCCGCTTCTGGTGACCTTCTTTCTCTGTCTGATTGTCTTCACCCTTGCCGGCGGCTTCGGAAGCGTTCCTACTTCGGCCCTGCTTCGGGCATCGATTTCCGCCGACGCCTGGCCCACGTTCATCCGCTGGCGCTCGGCGTGGACCGCTGGTCTCGCAATCATTGGGGCACTCTTCATAGCACGCGTACTCGGCTCCAGCGCCCTCGCTTTCCCTGGGAACTTTGGGCGGCTCTTTCTCGTGGCCGCCGTGTGCCTGATCGCTTCGGCGGTCTTTCTCTTCGCCATGCGCGAGCCTGACGCGCGTGCTGGAACTCCAGTTCCGGACGTCCCATCAATTCAGGCGCTTCGCCACTCGCTTCGAGATGGCCGTTTTCGACGTTTCCTGGCTTTTCGCGTACTCCTGTCATCCTCCGCCGCGGTTGATCCTTTTCTCTTTCTCTATGCGGTGACCCGGCTCGGTGCGCCGCCCAGTTCCATCGGGACCTACGCCGTTGCGGGGGTTCTTGGTTGGGTTGCGACATCACCGGCCTGGTTGTGGCTCGAACGATCGTCTGGGCCACGCGCTGTGCTGCAAAGCGCGGCGGTGCTGAGGTTGGTCGCCCCGGCCATCGCACTCTCAATGCCCTACATCGCGGACACGCCAGTTGGCCGAGGCCAACTGGAGTTTGGTTCGCTCGCGAGAGCACTGTTTGCCTTGGGTTTCTTTGCGATCGGCGCCGCGCTGGCGGCCCAGTCACGGGGCAACAGTGGGTACCTGACGCCACTTGCAACATGGCATCAGCAATCCGCTTACTCGGGGATCACCAACGCCGTCCTGGTCATTGTTGCGTTTGCTCCTGTCGTCGGCGGATATCTCATCCAGAGATTCAGTTATGAAGTCCTCTTCATGTCCGCGATTGTCGTTGGGCTGGCGGCCGTTTTCGCGAGTAGTTGGATGGTCGAAGTTGCACCAATGCCACGAGGGCCGATTGGCCGCACACCTGGGACATCGCCATCACTGCCGGGGCTGCCGCCGTCCCGCACATAGCAACTGGCAGGCATCTTCAGGTCGTTGACGGCCCTGCTACCTGGACTGAATCTGGGTCTTCGGAGAATTTGACGAAGTTGGCGATCGTGTCAAGGGCCAATCTTGCCGACCACTCGTCATAATGGGATCCGTCATTCCACCCGTTTCGCGGTTGAAGTATCTCGTCAGGGCATCCTGGAACTGATCGTGGGATCAGGAAGCCGAATCGCGAGTCGCGACTCATGTCCACCCGGTCGGATGAGCCACCGACAATCGCCCCAACCAGCGCTTGGGTGATTTGAATCGGCATCCTCCGGCCAACACCACATGGACCTCCACTCCAAACGGATTTGACGAGCCAGACACCCGCGCCGTGGCGATCGATGCGCTCGCCGGCGAGCCGAGGGTCGGTCATTGGCGATAGCGGCAGGAACGTTGCGCCAAACCAGGCCGAGACCGTCGCGAACGGGTCAGTAAGTACACTCTCGAGTCCTGCCGGCATTGTGAGATGCGTTCCTCGCGTGCTTGGCGGCTAGTGAGCTCACAAGTCACCCCGACTCACCCGTTCAGCAAACGGATCGGGAAGCAGGTCCGCGGGCGACAATGGCGGCAGGACCACTGTCGCGGCTCGCACCCGGCACGAGCAAGCGAATTCAGACCGTCAAATGTTCGTGAGGCGTTGCCAGCGTTCAGGCGATGAGGGCTGGCCTGATATAGTCGATTGCTCGCCGGAACCGGGCGAGGACTTCATCAATGG
>CAYSXO010000535.1:0-1804 GCA_964434995.1 uncultured Sphaerobacteraceae bacterium
GCCAAGAGACTGATACCGTCGTAAGCCGATAGCCGATAGCCAACAGCCAACAGCCGATAGCCAACAGCCGATAGCCCGTTGCCCTATAGTGCCGTCATCGGGGCAAAGGCGTCAGGAAGGAGCACCGGCAATGGTGACGGTCGCGGCGGCGGTGGCGGACATTCTCAAGCGGGAGGGCGTCGAGTTTCTGATTGGCTATCCGGTCAACCCGATCATCGAAGCGGCGGCCGCGGTCGACATCCGCACCATCATCGTCCGGCAGGAGCGGACGGGCCTGCACATGGCCGATGCGGTCAGCCGGGTCACCTCCGGCGACCGGATCGGCGTCTTCGCCATGCAGTTCGGGCCGGGAACCGAGAACGCCTTTGGTGGCGTGGCGCAGGCCTACGGAGAGTCTGTCCCGATTGTGGTACTGCCGGGCGGCTATCCACGGGCGCAGGCCGCCGTGCCGCCCAACTTCAGCGCCTACCTCAATTTTCAGCACATCACCAAGTCTGCCGAACAGGTCACCATCGCCTCGGCAGCGCCGGACGCGCTGCGGCGCGCATTCACGCGGGTCAGAAATGGCCGGCCACGTCCGGTCCTGGTCGAGTTTCCGAAGGACATTCTCGAGGAAACCGTGCCGCCGCCGCTCAACTACCGGCCCGCGCCGCGCGCTCTCTCGGGGCCCGATCCCGCCGCCGTCGCCGAGGCCGCGCGGGTGCTGGTGGAAGCGAGGCGGCCGGTCATCTACGCCGGGCAGGGCGTCCACTACGCGCGAGCCTGGCCGCAATTGCGGGAATTGGCGGAGCTGCTGGAGGCCCCGGTCACGACCAGCCTGCAGGGCAAGAGCGCGTTTCCGGAAAATCACCCCCTCGCCCTCGGCTCAGGCGGCAGGGCAATCCCGAAACCGGTCCATCACTTTCTCGCGGAAGCCGACGTCATCTTCGGTATCGGCTGCAGCTTCGCGGGCACCAGCTACGGGGTCGCGATCCCCGCTGGCAAGACGATCATCCATGCCACGCTCGACCCGGCCGACTTCAACCACACCGTCCCGGTCGACTACGCGCTCGCTGGCGACGCCGGGCTGACGCTCGACGCGGTTCTGGATGAGGTGCGTGCGCGGCTGGGGAGCATCCCTCGGGGCCGCGGCGCTTCCGTCGCGAGCGAAATCGCCTCGGTCAGAGCGAACTGGCTTGATGACTGGCGGCCGAAACTGACGTCAGACGAGGTCCCGCTTTCGCCGTACCGCGTCATCCGGGACCTGATGGAGACGGTCGAAGTCGCCAACACGATCATCACCCACGATGCCGGTTCGCCGCGCGACCAGCTCTCGCCGTTCTGGGTCTGCGAAGCGCCGCTCTCCTATCTCGGCTGGGGGAAGACGACCCAGCTCGGCTATGGCCTTGGCCTGGCCATGGGCGCCAAACTGGCGATGCCCGACAAGCTCTGCATCAACGTCTGGGGCGATGCCGCGATCGGCTTCACCGGCATGGATTTCGAGACCGCGGTGCGCGAGCGGCTGCCGATCCTGTCGGTCCTGCTGAACAACTTCTCGATGGCGATCGAGCTGCCGATCATGCAGCAGGCGACCGCGAAGTACCGCTCCACTGATATCAGCGGCGATTATGCCGCCTTCGCCCGCGCTCTTGGCGGCTACGGTGAGCGCGTGACCGAACCAGGCGAGATCGTGCCCGCCATCCGGCGCGCGATCCGGCAGACCGAGGAAGGCACGCCGGCGCTTCTGGAGTTCATCACCGCCAAGGAGATTACGTATTCAACTTACGAAGGGTGACAGGGTGTCGGGGTGTCAGGCTGTTGGAAA
>CAYSXO010000536.1:0-1798 GCA_964434995.1 uncultured Sphaerobacteraceae bacterium
GCGCGTTTAGCCGCAGCGTGACGGGCGCCGCATCGGCCAGCATCTGGCTAACCGGCGTGCCGGAGCGGATGACCGAATCGCCCAGGTCGCCGGTAAAGACGTTGCCAAGCCAGGTCAGGTATTGAACGTGCCACGGCTGATCGAGACCCCACTTGCGGGTGATGGCGTCGATTTGCTCCTGGCTGACCTGCGCCTCGCCGATCAGGATGTCGACCGGGCCGCCAGGCGCAAGCTGCAGAATGATGAATGTCGTCAGGCTCACCAGGAAGATGACGATCACCCCTTGCAGCAATCGCTGAACGACATACCTGAGCATCGCGGCTCCATGCGGGCTTTTGGCGTTTGGCTATTGGCTGTTGGCTGTTGGCTGTTGGCTTGTGGTTGGCGATCAACGATCGTAAGGCGATTGCGTCTGGCTCAGGCCGTGATCACGCGGTCACTCTCGGCAGAAGCCAACAGCCAACAGCCCGCTACTCCTCAATCCAGAACTGATAGGCCTTGGCATAGATCATGTCGCCAGCCAGCGCCGATTCGGGGAGCCCTTTCACCCGGGCCCGGAAGAGGTTGTACCAATCCCAATACATCATGAAGAGGAATGGCACTTCCTCAGCAACGATGGCCTGAATCTCCTGGTAGTAGGCCGCGCGCTTGGTGGGATCGGTTTCCTGCAATCCGAGGTCGAGCAACTCATCGACCCGAGCGTTCTCGAAGTGGGAGAAATTGTTGGTGGCACCCGACTTGAGCTCCACTGACGCATCGGGGTCGCCGTCGGTCCCTCCGTACGTCCAGTTGAAGAGCGAGGCGTCCATCTCACCGGCGCGCAGTTTTTCGAGGATCGTGGCCACCGGCGCTTCTTCGATCTGCATGTCGATACCGACGTCTGCCAGCATCTGTTGCACGATTTCTGCTTCCGGCCGCCGGGCCTGATCGCCGGTAATCGTCGTGCAGACAAAGGCAAGCTGCTCGCCGTCTTTCTCCCGTACATCTCCATTAAGCGTCCAGCCGGCCTCGTCGAGCAGCTCGGCCGCCCGCGCCGGGTCGTAGGGGTACTGCGCCACCTCGGGGTTGTAGTAGTCGGCGAGAGCGGGCGAGAGATTCGCCGTTGCCAACGTCGCCGCGCCCCGGAAGACATCGTCGACAATCGCCTGCCTGTCGATGGCGTGCATCATTGCCTGGCGCACGCGCTTGTCCGCCAGCTTCGGATTCTTGTTATTGAGCGGGAAGTGGTTGACCGCCAGCGCGGAGGTAATGAACGTCGTGAACTGCGCGGTGTCTTCCGCCAGTCTCTGGCTGTCCTCGGTCAGCAGGGGCCAGACGGAGGAATCGGCCTCGCCCGTTTCGAGGCCGATAGTGCGCACCGATGGCTCCGGCACGATGTTCATGCGCACCGCGTCGAGATGCGGCCGGCCCCGGAAGTGCTCGTCGAACGCCTCGACCAGCGTGTACTCGGCAGCTTTCCACTCCTTCAGCTTGAACGGTCCCGTCCCGATCGGGGCGGCCTTGTAGGCATCTTCGCCAATTTCAGCGTGGTACTTGGCGGGGACGATGAAGGTATCTCCCACCTGGCTGTAGAACGCCGCATTCGGCGTCTTCAGCGTCACGACCACGGTCGTTGGATCAGGCGCTTCAACCGACTCGACGCCCGCGAAGAGGTTCGCATTGACCGCCGCGTTGTCCGGGTTCATGTACCACTCGTAGGTGTACTTCACATCCTCCGAGGTCAATTCAGTTCCGTCGTGGAACTTCACGCCCGAGCGCACCTTGAAGGTGAAGGTCAAACCGTCCTCGGCGACCTCCT
>CAYSXO010000537.1:0-1791 GCA_964434995.1 uncultured Sphaerobacteraceae bacterium
ACGGCGAGCCGTACGGGTTCACCTCGGCAGCCATCTACGCCGATCTGGCGAAGCCTTTCGCCGAGCAGTCGATGAACATCGCCTATGTGCCGGTGCGCCCCGACGGCCGGCAGCACCTCTACGCCGAATGGCAGGAGGCCGCGGCGCGGCAGGATTAGGCGTTGCTGACACTGGTAACGTTCGCGGCCTTCGCCGAATTCTCAGCCTTGGCAACGTTAGCGATGTTGGCAATCTTCGCCGCCTGACCATGTGCTGTTTTGGGGAGATTCAACCTCGGCGATACTACTGATCAGCTCACGCGAGAGCCGCCACGACAGAGGGGAGTGTCGCCATGCCGCAAACGCATTACCTGGACAAGAACGCCATCGTCTGCAGGTGGGACCGCGATGCAACACCGGCTCTGACGGTCGATCCCGGCGACACCGTCATCTTCGAGACGCCGGAAATCACCCGAGGCCAGATCACCCCCGATTCAGGCGCCGACGCGCTCCTCGGCCTCGATTTCGACGTGATCCATCAGATCAGCGGTCCTGTCGCCATTCGCGGCGCGGAGCCGGGCGATACGCTCGTGGTCGACATCATCGAGGTCAAGCCAAAGGGCTGGGGTTACTCGTTCGTCCTGCCGGGCTTCAATCTGCTGAAAGATGATCCCGCATTCCAGACGCCCTACCTGATGCATTGGGACCTGACGGGCGAGGCAGCAGAGTTCAGGCCGGGGATCGTTCTTCCCTTGGAGCCGTTCTGCGGCGTGATGGGGATCGCCCCCGGCGAACCGGGCGAGCACAGCACCATCCCGCCGCGCCGGGTCGGCGGCAATATCGATATCCGGCAGCTCGTCGCTGGCTCCACGCTCTACCTCCCGGTCGAGGCTCCGGGCGCGCTCTTCTCATGCGGCGACTGCCACGCTACGCAGGGGGACGGCGAGGTCTGCGGCACCGGTATCGAGATGGAGGCACTGGTCACGCTGCGGTTCGATTTGCGCGAGGGAGAGAACCTGCCGGAGATGCGATTCCGTATGAGCGGCCCGATGACGGCATCATGGAACACCGCTGGCTGGTACTGCACCACCGGGCACGGCCCCGATCTCTGGGTCAATACGCAGAATGCCGTCCGTTACATGATCGACTGGTTGACGCAGGAGCACGGCCTCAACGATCACGAGGGCCTCATCCTTTGCTCGACCGCGATGGACCTCAAGATCAGCGAAACGGTCGACGTCCCAAGCTGGATTGTCTCGGCCTGCATGCCGTTGGGTATCTTTACGGGGTGATGGGGCGCCGGGTTGTTGGCAATCGGCTCACGATTCACCCATCATGACGCAAATCCTGGAGGATTCATGACGGACACGAAGGCGGCGAACGATCCAGTAGAGCTGGTGCGGCAGGCGAATGAGGTCTTTGCCGGGATTCTGGCCAATGTTACGCCCGAGCAGATGGCGCACCCGACGGTCAATGACGACTGGGATGTCCGGGCGCTTGTCAACCACATTGTCAACGGAAATGAGTGGGCCGCCGAGAACGTGCGCTCGGGGAGCGCGCCGCGTCTCAGTGGCGACGCGATCGGCGACAGGTCGCCCGCGGACGCCATTTCGGAATCGGCGGAGGTGTTCACTCAAGCTCTCCTGGAGCCTGGGGCGCTCGGGCGGACTGTCCAGATGCCGTTTGGCGAAATGCCTGTTGCCGGGCTGGCGATGTTGCGCTTTGGCGACACAATCTCGCACGCATGGGATCTGGCCAAGGCCACCGGCCAAGACACGGATATCGCGCCAGAGTTGTGCGAGCTTGCCCTGGC
>CAYSXO010000538.1:0-1769 GCA_964434995.1 uncultured Sphaerobacteraceae bacterium
GGGGGAGTCGATCTTCCTGGGCGAGCCCGTGATGCAGGCGCTGCGCGACCGCGCCGAGCCAACCATCCTGCTCACGCTCTACGCGCTCCTGTTTCAAGTGGTCATCGGCGTGCCGGCGGGAGTCCTCGCGGCGGTCCGGCATAACTCCATCCTCGACCGTGTGCTGACGGTGATCGCCATTTCCGGCTCGGCGATCCCGACCTTCTTTCTCGGCATCCTGCTCATCCTGATCTTCGCCGTGCGGTTGCGTTGGCTCCCCTCCGGGGGGTACGTGCCCCTCGGGGAGGACCCGGTGGCGCACGTCAAGGCGATGCTCCTGCCGGCGTTCGCGCTCGGCTTTTCCGCCGCTGGCCTGCTGGCGCGAATGGTTCGGTCATCGATGCTCGACGTCATGCGGGAAGACTACGTGCGGACGGCGTTCGCCAAAGGGGTGCCGGAAAAGCTGGTCATCATCCGGCACGCGCTGCGAAATGCGTTGATCCCGGCGCTCACGGTGATCGGCATCTCGGCGGGGGCGCTGCTTGGCGGCGCCGTGGTGACCGAGACGGTCTTCACGATTCCGGGGATGGGGCGGCTGGTCGTCCAGAGCATCGCCCGCCGCGACTATCCGGTCATTCAGGGAGCGATCATCACCATCGCCATGGCCTACGTGCTGGTCAACCTGATCGTCGATTTACTCTATGTCTACACCGATCCGCGTGTCCGGCTTGGAGGGGATTGATGGCGTCGATCGCCAGCGTGGAGGCGGGACCCGGCGCCCTGCAGGGGGCTGCCTCGCCGAGCCGCTGGCGGGGTGTGCGGCGCCTGCTTGCCAATCCGGTGACGCTCTTCAGCGCGCTCTTCCTGCTGCTTGCCGTGCTGGCGGCGGTCTTCGCGCCTATGCTGACCCCATATGATCCGACCTTTCTTGATCCAGGGGTTCGGCTGCAAGGGCCGTCTCCCGAGCATCCACTCGGGACGGACGACCGCGGCCGCGATGTCTTCAGCCGGGTCATTTATGGCGGCAGGGTGTCGCTGGCCATAGGCCTGAGCGTGACCCTTGCCGCGGCCCTGATTGGGTCTCTCCTTGGCCTCCTTTCCGGCTACTTCCCGCCGCTCGATACCCCATTGATGCGGACGCTCGACGGGCTGATGGCGTTCCCCAGCATTCTGCTGGCTATTGCAATCATGGCCAGCCTCGGCACGTCGGCGATCAACGTCTTCATCGCGCTGGTCGTTGTCTATACCCCGACCATCGCGCGCCTCGTGCGCTCCACGACGCTGGTCATCAAACAGCAGCCCTACGTTGAATCGGCGCGCTCGATTGGCATGACCGATGGGGAGATCCTGCTGCGCTACGTCTTTCCCAACGGGCTGTCGCCCCTCATCGTGCAATGCACGTTCGTCGTCGCCTTTGCCATCATCTCGGAGGCGTCACTCTCGTTCCTCGGCGCGGGCGTCGACCCCGAAACGCCGACCTGGGGGAACATGCTGCGCGATGGCCAGCGCGTGTTGCAGGTCGCGTGGTGGTTGGCGCTCTTTCCCGGCATTGCGCTTGTGGTGACGGTGCTGACGCTGAATCTGCTCGGAGATGCGCTGCGCGATGCGCTCGATCCGCGGAGTCGGAAGTCGTGAGTCGGAAGTCGGAAGGTGAATTTGGCGAGAGGGCGTGGGACGATGTGGCGCTCACTTGATGCGCCAATTGCGACTTTCGGCTCACCCCTTCCGACTTGACGGAGGTACGCGTGCTGGTTGTTGATGCTCATCTCGATCTGGCGATGAACGCGTTG
>CAYSXO010000539.1:0-1448 GCA_964434995.1 uncultured Sphaerobacteraceae bacterium
TTACAAAGAGATAGTCGCCGATCCTCAAGGTCGGGATCATCGAGCCGGAGGGGATGTTGAAGGGCTGGAAGAAGAACGTGCGGACCACGAACGCGATGAGCAGCGCCTGGATGACGACCTTGATCGTGTCCCATACGCCGTCGTCGCTCTTCTTTCTCGCCTCTTGTGTCTTGGCCACCATTGTCCGCCCTGGGCGCCGCTGAACGCGCCACCACATCGCCCGCCGACCCTCGATTCGATCCTCATTAGCCCGCTCGCCCCGGAGTGGCAATGACGGGCAGGTCGAGGCCGGCGTTCGGTGCGCCCGACTGTTGCAGCGAGGCCACAGATAGTGGGCGGCGGTCAGTCCCGCAACGGGACCGCCGTGATGATCACGAAGGCCTGGGCATAGGGAAAGTCGTCCGTGAGCGTCAGGTGGACGACGGCCGTGTGGCCCGGGGGGGTGAGCCTTTCGAGGTGCTCTCGCGCCTGGCCGGTCAGCACCATGGTGGGCCGGCCCGACGGGTCGTTGACGACGCCAAGGTCGCGCAGAAAGACGCCGCGACGGAACCCCGTGCCGAGCGCCTTGGAGCACGCCTCCTTGGCCGCGAACCGCTTGGCGTAGGACGCTGCGCGAGCCGCCCGTCGGTCGGATTTCGCCCGCTCGACGGGCGTGAAGACGCGATTCGTAAAGCGGTCGGCGAAGCGTTCCAGCGTCCGCTCGACCCGGCGGATGTCGAGGAGGTCTTGGCCGATTCCGATGATCATCGCCTGCTCCGTTCGCGCGCCGCGCTCGCCTGGCGGGCCAGGCGCCGCCTATGGTGGCCCGACACCACGAAGCGCACAAGCACGTAGGAGAAAAGCGCCACCGCGAGCCCCAGGGGAAGCGAGCCCACCGTCATCGGCCAGATCACCGGCTCGGCGAGAGTCCAGAAGCGGCTCCAGAACTCCGCCGGATCGCGCAGCGCGAGCCCGAACGTCCCGTCCTGGAGCGCGAGGTCCACCCCCTCGCGCGCATCGCCGCCCAAAATCTTGCCGCCGACATCGTAGGTGGTGATCCAGATGATGGGATACGTCAAAGGGTTGCCGAAGAATGTTCCGAAAGCGGATGCAAGCACGCTGCCACCCAGGACGAGGGCGAGCAACGCCGCAAGGATGAGGTGCAGCCCGACGAAGGGCGTCATGGACGCGAACACGCCCGCGGCAAAGCCGATCGCGATGGCGTGCGGGCTGCCCGCGAGGCGCATGACCCTGTGGCCGATGTACCGCCATCCGCGCCGGAGCCCGCTCCGCGGCCAGAGGAGGCCCAGGGCGCGTTCGGCGAGGCTCGGGGGCGTGCGTGGACTGAAAAGCATGGCTATGCAACTAGAGCGTGATGAGTCCAGCTTGGACCAGCCCTCCCGCTCGTGCCCGCGACGGCGGGGACCCATGAGCGGCTCCATGGATTCCCGCTTGCGCGGGAATGAGCG
>CAYSXO010000539.1:1458-1761 GCA_964434995.1 uncultured Sphaerobacteraceae bacterium
CCGCGAGGTCGCAGTTCATCCCGTCATCCGCGAGACGGAGCTGACGAGGGGCTGGGAGCGAAGCTGTGTCATGATCCGGTTCAGGTGCTTTACGTCCATGACCTCAACCATAACATCGAGATCGTAGAAGTCGCGCGCGCGTGTGTTCATCTGGAGATTCGAGATGTTGCCGTCGTTCTCTCCGATGGTGGTGGCGACCTGGGCGAGCGCTCCCACCTCGTTGAGGATCGCGACCTTGATACGGGCCGGATAGCGCTGCCCCTCCTCGCCCGTGTCCCAGGCGAGATCGAGCCATCGGTCCGA
>CAYSXO010000540.1:0-1739 GCA_964434995.1 uncultured Sphaerobacteraceae bacterium
GGATTCTCGGCGTAGTGGATCGACCCGTCCGGGCGAATGGTGAACCACTCCGGATGCGTCTTCGCCCAGGGATGGTCGGGTGAGGCCTGAAAGGCGATGTCGAGCGCGACCTCCATACCCAGGGCCGCCGCGCGATTGACAAAGTGGCGGAAATCGTCCAGCGTGCCAAGGCCCGGCTCGATGGCATCGTGCCCGCCGGCTTCGCTGCCGATGGCATATGGCACGCCCGGATCGCCCGGCTTTGGGTCAAGCGTGTTGTTTCTGCCCTTGCGGAAGGCGCGGCCAATCGGGTGAATCGGGGTCAGATAGACGACGTCGAAGCCCATCGCGGCAATGGCAGGCAAGCGATTGGCCGCCTCGCGAAAGGTGGCGCTCCGTTCAGTGTCGACTCCTGCCGAGCGCGGAAACATCTCGTACCAGGCGGCGAAACGGGCCGCTGGCCGGTCGACCACCACCTCCAACTCCCGCTCGAAGCGCTGGGCGCCCCGCCGCGAGCGCGCGCGCCGCATCGCCTCCTCGATCTCCGGCGCGAGCAACTGCCGGACCGTGGCCCTTTGGCTCCTGCCAGCATCGACGGCCGCGATCGCGTCTTCCAGCAGAGCGCGGTCCTCTCCCACGGCTCGTGGCAGCGCCTCCTCGAGAATGACTCGCCCCTCCAGTAACTCGAGGGCGACGTCCTGCGCGGCGCCGGTCTTTTTCTCGATCTCATCCTGCCAGGTGGCCCAGCGGTCGGGAAAGGCCTCGACCGTATAGACATAGCGGGTGTTGTCCGGCAGCAGAAACTGGCCAGCCCAGCGATCGTTGGCGATCAGCCGCATCTCTGCCTCCTGCCATTCGTTGTCGCAGGCGCGGCGGTACATGACCACGGCGGCGATCTTGTCGTGGCCGTCCTTGAAGATGTCGGCGGAGACCTCGAGGATGTCGCCCACCACCCGTTTGACCGGGTAGCGGCCGGCGTCGATCTCGGGCTGCACCCGCTCGACGATAACGCTGCTGGGCGGGGACTCGCCATCGGGCAGGCGGTGGTGCGGGCTCGACACGAACTCCTCCTCGGCTACGCGTTCCCAAAAAGGCATGGCCTGTCAGCAGAGCGTACGAGCAGGGTCCGTGCCGGGGCAACCGCACACGACACGGCAGCCAATGGATTCATTTGTTGGCTGTCCATCCGATAAAGAACTTCAATCGACACGAAATGCAGGTGCGCTAGACTTGTGTGGACCCGTGGAGACACGCAATACGGATCATGAACCTCACTGGAAGACATGAGCGCCCCAGCATCGAAGACCTTAGGCGCATGGTCGGCCCGAATCAGCACCGTCCGGGACAGCGCGGGCGCGCTTGATTGCGGAACAGATTCCAGTCTGGGCAATCATCGGGTACGCATGAGCAATCGCTGGGACATCCGATCTGTCGAACCTTGCTGACGAAGCAATTGCACAGGTGGCGGTTGACGACGATATCCCTCACGAGGCGGTGCTCGCGGCGCAAGCCCAACCCTCGCCTCAACCGCGCGTTTCAGCGTGCCAACGAGGAATGCCGTCATTACGGCAAGCACCCCGCTGTCAGGCTCGAATTCACACGTTGCGTTGTCGTCATAGAGCAAGAGGCGCCCGGCGCCCGGCGTGAGGCCATTGGCGTGCACGACGATCGTGGCGCCGGTCCCCTCGTTCAATTGCCGCACGTCGTCGTGCCTGGATATTCCCGGTGTCTGCACATGGGTCGAGCAGATCGGTATCGCG
>CAYSXO010000541.1:0-1733 GCA_964434995.1 uncultured Sphaerobacteraceae bacterium
CGAGCCGGGCGAGGGGAGCATTGCCGCGAGGCTTGTTGCTTTCGGGGAACCGGTGCTGCCGCTAGGTCCAGCCCGACGTGCGGCCTGGACCTGGAGGCCTCGCTGGGCGTTCTCCCCGAGCGGCTTCACGTATCTGCTCTAGCACCTGGGGCAGACGATCGAAGATGTCCTCATTGGGAAAGCGCAGTACGCGGAAGCCGTTGGCAATAAGCAACTCCTCGCGCGCGGCGTCCTGTTCCAATTGGGTCTCGTGCACACCGCCGTCGAGTTCGATGGCGATCCGGCGCTCGACACAGCAGAAGTCGAGCACGAACGGCCCCATGGGATGCTGCCGGCGAAACTTGAGGCCATCCAAACGACGGCCACGCAAAGCCTCCCACAACAACTCCTCGGCCCAAGTCTCGCGCAACCGAAGTTCTCGTGCCGCGCCACCGTTATGCCGATGTGCGCGCTGATTCATGATGGCAGTTTCGCATACGGACTGCTGGTTTGAAGACACGCCACATCGCCGGATGGCCATTCACCTCGCGGCAATGCTCCCCTCTCCCGGCTCGACGGGAGAGGAGTCGGGGGTGAGGGCGATCGACGGGGCCAGGGGAAATGATGGGCTGAGGGTGAGGGCCAGCGCCTATTCCTCCGGCCCTTCCACCTGAAACGCCTGAACCCGGTCGCGCAGAAGCACGTAGAGCTGCCCCGCGTCGTCAAAGGCGAGGCGGCGGGCTGACTCGCTGGCGTCCACGGCCGGCCCGTTGAACGCGCCCAGGAAACGGCCGTCGTCCCGCAGGATCTGGATCTGGCCCTCGCCGTCGACGGCGAAGATCTGGCCCGCATCGTTGATAGCCAGGTCGGTCGGCCGTCCCAGCGGGCCAAAAGCGCCATAGGTGCTGAAGACGCCGAGAAGGTCGCCCTCCGAGCTCAATTGCTGGATGCGCCGTTTCCGGTCGAACGCCACCCAGAGATCGCCATCGTCGTCAAGCGCCAGCCCGATTGGCGAGCGCTGTCCGTCGCCGCCCGCGAAGTCGGAAAACGTGTCGAGCAGCCGCCCTGTGGCATCGAACTTCTGGATATCGCGTCTGCCTCGATCCGCCACATAGATGCGGCTTTCCGCGTCGATCGCAACATCGACCGGATCGCGGAATTGCCCCGCTCCGTCGCCCTGGCTGCCCCAGGCTGTCAGCAGCGCGCGGTCGGGCCCGAACTTCTGGATGCGATGGTGCTCCGCGTCGATGACGTAGAGATTGCCATCGGCATCGAACGCCGCCGCGCCAAGCCCTGCCGGGGCTGCGCTGCCCTGGTCCTGCCCGGAGCCGCCATCCCAGGTTTCGAGAAACGCGCCATCGGGCGCGAAGACCTGAAAGTGATCGTTGCGCGTGTCAGACACCCACACGTTGCCCTCGGGATCGACCGCCAGGCTGGACGGGTTGGCCAAGGGGCGATCCGGCGCGCCCTGGGTTTCCCAGGCGAAGGAGACGACCGGCGCTCCCGGCACGCGGGCGGGCGGCGCGGGGTCGAGCGTGAGCGGTGCCGGCTCCCGCTGCCTGAGCCGTGGCGCCGCGACGCTGGCAATCAACGCGACGACGACCAGCGCCCCGGTGGCCAGGTGGACGCGCGGCCGTGGCAAGCGCGACGACACGGAAGCGGCTACGGAAAATGGCGCCCGGCGCCCGCGTGGCGCCCCGGCGGCCCTGGCGGCCTTGGCCGCCCCCAGTCCCTCGCCCATCGTGGTGGATTGG
>CAYSXO010000542.1:0-1712 GCA_964434995.1 uncultured Sphaerobacteraceae bacterium
CGTGGGACGACGCTGCGGGTCCGATCCCGTGCGATTTCACCCATGGGCAACGCTCCCAGCATAGGGCAAAATGCGAGCATGCCTTGGACAATCAGCGCGAAATGTCGCCCGATTCTGCTCGCGACGCCGCACGGTAGCGGGTCGGCGCAAGGCCGACCGCTCGCGAAAAAAGCCGGGTGAAGTAGCCATGGTCGTTGAAACCGGTGGCAAACGCAACCTCGGTGACCGTCATGTCTGTCGCCCGCAGCAGATCCTTCGCCCGCGCCAGGCGAAGCCCCTGCACGTAGGCCACGATGGTGACCCCAAATCGAGCGCGGAAGGCGCGCTGCATGTGCGCCGGGCTGGCGCCGACCGCTTCGGCGATCTGGCTGATGGTCAGCGGCTCCAGAACGCACGCCTCGAGAAAATCCTGCGTCCGCATTGCCAGGCGATGCGTGCCAGGCGGCGACATGCACTCGCGCATGCCCGCGCCTCGCGAATCGTGCAGAACCGTCCCGGCATAGAGACCGAGATGCTCCGCGACCATTGGCTCGCTCAGCCCGCCAGACGCCAACTCGGCCCGCAGCAGCGACGAAAACGCCGCGAGCCGCTCGTGGATCGGCGGGAACGCTTCGTCCGGCAGTGAGCCGGGCCGTTCCAGCCGCTGCCGGGCCTCGCTGATGAGGGCAGCGTCGAGATTGAGCACGAGGAAGCGGTTTGGCCCGCTCGACCAGTAGTGGTGCTCGACGCCACTCGGGATGAAGGCAAAGCGGACGCCCTCGGCGCGGCCGCGTTCGCCTCCGATCCGCATCTCCAACCACCCGCGCTCCGGAATGACGACTTGCAGGAAGGGGTGCCGATCGACGCTCGGCTCGGCATCGTAGGAGCGCTCGTGAACGACAAATCGCGGTGGCCGAGCCATCGCGTGTGCCGACCGTTCAACATTGATGGAGCGGCCTTCCCCAGGCCGTTGCGGCTCTGCCTTCACGGGAGACGACGCGATTCCCCACGAGCATGCGCGCATCCGGCAGCCCAGACGTCAATGCGCCTCTTGCTGAAACCGCTCGCCAACGGTCTTCAGGATGTCCCAGCAACTCGACGAGGCGCCGATGGTCAACAGGAGCACAACGGCGATGAACCAATCAAGCCCATCCGCATCCTTTCGCCAGATGACTACCACCAGCCAGAGACAGGTCAGATACGCTAACGTCGGCGAAATGACGCGGAAGACCGCATGCCGCCCGCTCCACCGCGGATCGGGGTCTGTCCTCGCTTGCCGCACGTCGTAAACAATGCGAACAAGTCCCTGCACGCCAATGAAGGCCAGAGTCCACATCAGCGCCTGGCCGTCTTCGCCCGGCACCAGACCGACGATGCCGATCAGCAAAAGGACCAGAAAACTGTGAAACGTCTGGCCAGAGAGCACCCGCAGGCCCGCCGGGCTTTCGTCCGCCATGATCGACGGGTTGAGCCCGAGCGCGACAAACAGGAGGCCGACCAGCGTCCCGGAAACGCCCGCGACTGCCGCAAAAAAATCGTGCCACTCACCAAGCGTGGCGCCGAAATCCGCGTTCATGCTTCCCCCGCCCGCATCCTGTCCAGCACCTGAAGCGTAGCCGGTTTGCGCGCCATGGCAAGCCCCATGAGCCGATACTGGTGGCAGGAAATCGACGTCTTGCGGAGGAGGCCCCGTTCATGCCGCGAGGTTTTGCCACGATCAGCTACTACGCTGA
>CAYSXO010000543.1:0-1705 GCA_964434995.1 uncultured Sphaerobacteraceae bacterium
AATGGGTGGGCGCTGGCCCCTTCTCTGGCGAGGTGCGCGACGGAAAACTCTGGGGACGCGGCTCCTCGGACATGAAAGGCGCCATCGCCGCCTACGTGATGGCAACGCGCATCCTGTTCGACGAAGGCGTCCGTCTCAAGGGAGACCTGATCCTGGCTCAGGCGTGCGGAGAAGAATCGGGCCGCCGGGACATTGGCTGCAACACAATCCTCGAACGGGGATATCGGTCGGATCTGGCCATTTTCCCCGAGCCGACACATTTTCGCGTGTATCCGACGGCAAAGGGAGAGATTTACTTCCGGTTGACGGTTCCAGGAAAGTCGACGCATATCTGCAACCGGAATCTGGTAGCCCAATCCCTGCCGCATGGCGTCGAGCGGCCCGGCGTCAGCGCCATCGACAACATGCTGAAGTACCAACTCGCCCTCCTCGAGCTGGAAAGGCAATGGCTCCTGTGGCGCACCAACCCCAATGTCGATCCCGGCGGCATGTTCATCAACATCAACACCCTTCAAGCCGGCACATCTCTGACATCGATTCCAGACTCCTGCGAAGCAACCGGCTCGCTCCTGTTCTACCCCGATTTGACCGCCGCCGAAGTGATGGATGAGATCCGGGCCACGATCGATCGCGTGACCGAAGCGGACTACTGGCTGCGCGAGCATCCACCCGTACTGGATCTTCCTCTGGATGCCACGTCCGCCGCTCCATGGGTCAAGGAGCCGGTCAACATGCCAATCAATCATCCGGGCGTCCTCGTGATCTCAGAGGTTCTGGAACGAGTTTCGCAACGGTTGCCGGTCGTTGAGACGTCGCCGTTTGTCTGCGACGCCAACTTCTGGTTCCCCCTCGGTCAGCCCTCCCTCATTTTCGGAGTCGGAGACCCGAGTTGGGGCATTCACGGCACGAATGAATTTCTACCGGTGGCGGACCTCATCGAGGCCACGAAGCTCTTTGCCGCGACGACGATGGCCTGGTGCGGCGTGGAGGACGATCAGTAACCACGAATGGTGGCGAGGCGATGGGCGAGTTCAGCGTGTGGCCGAACGCGCCCACTCGCCAGTGGCCCTGGCAAACCAGCGGTTGCCGTCGTGTCGGCACGCAACTGGCAGCCCAAAGCAGGCAGACAGACTTTCGCTTGTCAGCGCCTCGTGCACTGGGCCACTGGCCACGACTTCGCCTTCGCTGAGCAGGATCGCGTGCGTGGTCGAAGCGGGCAGTTCTTCTAGATGATGGGTAACGAGGACTGACGTCAACTCGGGCTTCTCGTCGCTCAGCCGGTCCAACGCGGCAATAAGCGCCTCCCGCGCGGCCAGGTCGAGACCAACGGCAGGTTCATCGAGCAGGAGCAAGCGCGGCTCGCCAATCAACGCGCGAGCAATCCGAATCCGCCCCCGCTCGCCCTGCGAGCAGGTCTTGATCTCCCGATCAGCCAGTTCGGCGCAACCGAGGAGATCCAGTAGCGCGCGAGCCTTCGCGCGATCCTCTTCGGTGTACTGCCACCAGAGCGGCCGCAGCGTCGATCCGATGCCGGTCAAGACCACCTCTTCGCCGGTGAGCCAAGCGATAGGCGCGCTACCGGAATCGACAAGGCCTATGGACGTTCGCAACGCGGGCATGTCGACGCGGCCCAGCGTGCCGCCCAGGACAGAGACGCGGCCGCTGCTCGGATGGCGCAGGGCCCCTGCAAGTGAGAGGGTCGTGC
>CAYSXO010000544.1:0-1655 GCA_964434995.1 uncultured Sphaerobacteraceae bacterium
ACCGGGTTGACCTGATGGACCCTGATGAGATCGAGGGTCAGGTTCGTCCAGGGGAAAATGACCGTGGGATCGTCCCAGCGCTCGATCGTCGCCAGTGTCGCAATGGAGCGCTGCCGCTGCGCCTGGAGCAGGGCATTCACCTCGTCCTTCCCAGGAGGGGGTGGGGCCACGGGACGGAGCTGGTCGGGCGACGAGAGCAGCCATGGACGCCAGGTAAGTGGCCGTGCATCCGGTACGGGCGCAGCGAGTCCCCCGACCGAACGGAGCGCCCAGAAGGCTCCCGCGGCCAACCCGGCGCCAAGTAGCGCGCGGCGGCTGAAGGGCCGAGGCGATGACGGACGTTCCCTGGCGTCATCCTGACAAGGGGGGGGTCGGCGCAGACAGTGTCGTGGCTGCCAACCTCGGCCCTCACCCCCAACCCCTCTCCCGTCGAGCCGGGAGAGGGGAGCCGGTTGCGGCGCGGAAAGACGGGCAGGAGGATGAGGGTGAGCGCCGGAGGCCACGGTGTTCATTGCGCCGACCCTCCCCTCGACAGGGGCATCGGCGGAAGTTGTGTGCCGCGCGTTCGGCCAGCCGTTCATGGCTGCAGGTCCTCTGGCGCAACCATCAGACCGATCGGTTTCCCGATTGTGATTTTGCCGGCGATCATCTCGCCCGTGAACGTGAATTCCGGGCCAAAGATGCCGTGGTTGACCGGCGCCTCGTCGGAATCGAAGTAGACCGTGAAGGCGAAACTGTCCGGCGGCGCCTGCCCCCCAACGCCGCCATCCGTCGCCTCGATGCGGAACAGGGCGTGCTCGCTCGCCTCCCGCGAGCCGACTGATACGCTGGCGGTGCCGGCAAAGGTGGCACAGAAGAGCGAGCCGAGCATCACCGCGGTCATGGAGCCGTTGCCGTTGGGACGGATCTCATCGAGGCCGACGCTGTCAGCATACATGGCCATGAAGAATTGATGTGGCTCGATGACCACGCGCCCCATTTCGTAGGTGTCCATCGCGAAGCGCTCGGCGTTGTCCTCGACGATGCACTGGGCGTAGATGGGATCGAAGGCGAACGACTCGCGCATGGGCACGGTCATGTTGCCCGTTTCGTCCGGCATCAGCTTCAGATTGACCCCCGCGCCGGAAGCGGTCATCAGCACCTCTTCGGCGCCGACGCTGACCGGGACTGCCAGCACGCTGCCAAGGCTGGCTGCCGCTCCAGCGCGCAGGAGATGTCGACGGGACAGATGCAAAAGGGATGGTGTCATGTGCACGGCCCTCCGGTGCAGATGCAGTCCGCGGCTAGGGCGCGCGGTTGACGTGGGATGGCGAAGACAGGCGGCAGACGTCCGGAGCCCTTGGCCGCGGGTAATGCCGATTACTCCAGGGGAATCAAGTCCACCAGGAGAATCGACACCTTGTCGGTTCCATCGTTCCGGCCGCCATCGAGGACATTCGGCGGAACGTAGAGCCCATCGCCGGTGTTGACAGTCACATCCTCGTCACCGACTTCTTCTACGCTCCCATCGGCTCGGATCAGGAAGCGGGGCGCGGCGCCGGGACAAATCAGGACACCCGATTCCACATACAGGCTGCTGGGGTAGGGGAGCGTGCTGTTCGGAACGACCGCTCCCGGCTCGAGCGTCACGCGATAGTAGCTGAGCTTGAACCCCC
>CAYSXO010000545.1:0-1650 GCA_964434995.1 uncultured Sphaerobacteraceae bacterium
GCGGCGCCGCCTTGAATGGCTTGAGCGCCGGCGGCAACTGCTCCTCGTCCGCCGGTTCGGCCGGAATCTCGATCACCTTCTGCACCGCCCACGAGCCGTTGGCGCGATGCCACAGCCAGATCGAGGATGAAAGATCGTTCAGGCTGACGACGACGCCAACGAAACCGTAGGCTTTGGTCGGGTCGTGCGCGGGCCGTAGCTCGAGGACGATCTGGTGCTCCTTGCCCAGATCGAGCGTTTGCACCTTGCGACGCTTGCGCAGATCCCAGAAGTGCAGCCGATGGCCGTACTCGCCTCCGAGAAGAAGCTCGGGCTGCACACCGCGTTCGACCATGTTCGGCGTGCCCCACTCGCTGGTGATCATCGTGTCGTAGCCCAGATGCCACCAGAAGTCGTAGTGGAGATATTGGTCGCCACGATCGATTTCCCACCGACCAAGAACCTCGAAGCTCTCGTGGTCGAGCATGAAGATGCCGCCAGGTCCGTCGCCATGCGGTGAGCCGAGCGCGCTGACGTAGATGCCATCCGGGCCACAATGGACGGTGTGCCCTTTCGCGTATCCGGCGCGAGCGGCGATCTCTTCCGGCTCAATGGTCTTGACGATCCTCGGTTCGCTGGGATCTGGCTTGGTGTCGAGGATGTAAAGGCGGGAGGAACCGAGGCTCGGCACGATGAGATAGCGGCGCTCGCCGTGCGGGTGCGGCGCGTTCGGGCAGAGCATCGAGGAGCAGGCGTTCCAGCCGAAATGATGCAGCTCGTCACCAACATGCGTCATCTCGACCTGCCCAGTTACGGCGCCGTAGGTCGATGAACGTGGATTCAGGTCGACCACGCACATGGCATCAGGCCGGCCATCGTGGGTCGGGTTACTGCGCACGACATACGCGAGTTCTTCAGGGGGCGCGGAGATCGCCGCGCGCGGCGAGGGGTAAAACGTTGGATCGGGTCGCCAGGCTGCCATGACATGCCTCCTTCTAGGCCCGGAGGTTGATGATTGCCCGTCCTCGATTTGCCGGGGCAACGGGGTGAATGGCCGCGTTTCATGTTACTGATCGATCTCCATCATGGCGCGCACTTGCTCTTCGCTCAGCGTCAGGTCATGGGCTTCCCGGGCGTGCGCTTGCACTCGCCGGATGAGCTCGCCCTCGTCCCGGTCCCGCAACTCCACGCCGCACGAACATCGCACGACTTTGCCCATGGCAGACTCCTTTTCGGTTCGACGCTCGTCGATCCTCGGCCCTGTGAGTGTCCATGCGTTCACCTTAGCGGTCGTTTCTTGCATGAGCCTTGCATTAGCCTTGCAGGATGGAAAGCTGCGACGTTCCCCTCCGCATCCAGCTCTGCGGCCGCCTCGCGATCGAGCGCGGGCCTGCCGTTATCGGCGAGGACGCTTTCCCGGCTCGCCAGGGGCGTCGCCTTTGGGCGTTCCTCGTACTCCATCGGCGCCAGCCCGCTGCCCGGGAAGACGTGGCGGCCGCGGTCTGGAATGACGCCCTCCCTGATGCCTGGGACGAGGACCTTAGCGTCCTGGTCAGCCGCCTCCGCCGCGGATTGCGGCCGATCACCGGGCATTGCCCGCGGCCGGAGATCAAAGGGGGCGAGGGGCGCTACCTGCTCAAGCTGCCACCGGAGAGCACTGTTGACCTCGAG
>CAYSXO010000546.1:0-1646 GCA_964434995.1 uncultured Sphaerobacteraceae bacterium
TCATCCGCCTTGGCCTGACCTGGGAGGACGTGCGGCCCGATCGCGCGCTCCTGGCTCCCGGTGTCGCGCTTTCTGCAGGGACAGTCTCCGGGTTGCTCCAGGCCGAGTCTTCCTGGTGGGAAGACGCGCGTGATTGCGACTCCGCGCTTGGCGCCCGGGCTCACGAAACTCTGGCCATCGTCGCTCAGGCTTGCCATGTGGCAGGGATCGACCCAGTCGAGCCCGTTAGGTGCGACCTCGTCGAGCTCCGCTCCCGCCCATACCTCGCGCCGTTCTTCTCCGATGTTGATCAGGCTTCGAGCATCGCGAGCAGGCCCAGCGATGGAGCCAGGTGAACGTAAGACAGACGAATCGCTTCCCGCCCTTCGCCCGGATTCATGGAGGAGCACGGCGGTTGGGTCCGAACGCCTATGGACGCCCTGGCGTTTGCAATACGTGGTAGATGGCGTTAAGGAAGAAGGCTGCCTCTTCTGCAATCGGCTTTCGAGTGGCGACGACGCTTCGGCGCTCATCCTTCACCGAGGCAAACGCGCATTCGTCATCATGAACCTCTTCCCCTACAACACCGGTCATGTCATGATCGTGCCAAACGATCACGTCAGTTCACCTGAAGACCTGGATGCGGAGACCGCCGAGGAGTTGGCGTCGCTTCGCCGGCCGCTGCTTCGGGCGACGCGGCGCGCCCTCGCCGCGGAGGGTTTCAACCTCGGGTTGAACATCGGGGCGGTGGCCGGAGCGGGTATTGCCGGTCATATGCACGAGCACGTCGTGCCTCGCTGGCAAGGCGATGCGAACTTCATGCCGGTCCTGTCAAATACGCTGGTAATGCCGGAGCTCATTCCTGCCACCTACGCAAAAGTGCGCGGCGAACTGCTCCGCGAGGTCAGCACGGCCAGCGAGGCCATTGGCGTGGTCATCTCCACCGATGGAGAGGCCGTGTTGGCAACGTCCGATGCCGAACTGCCGAGGGTCGCGCTTGTCGAGGGTGAGCCGATCTGGAAGACGCTGCGGCGCAGACTCAAGGAGATTGGCGTAAACGACGCGATCCTTGCCGGCTGGGCTAGCCGGGAGCCCGCGGGCCAGGGACAGGCTGCGCTCATGTATGTCGCATCGCCAGCGGAGACTCCGCACCTTGCGAACGAGTATTCATGGCAGCTGGCCACCTCGATGCAACGCCCGCCGGACGTAATCCTCGCGCAATCTGTTCATGACCGAATCCGCTCGAGGACAGAATAGCGCGCTTCTTCACAAGCGCTTTCCACTTGGATCATCTGGTTCTGGCAGACTCAATGCGCCTCGCTTATCCCGTCGGCCTTTCTATAATCACGAACGAGCGGCGCCCAGGTTGTTCGTGGGAGGCTTGAGCGAACTCCATGCCCGGTGTCGAACTGCAATCTGACTCGACTGTCCGCAAGGGCGCTGCATTGAATTCGGCGCTTGGAGTTGGTTTTGATGCCGTCAATGGCATGGCTGAAGTTCTGCTGTTGCCCAGCCTCGTTCTGGCTTTCTTCGTCGCCGAATTGACCCCGTCCTACATGACCATTGGCCTCGTGCCTGCCGTTGCAACGAGCATCTGGACCCTGGCTCGGGTGCCCGCGCTACTCTTGGCCAGTGATCGTCGCCGGCATCAGCCCTGGGCATTCGCG
>CAYSXO010000547.1:0-1636 GCA_964434995.1 uncultured Sphaerobacteraceae bacterium
GCGGGTGCAGATGCGCGCCGAGCTGAAGCTCCTGTTCGACCGCCTGGAGACAACCGTCGTCTACGTCACGCACGACCAGGCGGAAGCGATGACGATGTCCGACCGGGTGGCAATCTTCAACAAAGGGCTGGTGCAGCAAGTTGGCACGCCGCTGGAGCTCTACAACGAGCCGGTCAACCTCTTCGTGGCCGGCTTCCTCGGCTCCCCGCCCATGAACGTCCTCGACGCCGAGGTGACCGATGGCCAGTTGCGCGGTCGCGGCTTCGCCTTTCCGCTACCGGCGTGGGCGCAGGGCATCGCCCGCGGCACGTCGCTGGCGCTCGGCATCCGCCCCGAGGATCTCATCCTCGGCGACACCGCTGCCGCTACGATCGCGCCCATCACTCTGGTCGAGCCGATGGGCTCCTCGACCATCCTCTATTCGCGCCTTGGCGATAACCTCGTCGCCATCGAAACGGACAAGGACACGCCGCATCAGGTGGGAGAAACCGTCTCCCTCAGCGTCGACCCGCGCCGGCTGCATCTGTTTGACGTGGAAAGCGGGCGATCCCTGGCGATGGACGCCGGGCGGTAGCCTGGAGGACCAGATGCGTTGTCCCTCTGGATCTTCACCATCGTCATCGGCCTGCCGACCCACGATGGCAGCAATCACCCGGGCGCCGGCTGAGGCAACGGCAAGGCGTCAGGTTTGTGAGGCAAGCCTCTCGCTGCTCCGCGAAGACCCCTACGACGCGTCGTCCTTGCGCACGATCGTGCCCACGTGCTCGCCACGCAGCGCCGCCGCCAGGCGATCCGGCTCCAGCCCATTGATGATCTGAACCCGCTTCACCAGCCGCGCGTGATCGAGGAGGTCAAGCAGGGAACGGTCAAAGGGCAGCGTCGGCAGATTGCGCTCGCGGAGCTCGGCAACCGTGATCTCGTCGACAAAGCAGGCGCTTGGATGTTCCTTGGGGTCGCGCTCGTAGAGACCGTCGACGTCTTTGATCAAGGTCATCGTCGCGCAGCCAAAGCACTCGGCCAGCAAGTAGGCGCCGGCGTCGGAGCGATGCGGCGGAATGCGGCCCAGCCCAGGCGGATGTTCCCACAGCGAGAACGGAGGATCGCCATTGAAGACGACGCCGGGCGCGGCCTGGATAAACAAGGGCAGCAGGTGGCCAAAGATTTCCGGCGGAATCGCCACCACACCATATGGAGCGAGCAGCGTGCCCAACATGTGCGCGTTGCCTAGCGCGTCAGCGATCGCGAGCTGCGCCAGCACTCCAGCCGGCAGGCCGAGGTCGATACCGACAGAAAAAACGTGCCGGCTGCGCACACCCCCACCGGTGCCGATGATGAGCCGGTGATCGGCCAGCGCCTCGCCGATAGCCGAGACCAGAGGATAGGCCGTTGTCTTGCCGCCATCGAGGATCGAGCGCCCCCCGACCTTGATGACGTGGCAATCCGGCAGCATCCGCACCACGGGTGTCTCGGTCGAGGCCATCACCTGCTTGTCGAGCAAGCTCTCGCGCATCAGGAGCGAGCGCACGTGGTGGCGCGGATCCTCGCGCCCATTCTCCGCAATGTCCGTCATCCGTGATTCCTCGTTGCTTCAGGCCGTGATGATGGTGCCGACCGGTTCGCCATTGAGGGCCCGGGT
>CAYSXO010000548.1:0-1633 GCA_964434995.1 uncultured Sphaerobacteraceae bacterium
ACCCCTCTCCCAGTGCGCTGGGAGCGGGGAGCGCGGCGTCCGAGGCACGCGGGCGTTACAGGGATCGATCATCCGGAGTCCGTATCACCCGCGTGTGGCGCGTTACCCCCGGCCCAAGAGGGATCCCGATAAAACCAGACGACGGTGCGCCGGATGGCGGCAAGCCATGATGCGTTGTGGTTCGTTCAGGCCACTACCTCTGGCGGTGCTGGAATGGCGCCCAACTGCTGAAAGAGGCCGAGGAGATCGTCGTGATGCCACATCTCGGCGATCTTGCCGTCGCGAAAACGAAACAACTCGAGCCCATCGACCGTAACCCGTTTCCCGGTCGGCGGCAGCCCGGCGAAGTCCCCGCCGTGGACCGCATGGTGGGTGTGCCGCGCCAGCACCCGGTCGCCTTCAGCAACGAGTTCATGCACCTCGACCGACTGTTCAGGGAACGCGGAAAAGAAGCCAGCGAGAAATGTGCGGAATCCCTCGCGCCCAGGCTCGATCCCAGGCACTTGCGTATGGACCACGATGTCGTCCATGACCAGCGCGAGCGCTCCATCCAGATCGGTGTCGGTGACGGCGTCAAAAAGGTGGCGAACTGTCGCCTTGTTCTGCTCGATCGACATGGGTGGCTCCATTTCTTCAGCGATGCCATGCCTTCGGCGTCAGCGTGCCTGAGGCATCAGTGATATGCGGCCGGCGGGCGGTTGGATCATCGCTCACATCGCGTGAATGCCGATCACCTGGTCCGAGGCGGCTTCGAGCTAGCTCCCGAAGATGACAAGCCGTCGATCACCAGATCCGCGATCCGCTCCGGCAGATGCTCCCCCTGCAGGGCCTCATGGGTCACCAGCACGCGCAGGTAGAGCGGGGCGAGCAGCATCTCCGTGGCGAGGCGGCTATCCACCGTCGCGGGTATCTCTCCGCGCGCGATCGCCCGTTCGAAGATGACCTCGATCTGGTCAAAGCGCGAGGACCAATAGGCGCGGCGCGCTTCCGATAACCCGGCGGAGCCATTGCTCGCCGTCGCCTGCACCAGCAGGCTCCCCATGGGCGAAGAGAGATAGGACACGCTGTCCCCCAGGAACGCCAGCAGGTCGCCCCGCAACGATCCCGTGTCCGGAATGGGAAGCTCGTCGCCGATGTGGGAGGTGACGGCGGCGACGATCAACGCCTCCTTCGTTCCCCAGCGCCGGTAGATCGTCGTATCGTGGACACCCGAGCGGGCCGCGATCTCGGGAATGGAGAAATCGATTCCCTGCTCGCGCATCATCGCCAGCGTCGCGTCGAAGACGGCCGCGGCGACCCGCGCGCTCCGCCCACCCGGCCTGCGCTGGCGTGTTTCTGGCGATTTGTCCATGGCGATCCCATCCTTACGTTCTCGTCCATTGTCCATGAAGCCGCGTCGGAGGCGCGGGACCCGAATCGTTTTCACGGCTGGCGAGCCGTCCCGACGAAGGAGGGGGGCTTGGCATATCGCCGCCTCTTGATAGTGAGCGAACGAGATTCTTCGCTGCCTCGGCAACCGGTTCCGTCTCGGGGGGCATGGTGACCGTGGCGAACCACCCCGGCGAGATGGGATGCCCGTCCGTGAGAGCCGAGATGGTTCGCCGCGGTCAGGGTGCCGCCTCATTGGGGGAGA
>CAYSXO010000549.1:0-507 GCA_964434995.1 uncultured Sphaerobacteraceae bacterium
CCTGCGAGAGCATCGCGAACGCGATCGCCGTGACCCACGCAACGGCACGCATGTCAGCCAACACCCCTAAGCCACCCTTGTCGTCCTATGATGACCGGGCAATTAGGAATTGCGCAAGGCCTTGACGGGCACCCTGCCCGGAGACGCAGAATGGGCGCGTGAATTGGGAGCGAAGGCGATGCTGAGCCGGGAGGAACTGGAGCGTTATGCCCGCCACATCGTGTTGCGGGACGTGGGCGGGCCTGGACAGGCGGCGCTGAAGCGGGCGCGGGTGCTGGTGATCGGCGCCGGCGGGCTGGGCGCACCGGTCCTGTTCTATCTGGCCGGCGCCGGTATCGGCACCATCGGGATTGTCGACGACGACCTGGTTTCGCTCTCGAACCTGCAGCGGCAGGTGCTCCACACCACCGCCGATATCGGCGATGCCAAGGTCGATTCGGCGGCCGCCGCGATCGGGCGGCTGAACCCGCATGTCTCGGTCGAGCGCCATTCGGTCCGCATCACCGC
>CAYSXO010000549.1:517-1602 GCA_964434995.1 uncultured Sphaerobacteraceae bacterium
AGCTGATCGCGCAATACGATCTGGTGATCGATGGCTCGGACAATTTCGCGACCCGCTATCTGGTCTCCGACGCCTGCTATCTGGCAAAGCGGCCGCTGGTCTCCGGCGCGATCGGAACCTTCGATGCCGCGCTCACCACCTTGCGGGCGCATGAGCGCTCGCCGCAAGGCGAGCCCAATCCGACCTATCGTTGCCTTTTCCCCGAGCCGCCGCCGCCGGGATCAATTCCCGCCTGTTCGGAGGCGGGAGTGCTGGGCGCTTTGCCCGGGATCGCCGGATCGATGATGGCGCTGGAGGCGATCCGCGAGATCGTGGGTTTCGGCGAGGGCCTGGTGGGGCGGCTGCTGATGATCGATACGCGCTCGATGCGGTTCGAGTCACTGAGCTACGCCTGGGACAGCAACAATCCGCTGTCGGGAGACGCGCCCAGCATCACGGATCTGACGATCCACGAAAAACCTTAGTCCGAAGTCGCTCGCGCGTCTTTCATGCGAGTGACGAGACGTCCTGCGATCATCAAAGCTGCGGCTTGGTCCAGCTCGCGACCGTGACCGCGCCTTTCATCACCGACCATTTGGCGTCGTCGAGCGAGTTCGGGACCAGACGATAGCAGGTCGCGGGCGAGCCCTGTTTCCATGAGGTGCAGAAGCCTTCCTTGACTACTTTCCAGGTGCCGACGGTCTTCTCGGGCTGCTCGCCGGAAGCCTTCTTAAGCGGCTCGCGCGTCGCCTTGCCGTCGGGCGTAAACACCATGGTGAAGCGCTGGCGCGTGGTGGAGGTGGCGACGAAGGGCTTGCCGTTGAAGAACGCGGCCTTGATCTCGTCTCCGGTCAGCGCCTGTGCATGCGCGGGCGCATATAGAAACGGGAGCAATGCGAGAGATACGAGAGCGCGCATTGGGAAGCCTCCGGCGAAGTCGATTTCGGCCATTCTAGGCCCGGAACCGGCGGGGCAAAAGCGCAACAACGTCACACGGGAACCCGTTCCGCCGGATTGGTTAAGGCGCCGCGATCCGGCACCCTATCAAGGAAAGGCCCGTCGGACGCACAAAATCGGGACCGATGACCGGCAAGACCGTCAAAGCA
>CAYSXO010000550.1:0-1542 GCA_964434995.1 uncultured Sphaerobacteraceae bacterium
ATAGGTCAGACCCAGGCGTTCGGGCAGATCACCACGCAGGTTGTTGAAGACAGCATCCGCCTCCTCAACCAGGCGCAGAAGCACCTCGCGGCCAGCCGTTGACTTCAGGTCGAGCGTCACGCTCCTCTTGCCACGGTTGAATGCCTCGAAGTAGAGACTAGCGCCATCGACCGCCCCGGGCGGCACGCCGCGGGCCACGTCTCCGCCAGTCGCGGGATCCTCGATCTTGATCACCTCCGCGCCCAGATCCGCGAGCAGAAGCGTGCCGAACGGCCCCGCGCCAAACTGCTCGATGGCGATGACGCGCACATCGGCAAGCGGCGCTGGCCATGGAGAACGGTCCTCAGTCATGGGCTCTGCTCCTTCCTGGCTGACACGGCGAAACGCGCTCCGTTTGCGGAATCTCTAGAATGCATTGACGCGCGGTAAACCCGGCACGCCACGTTGCCGTTTGCTGCAATGCCCTGACCGGGCTGGAGTCTGCATGTGAAAGCCAGTTCTACGCCGAAAGGATCGCATTCCGTCGCCTCTCCGAACCATCATTTCTGGGCCGTCGTCCCTGCTGGCGGGTCGGGCACCCGATTGTGGCCCCTCTCGCGAGCCGCGCGGCCAAAGTTCCTCCTCTCGCTCCTTGGCGAGCGATCGCTCCTTCAGCAGACGATTGATCGTATCTCGCCCCTCGTTCCGCCCGAGCAGACGTTGGTCGTCTGTGGGCCAGCCCACGCCGCCCCGGTCGCGCGGCAGCTCCCGGAGCTGCCAGAGGGGAACGTGCTCGTCGAGCCGGCTCCCCGAGGCTCGGGACCAGCCATCGCGCTGGCCACGGCGATCATCGCTCGCCAGGACCATGGCGCAATTGTCGGCAGCTTCGCGGCCGATCATGAGGTCTCCGACCGGCCAGCATTCGAGGCAGCCATGCGCACCGCGGTCGAGGCCGCGCGCGCCGGCTGGCTGGTGACCATTGGCCTTGAGCCAACCCGGTCCGAGACCGGCTATGGGTACATCGAGCGCACCGACGAGGTTGTCGCCCACACGGAGGAGGGGGAAGCGTATCGGGCTTCTCGCTTTGTCGAGAAACCCGATGAGGAGCGGGCACGGGAGTACCTGGCCTCTGGCAGGTTCCTCTGGAACGCCAGCATGTTCGTCTGGCAGGCGCGGACGCTGCTCGCCGAGGTCGAGCGATTGCAGCCCGACCTCTACGCGGGGATCATGCGCATCGCCAACGTCTGGGGTACGCCCGAGCAGGAGCGCGTTACCGCCGAGGTCTGGACGAGCCTTCCCGAATCGACCATCGACCAGGGAATTCTGGAGCACGCCGCGCGCATTGCCGTGGTCCCCGCCAGCTTTGGCTGGTCCGATGTTGGCGACTGGAACAACCTGGGGGATCTGATCGAGCGAGACGACTCCGGGAATAGCGTCCGCGGCGATCTGGTGCAGTCGCATACGCGAGACTGCGTCATCTGGTCCGAAACGGGCCGGCTCGTGGCGCTGGTCGGCGTTGAGAACGTCGCGGTGGTCGATACCGAAGACGCCTTGCTGGTGGTG
>CAYSXO010000551.1:0-1536 GCA_964434995.1 uncultured Sphaerobacteraceae bacterium
TACTTCGCTTCGAACGGTCCGCCCGAGCTGATCAGTTGCCGCCCCGCTGGCATTCATTCCTCCATCTTCGCGATATCGTTAGGAGCGCGGTTGCCCCGCGCGGGCTCCCCCGGTATCGTAGCGCCACGGGAAGTCGCCGGGAGGGCTTTTTCCAGCACCCCGGAAGCATCTGGCGCGCACCAAACAAGGAGCTTACATGGCGACGAGCAACAATGGCCTGCCAACGCGGCCTCTCGGCACGACCGGCGTCGAGGTCTCGATGCTCTGCCTCGGCGGGTATCACATCGGCGTGCCGCCGGAAGCTGAAGGAATCAGGATTATTCACACCGCCATCGACAGCGGCCTGACCTTTCTCGACAACGCCTGGGAGTACAACGACGGTGAATCGGAGCGGCGCATGGGCGTGGCGCTGGCGCAGGATGGCTACCGTCAGAAAGCCTTCCTGATGTCGAAGAACTGCGCCCACGACCGGACCGCAAGGAACTCGATGATCAAGCTCGAGGAGAGCCTGCGCCGGCTGCAAACCGACTACCTCGACCTCTGGCAAATCCATGAGGTGACCTTCGCGGATGATCCTGACCGCATCTTCGCTCCCGGCGGCGCGGGCGAGGCGATGCTGAAGGCGAAGGAGGAAGGAAAGGTCCGCTTCATCGGCTTCACCGGCCACAAGAGCCCGGCCATCTTTCGACGGATGTTGAATCAAGGCTTCAAGTGGGACACGCTGCAGATGCCGGTCAGCGTTCTCGACGCCAACTTCAACTCCTTCCAGCGGGAGATCATCCCCATTGCGCGGGAGCAGGGAATTGGCGTCATCGGCATGAAGAGCCTCGCCGCCGGCCATTTCTTCAACTTGCCCGCCGGCACGCTGCCCGTGGAGGAGGCCCGCCGCTACGCCCTCTCGCAGCCCATTGCGGCACTCTGCGTTGGCTGCGACAGCATGGAGGTGCTGGAGCAGGATCTGAACATTGCCCGGACCTTCGTACCGATGACGGCCGAGGAACAGGCCGCCGCCATCGACGCCGTCTATCACCACGCCTGGGCAGGGCAGCACGAGCCGTTCAAGACCTCATTTGACTTCGAGGGGAACGAAGCGCGGCGAGAGCATGGCTTGCCGCTTCGCGTGGCCGCGGCGGATTAGTCCGAGGCGGGAGTCGGGAGTCGGGAGTCGGGAGATAGACGGCAAGTCGGCATAAAGGTCACGTTGACAGCGATTCGACACCGATAGCCAACGGCCGATCGCCGAAAGATGATAGCCGATAGCCGATAGCCGTTAAAGGGGGAGATTCATGGCAGGGTATCGGGAGCGAGTCGGGATCGCCTTCTTTCCACGAAGCTCCGAGGCAGCGGTCGATCTCTGCGTCCGCGCCGAGCGAGCCAATGTCGACCACGCCTGGCTGGTGATGCCAGCCACCGCGCTCGACACGCTGACAATCCTGGGCGCGGCTGCCGTGAAGACGGAGCGCATCACGCTCGGCACCTCGATTGTGCCGGCCTTCACGCGCCACCCGCTCACGTTCGTCAATCAGGCGCTGGCGC
>CAYSXO010000552.1:0-1528 GCA_964434995.1 uncultured Sphaerobacteraceae bacterium
GGGGCGTAAGCATGGCCCGCCGCCTCGTTGAGCCCATTGCCCCTTCGCTGGAGGCCCTCGTTCCGCCAAACACCTTCTGCCGCCATCTCGAAGCAATGCCGGCCCTGAGCTATGTGCGCGACTGGACGCCGAAGATGGTTCCCAGGTCGGCCGGCCCAGCATCGATCCCGTTATCGTCTTCACGTTGCAGTTGGTGATGGTCTGCGAGGGCATTCGCTCGGAGCGCAAGCTCTTCGCGATGGCCAACCGCAACCTGGCTCACCGCTGGCGCCTCGGCCATGCGCTCAGTGAGATTCTGCCCGATCATTCCAGCGTGACGCGGATTCGCCAGTGGCTCGGGATCGACGTCTTGGAGCGATTCTTCGAGCAGATAGTCGGCCTCTGTCAGGAGGCGGCTTGGTCCGGGGGTCGTGAACCATGTTTCGTCGTTCGATGCGGCCAACGTTCAAGACAACCTCGCTCGTGCCGCGCTTCCACCACGAGACCAGGAGATCTCTTGCCGCGGTCCTCGCTGGTGGAGAGCGCGGCGCGGCGCTATGCGGGCCACGGGAAGCGCATGAACCGAACCGCGTGCTCCCCGACCTGAACCGGAATGGTCACGTGGGATTGTCTTTGTGCTGCCCCAGACCATCAATGAACAGGTGGCCACGGCCGAGTTGGATCGGCTCCACAAGCTCGCTCAGCGATGACTCTTCGAGGGCGAGGCTCGTGTGGTCCGCCTCGCCCAGGAGCCGCACCGCGTAGTTCACCGTTCCGGCCGTGTTGATCTCCCCCTGGAGCAACTCGACGACCACTTGCACCTCGCCCCCCGCCTCGAGATCGGCGATCAGCGCCGCATTCACCGGGTCAGGCCCGGCTTGGCGCACGATTTCGAGGAGTTCTTCCGTCGCGTAGCTGCCCACGACTCGGTTCGGCCGCTCACTGAAATAGAGCGCATCACGCAGTGGCTGCTCGAACGCAAGCGTGGCGAGATCTGTGCTCCCGGCCTCCGGCGCCAGCCGTCCAGAGTCGAAGCTTTGAACGACCAACAGGTCCAAGGCGGATTCGGCAGGAGGCGTGGCCTGATTCGCGACGGCAGAACTGCCCAGCAGGACCGCACCAACGAAGATGATAGCCAGGGAGATGATGCGATGGGTCATCGAAACCGTCCTCCGGTCTTCAGCGAAGAGTACGCCATTGCATTTTATCAGCCGCCAATTGGCCATTTGGAAGCCCCGCGCTACGTCATTCCGCTGCAGTAGGAGCCGATCGAAGGCATTTCGATGGACGACACGTTCGACGACTATGAGGCGATGCCCGCGGTCACTCATCAAGACCGACGTCAAAGCCCGCCAGTCTCCAGCTTATGATGCCGTTGACTCGTTCCCAACCGCCCCCTTGCTCGGTCCCTGCACGTGCGGAATAGCGCCCTCGCCAGCCAGCGACATCAGGCCGCTCCGCGAATAGGCGATCAGCTTCTCGCGCGTATCGGCAATGTCGTTGTTGCGCATGGTGAGCTGCCCGATGCGGTCCTGCGGCGTGAATGTTG
>CAYSXO010000553.1:0-1518 GCA_964434995.1 uncultured Sphaerobacteraceae bacterium
GGTGTGGGCGCCCCACCGGGGCATGCTTGCCCCGGAATGATCATGCCGTTGCAACGCGCTGTCGAAGACAGGCCGTCAGGTTCTCATGCGCGGGTCGAGCGCGTCTCTCAGGCCATCGCCCAGCAGGTTGAAGCCGAGGACGGCCAGGGCAATAGCGACACCGGGAACGATGGCCGCCCAGGGCGCGAGTTGCAGAAAGCCATACGAGGCGCTGACCATCGAGCCCCAGGAGGGGGCGGGCGGCTTGTTGCCGAGCCCGAGAAAGGCGAGCGAGGCCTCGGCCAGAACGGCGAACGCGAAATTGAGCGAGGCCAACACGATCAGCGGCGCGGTGATGTTCGGGAAGACATGCGTCGCCAGGATGCGCGGGGTCGAAGCGCCGATGGAGACGGCGGACTCCACGTAGGCGGTGTGGCGGACAGTAAGCGTTGCGCCGCGCACGACGCGCATGAACGTCGGCGTGTAGACGATGGCGATGGCCACCATGGCGTTGGTCAGGTTGTTCCCCAGCAGCGAGATGATGGCGATCGCCAGCAGAATGGCCGGGAAGGCAAAGAGGATATCCATCAGCAGCGTGAGCAGGTTGTCGACCCAGCCGCCCACATAACCCGCGATCAGCCCAAGGACGATGCCGAGCGTGCCGGCGATGCCGACCGCGATAGCCCCGACCTGAAAGGAGATGCGCGCGCCATAGAGGAGACGGCTATAGATATCGCGGCCGAACTCGTCCGTGCCAAGCAGATACGGCCCGCCCGGCGGCTTCAGCCGGTCGTCGATGAACTGCTCGGTCGGGCCGAAGGGCGCGATCGACGGGCCAATCAGGGCAACGAGCGCGAAGAAGACCACCAGAACGATGCCGGTCATCGCCAGTTTCTGGCGGCGAACGCTCTGCCAGACGCTTGTGCGGCGCAATTGTCGCATCGGCATCGCGCTGGCTTCGTTTCCGGCCAGGGTCGATTGCCGCTCGGCCACGGCCATCTACTGCTCCCGCAAGCGCGGGTCAAGCACCGCGTAGAGGAGATCGACCACCATGCTGACGACGACGAAGATGGTCGCCACGACGATGGTGACGCCCTGCACCACCGGGTAATCACGGTTGGCGATCGCCTCGTAGGTGTAGCGGCCGATGCCGGGGAGGCCAAAGATGGTCTCGATGATGACCGTGCCGCCAAGCAGGCTGGCCACCTGAATGCCGGCCACGGTCAGGATCGGCAACGAGGCGTTGAGCAGGACGTGCCGGTTGAGAATGCGCCGCTCGGTCAGGCCTTTTGCCCGCGCCACGCGAACGTACTCCTGCCCCAGCACCTCGAGCACCGCCGAGCGGGTGTTCCGCATCAGGACCGCCGCAAATGGCAGGCTGAGGCTGAGGGCAGGGAGCACCATCGTTTTCAGGTTCCCCAGCGGGTCGCGGTCGACCTCGACATAGCCAATTGGCGGTAGCCAGCGCAGCCAGATGCTGAAGACCAGCACCAGCAACGTCGCCAGCAGAAAGTTGGGAACCGAGACGCCGACCAGCGT
>CAYSXO010000554.1:0-1126 GCA_964434995.1 uncultured Sphaerobacteraceae bacterium
GGAGCCTTTTCGGCGTTTGCGTATCGGCCCAAGCCTTGACAGCGGGATCGCATCTGGGCTTGCGCAGCTCGGAGATGACGTTGGTGTCGAGCAGCCAACGCCTCACAGATCGACCTCGCGCACCGGAGCCCGCACCCCGGCGTGGTCGAAATCCAGATCCTTGAGCGGCGAGCGAGACAACAAAGTGTGCAGGCTCGGTTGCTCGGCCACGGGCGCCAAGCGGGCGTACTCCGCGGCAGACAGCACGACAACCGCGTCCTCGCCGTAGACCGTGACCCGCTGCGGCGCCTGTTCACGGGCAAGACGGATGAGCTCGCTGAACCGCGCCTTGGCATCCTCGAGTTTCCAGCCCTTGAGGCGCGCCAACGCCGCCGGCCGATGCCCCTCAGGCGTCGCCCTCTTTCCTCGCATGGTCGACATTGCTTCCGCACCACTGTTCTGACTAACCAAGTCAGACTGTAGGCGGTGTCGGACATGCCGACAAGGGGTTGTCAGGGGAAACCTACTTGAGGGGATTGCCAGACCAAGGCGACTTAAGGCGGCGCGGGCAGCCCTAACATCGGCGGGATGAAGGAACCTGTTCCGCTATTTAGTCCGCTGAAGCTGGGTGCGCCGAGGCGTTCCCGATTGTTTACCTTGACACCCATCGCCGGCTCTAGTCACCTGTATCTAAAGCTCGCGGCCTAGAGTTTCCTGTGTTCGCCGACAGAAGCGTTTGACAGAAGCAAGGATTTCGTTGGCGGACTGAACCGCGCCGGGTTTGCCGGAGGCCCTGACGTTTGAGAGAGTGGGGCCATGGAGACGACGAAGAAGCCGGTGAAGCCGTACCCGACCGAGCTGCGTGAGCGTGCGGTCAGCATGGTGCGCATGGTGCGCGAGCATGCGAGCGAGCACGCCTCGGAGTGCGCGGCGATGCGGTCGATCGCGGAGAAGGTGGGCTGTACGCCCGAGACGCTGCGCCTGTGGGTACGCCAAGCCTCGCGTAACCGGGGCGAGCGGGCCGGTCTGTCGACGGACGAGCAGGCGCGGCTGAAGGGCGCTGGAGCGCGAGGTCCGCGAGCTGCGGCAAGCGAACGAGATCCTGCGCAAGGCGAGCGCGTATTTTGCCCAGGCGGAGCTCGACCGC
>CAYSXO010000554.1:1176-1505 GCA_964434995.1 uncultured Sphaerobacteraceae bacterium
AAGGCGCCGCCGCGTGTGCGCCGGGACGCCGCCCTTCGCGGCGAGATCCGGCGTGTCTGGGAGGCGAACTTCCGGGTCTACGGGGTGCGCAAGGTCTGGCGGCAGCTGGGCCGCGACGGGATCGGCGTGGCCCGCTGCACCGTCGCCCGGCTGATGCGCCAGATGGGTCTGAAGGGGGTTGTTCGAGGAAAATCGGTGAGAACCACGATCAGCGACAAGGCAGCACCCTGTCCGCTCGACCGGGTGAACCGGGACTGGAGTGGGCCCCTCGGGCCGGACAGTCGTCAGGCGGCGGTTTTGACCGTGTTCCGGGCGTGCTGCTCCTCGAA